>NZ_JBBYHS010000004.1:0-257464 GCF_038290035.1 Flavobacterium calami
ACATCAAGAAAATGTTTCCTAGAACAATACATGCAGTTACACTTGAAGGTTTTCTAATAAAGTTAACTCTGTTTGTGTTTGGACTCCAATTAAACAAATCAATTAACTAGCAACTTGAATTAATTAACTATCAACCAAAATATTTTCAAAAGACCTCTATGAGAAAAGTATATCGTCTCATGTTTGTGCTGCACTTTCTGGCACTAAACACTTATGCGCAGGAAAAGTTTCCATTCAATAATCCTAATCTAACGACTGAGCAGCGTGTCAACGATCTAGTATCAAGAATGACTGTCGATGAAAAAATCAGCCAGCTGATGGATTCTTCACCAGCTATTGAACGCCTTGGTGTACCCGAATACAACTGGTGGAACGAATCACTACACGGTGTTGCCCGTGCAGGATACGCAACGGTTTTTCCACAATCAATTTCAATCGCCTCTTCGTGGGACCGTCAGTTAATTTTTGATGTAGCCAGTGCCATTTCTGATGAAGCACGTGCCAAACATCACGAATATTTAAGAAGAGGCCAACACGGCATGTATCAGGGATTAACATTTTGGTCACCGAACATCAATATTTTTCGTGATCCGCGATGGGGACGCGGACACGAAACGTATGGTGAAGATCCGTTTCTTACCGGCCAGTTAGGACTTAATTTCGTAAACGGTCTTCAGGGTACGAATGAAAAATACCTGAAAGTTATTGCTACCGCTAAACACTTCGCTGTTCACTCAGGTCCTGAACCGTCACGCCACGAGTTCAATGCAGAAACCAGTGATATCGATCTTTATGAAACTTATCTTCCTGCCTTTCGTACTTTGGTAAAAGAGGGGCATGTATATTCTGTAATGGGTGCTTATAACCGTTTTAGAGGTGAGTCTGCAAGTGCCAGCCCGTTTCTGTTCAATATTCTTCGAAATGTGTGGGGATTTAATGGTTATATCGTATCAGACTGCGGTGCTGTTACCGATATCTGGAAACACCATAAAATTACCAGTGATGCTGCTACTGCCTCCGCACTTGCTGTAAAGGAAGGCCTGGATTTGGAATGCGGAAGCAGTTATAAATCATTAAAAGAAGCTCTTGACCGTAAATTACTTACTGAAGCTGATATTGACATTACTTTAAAACGTTTGTTCACCGCCCGTTTCAAATTAGGGATGTTCGATCCGGAGGAAATTGTGCCTTATGCTCAGATTCCGTATTCGGCAAACAACAACTCTGCTCATGATTATCTGGCGCGTGTGGCTTCTCAAAAAAGTATTGTGCTTTTGAAAAACCAAAATCAGACACTTCCTCTTTCAAAAAACATCAAAACTATTGCCGTAATTGGACCGAATGCCAACGATGTGCAGTCCTTATGGGGTAATTACAGCGGTATTCCGAGCAATCCGGTTTCTGTATTAAAAGGAATCCAGAACAAGTTGGAACCTAACACCAAGGTTTTATACGCAAAAGGAACCGATCTGGCAAAAGGAGTCCCAGCCATGAAAGTCATTCCGTCCATTTATTTTCAGAATGAAAACGGTACACAAGGCTTAACAGCCGAATATTTTGACAATTCTAAATGGGAAGGGAAACCGCTTTTTACCCGTACAGATGACAATATTGATTTTCACTGGGATATCGACACACCGGATTCCCGTATGAAAATGGGTAATTACAGTGTGCGATGGACTGGTTATCTTGTAGCTCCAAAATCCGGAACTTACAATATCACCGAATGGTCAAAACCTTTTATGACTGTGGAAATTGAAGGCGGAAAAAATACCGGAGGAAAAAACAATCACCACCCGCGCATTCGTCCACAAAAAATTCAATTAGAAGCCGGAAAAAAATATAAAATCGAGGTTAAATACCAAAATTTCTACGGTGATGCAATAGCACAGCTTTTATGGGCTGAACCGGAAGAAAACATATTACAGGAAGCTGTTCAGACAGCAAATCAGGCAGACGCTGTGGTATTGGTTTTGGGTTTAAATGAACGCCTTGAAGGAGAAGAAATGAAGGTAGAAGCAGATGGTTTTGAAGGTGGAGACCGTACGAGCCTTAACTTACCCGCTAATCAGGAAGAGCTTATGAAAGCGATGATTGCAACCGGAAAACCAGTAATTCTGGTTTTAATAAACGGAAGCGCACTTTCAATCAATTGGGCCAACGATAATGTACCTGCAATCTTAACCGCAGGATATCCGGGGCAGCAAGGCGGTAATGCAATTGCAGATGTACTTTTTGGTGACTACAATCCAGCTGGGCGACTTCCGGTGACTTATTATAAATCGGTTGATCAGCTTCCGGCTTTCGAAAATTATAATATGAAAGGCCGTACGTATCGTTATTTTGATAAAAAACCATTGTATCCATTTGGATTTGGTTTAAGCTATACCAAATTTAAGTACAGCAATTTAAAATTCCCGGCGAGTCCGTCTTCTGAAAAAGATTTTGAAGTTTCGGTTGATGTAACCAATATCGGCGAACGTGACGGAGATGAGGTAGTTGAATTGTATTTAAAAGATGAAAAAGCGTCGACACCCCGTCCGATAATTCAACTGGAAGGTTTCGAGCGCATCAGCCTGAAAAAAGGAGAATCAAAAACGGTTCGTTTTACCATAAGTCCAAGACAATTGTCATTGATAAACAATAAAGGACAAAGGGTAATTGAACCGGGATGGTTTACCCTTTCAGCAGGTGGAAAACAGCCTGACGGTTCTGACGACACCCAAAACGGACGATTTAAAATTAACGGTAAAGCAGTTTTACCTGAAAGATAGTTTATAGTTTAAGTTTATTTTTAGTTTAATGTGCAAAACCTTTACCCTTTCGTAAGGGTTTTGTTTTTATATTACTAACCCGTTGGATGTAATTAAAGTTTAAGTGCCACCCTGAGCGGAGTCGAAGGCTTATAAAACGAAAAGGGCTTAGACTAAAGTTTATCCTGAACGAAGCCGAGCGGACTCAGCTGGCACTTATTTTTCAATTTCCTTATTAACTATTTACAAATATTCATTTCAAATAATCTGTTAAGGATAAAAATCCTATTTTTACACTTGTGAAACTTACAAACGCCATATTATCAATCCTTATCCTGATACTTTCATGTATGCCTTGTGCGGACATGGAGGCAAATAGTTTTACACAAAAAAAAGCTGAATTGGCATCAAAGCATGATAATCATTCACACAATAAAGAAAATGATTTGTGTTCACCTTTTTGTATCTGCAGTTGCTGCGGTTCACAAATGGCAAGTTATTCACAACCTGTAGCAATAGATTTTCCAATACTTTCTAAAGGTATCAAAAAACAATTGCCAACCTACCAATCTATTCTTTCTTCCAGTTTCTGTGGAAGTATCTGGCAGCCGCCTCAAATAGTATAATGATGCCCGGGTAATTTCGGGTTAGAAAGCTGTGCTTTGGCACGAACAATGGCAAATATTCTATTTGCCTATTTCTAATACATTATACATTTTTCAAATGTTAGACAAGATTATACAATTCAGTATAAAGAATAAATTCGTTATACTGCTTTTTACCCTTGTGCTTTTGGCCTGGGGCAGTTATTCCATCAAGCAATTACCGCTGGATGCCTTACCTGATGTGACCAATAATCAGGTACAAATTATTACCACCGCTCCTACTCTTGCCAGTCAGGAAGTCGAGCAGTTAATCACTTATCCTTTGGAACAGGCTGTAAAAACCATTCCTAAAGTAATTGAGCTGAGAAGTATTTCACGTTTCGGGCTTTCGGTCGTAACGGTTGTTTTCAAAGATGAAGCTGATATTTATTGGGCCAGGGAGCAGATTTTTCAACGACTAAAAAAAGCTGAAGAAAACATTCCAAAATATGCCGGTTCTCCTGAATTAGCACCAATTACGACAGGCCTTGGCGAAATTTTTCAGTATGATGTATATGCCAAAAAAGGTTACGAAAACCAATATGACGCCGTAAAACTGAGAACCATTCAGGACTGGATTATTATTCCTCAGCTGCAGGGTGTCGAGGGCATTGCCGAAGTAACCAGCTGGGGCGGCAAACTAAAACAATACGAAATCGCCGTTGACCCTAATACCCTCAACAGTCTGGGAGTTACCATTACAGAGATTTTTGAAGCTTTAGAAAAAAACAATCAAAATACAGGCGGGGCTTATATCGAAAAAGACGAATATGCGTATTTCATCCGTGGAGTCGGAATAGCATCGGGAATCACCGATCTGCAGAATGTAGTAATCAAAAACCGAAATGGAGCACCTGTTTTGGTTCGTGATGTGGCTACTGTACGGGAAGGCATTGCCCTGCGTTATGGAGCCTCAACCAAAGACGGCAAAGGTGAAATAGTAAGTGGATTGGCTCTAATGCTCAAAGGCGAAAACTCAAGTGCTGTGGTGGAAAGAGTAAAAGAAAGAATGGAGCAGATCAACAAATCCCTGCCCGAAGGCGTTGTTGCCGAGCCCTTTATTGACAGAGGAAAACTGGTGGATAACGCCATTGGAACGGTGACCAAAAACCTCGTAGAAGGAGCATTAATCGTCATATTCGTGCTGATATTATTCCTCGGAAACCTTCGTGCCGGATTAATCGTTGCTTCGGTAATTCCATTATCAATGCTTTTTGCCGTGATACTGATGAACTATTTTGGCATTAGCGGCAATTTAATGAGTCTCGGAGCAATTGATTTCGGAATTATAGTCGATGGAGCGGTAATTATTGTCGAAGCCACGATGCATCATTTGGCAAAACTTAAACGACAAAAGGAACTGACTCAGGAAGAAATGGACAGCGAAGTGTATTTATCGGCATCCAAAATCAGAAACAGCGCTGCTTTTGGAGAAATCATCATTCTGATTGTGTATCTGCCCATCTTAGCATTAGTAGGAACCGAAGGAAAAATGTTCAAACCCATGGCAATGACCGTTGGATTTGCCATTATCGGAGCTTTCGTACTCTCATTGACTTATGTACCAATGATGACTTCATTATTTTTATCCAAAAAGACGGAGCATAAAACTAATTTCAGCGACAGAATGATGGCTTGGTTTGAAAGCAAATATACCCCGATTCTGAACAAAGCACTGGAATTGAAAAAAACGGTTCTTTTGGTTTCAGTAGGTCTATTTGCATTAGCTTTCTTTACTTTTCAAAATATGGGAGGTGAATTTATACCCACAATAGAAGAAGGCGATTTGGCCATCAATGCCACGATTATGACAGGAAGTTCTTTGAGTCAGATGGTAGCAACAACCACTAAATACGAGAAGATTTTGAAAGCTAAATTCCCTGAAATCAAAACCATTGTATCAAAAATAGGAAGCGGTGAGATTCCAACGGATCCAATGCCTATCGAAAGTGGTGATTTAATTATTGTGCTGAAAGATAAAAGTGAATGGGTTTCGGCCGATAATTGGGAAGATTTAGCCCATTTGATGAAAGAAGAAATGGAGGCAATTCCAGGTGCCAACATCGAAATTTCACAGCCTATTCAGATGCGCTTTAACGAATTGATGACAGGAAGCAGAAGCGATATCGCCATCAAGATTTTTGGTGATGATCTGGAAGTTTTAGACAACAAAGCAAAAGAACTTATCGGAAAAATCAGTTCCATTGACGGAATTGGTGATTTGAAAGCCGATAAAGTAACGGGACTGCCTCAAATTACGGTGAAATATGATTATCACAAAATTGCTCTGTACGGATTGAATATTAGCGATATCAATCAAATTATCCGTTCCTCATTTGCCGGAGAAAGTGCCGGGAAAATTTATGAGCAAAACAAGCGTTTCGACATTGTAGTCCGACTCAATAAAGACAATCGGGCAGATATTTCAGATGTAAACAATTTGTTTATTCCGCTGCCTAACGGACAGCAGATTCCGCTTTCGCAGGTAGCGTCAATCAGCTACGAACAAGGTTCTGTTCAGGTGGCTCGTGAAGATGGAAAACGACGAATTACAGTTGGTTTAAACGTCCGCGGTCGTGATATCAAAAGTGTGGTCGAAGAAATTCAGGAGAAACTGCAGACCAGCTTTAAGCTTCCAGCGGGTTACTACGTTACTTATGGAGGGCAGTTTGAAAACCTGATTGAAGCCAACAAAAGACTTTCGGTAGCGCTTCCTATTGCTTTGGGATTGATAATGGTTTTGCTGTATTTTACATTCAACAGCATCAAGCAGTCGTTACTGATTTTTACTGCCATTCCACTTTCGGCGATTGGAGGCGTTTTTGCGCTTTGGTTACGCGGTATGCCTTTCAGTATTTCGGCAGGAATTGGTTTTATTGCCTTGTTTGGTATTGCTGTTTTAAACGGAATAGTACTGATATCTTATTTCAATCAGCTCAAAACGGAAGGAATTACTGATCCGCTGCAGCGCGTTTTAATTGGAACCAAAACGAGATTACGCCCCGTATTAATGACGGCCGCTGTGGCATCTTTAGGATTTATGCCAATGGCACTCTCAACAAGCGGTGGTGCTGAGGTGCAGAAACCTTTGGCAACCGTGGTTATCGGCGGATTACTTTCCGCAACATTACTGACGCTGATTGTACTGCCAATACTTTATTTGTTATTCGAGAACAGAATTAAAAGAAAAAACACAATGAAAACGCCAATAATTACAATAATCGTTTTACTGATAAGCACTTTTTCTTTTGCTCAAAATACTCAAAAAGTAACTTTGGAAGAGGCCGTTTCATTGGCAAAAAACAATAACGCCACACTGAAAATAGCCGATAAAGAAATCGAAAAACAAAACGCTTTGAAGAAAACGGCTTTTCAGCCCGATCCTTTGCAGATTCAGTATCAGGGCGGGCAGTTCAATAGTGCCGATTACGATCATAACGTTTCTGTACAGCAGTATTTTCCCATTGGAAAAATAACGAAAGCCAACAGACAGCTGCAGGAAGAACTGACAAAATTAGCAGAAAAAAACAAAGCCATCTCAGAATATGAGATTGAAAAAGCGGTGACTTTATCCTATTATCAATATCTATACGGTGTTGAACTGCAAAAGCTGAACAACGAACTGAATGCCATTTATACCAAATTTCTTAAGAATGCGGAGCTTCGTTTTAAGACAGGAGAAAGCGGCAACATTGAAGTGATCAGTGCCAAAGCCAAAGTAAAGGAAATAGAAACCATCAAGGCACAGATTGAATACGATTTGGTTATTTACCAAAAGCAGTTACAGTATTTTGTACAAAGTGATAATGCCGTCATTCCTGATACAGCTGCTGATTTGCAGTACAAAACGGCAATTAAGACTGAAGTTTCAGTTGCAGAAAATCTGGTAAACGATTATTATTCACAGCAGATTTTGGTTAACCAAAAAGAAACCGATGTGTTTAAAGCACAGAAAATGCCCAAATTAGGAGTTGGTTATTTTGCCCAAACGATTGACACCCAATCCTTATTTCAGGGATTTACGGCGGGTTTGCAGATTCCTCTGTTTGGCGGTGTAAATTCGGCTAAAGCCAAAGCATCTGAAATCAGTGTTTCACAATCGCAAATGCTGTTGGACAGAAATAAATTAGCGCTGAAACTGAAAAAAGAAGAACTGCAGAATGAATTTGACAAACAGCAAAAAGCATTACAATATTATCAAAACGAAGGGTTGGAATATGCGGACCAAATTATCAATACGGCTCAAAAAAGCTATGCCAATGGCGATATGAGTTATTGGTCGTACATCAGTTTTCTGAATCAGGCTATTGATATCAAAAAACAAAATGCCGAAGCAGTTCATTTGTACAATCAAAGTGCCATAGAGCTGCAGTTTCCATCCATTTCTAACAATTAATTTATCGTAAAAATGAAGAATATAATAGTTAATAAAACAACTCTATTGCTGCTTTCCTTTTTCCTTTTTATTTCCTGCGGTGAAAAGAAAACAGAGGAAGAACATGCCGAAGAAAAATCAGAAACCGAAGTAGCATTAACCGAAAAACAAGCCCAAACCATCGGAATTGAAACCGGAAGTATTGAAATGAAAAACCTCAATACCATCATCAAAGCCAATGGTTATACAGCTGTACCGCCACAAAACAGAGCAGATATTTCTACACTGATTGGCGGGGTAGTTAAAGATATTTTTGTTTTGGAAGGAACATTTGTAGCAAAGGGTAAAACTTTGGCAACCATTCAAAATCTCGAGGTTTCTGAAATGCAGGAAGAATATCAGTCGGCAGTGGCAAATATTGAATATCTCGAGCAGGAATTCAAACGCCAAAAAACGCTGAGTGAAGAAAATGTCAATCCGCGAAAAACGTTTCAGGAAGTAAAATCAAAACTCGCTTCAGAAAGAGCAAAAGCACAGGCAGCCAAAAATAAATTGCAGGCACTGAATGTAAATCCAAAAGGCAGTACTTCTCTGGTTCCGATTATCGCTCCAATCAGCGGTTATGTGGGTAAAATTAGCATTACCAAAGGCACATTTGCAGAAACTGGCGTAACTTTGTTTGAAGTAGTTGATAACAGCCAGATGCACCTCGATTTGAATGTATTCGAAAAGGATTTAGGCAAAATCTCTATTGGTCAGGAAGTTGATTTCATATTGACGAACCAATCGAATAAAACCATCAAAGGCAAAATATTTGGGATCAACAAATCATTTTCCAACGAAAGTAAAACCGTTGCTGTTCATGCTAAAATCAATCCGGGCAATACCAAAGATTTAATTCCGGGAATGTATGTTGCGACAAATATCAATATTTTGAATCAAACCGTTCCGGCGCTTCCAAAAGAGGCAATTGTAAAAAATGGGGAAAAGTATTTTATTTATATTGAAGAATCTGGACACGAAGAAGCAGCAAAAAAAGAAGAAACACATAAGGAAGGAGAAGGAACTCATAAAGAAATTCACTTTAAAGCCATTGAAGTTGCAGTTGGAACCACCGATTTGGGCTATACCGAAGTAAAACTGATTGAAGAACTCCCTTCTGATGCTAAAATTGTGATCAAAGGCGCTTATTATCTGTTATCACAATCAAAAGGTGGCGGAGAACACGAACATTAAACACTGAAAACATGGGACATACACACCAACATGATGCAGAGACCAAAGAGTCTTGTTGTACCGAAGAACAAAAAATCCGTATCCAAACGGACACACATGATTGTGGTTGTTCTTCCAAAAAACAAAAGCATACAGATCATGAGGGACATGACCATAGCCATAATGCAAATGAAAGCACCTTCAAAATGTTTCTCCCTTCTATTATTTCTTTGGTATTGTTGTTAATTGCTATAGTTTTAGACAATTATTTTACACCAATTTGGTTTAGAGACTGGATACGAATAGCTTGGTATATTGTCACTTATATTCCTGTTGGCTTTCCTGTTATTAAAGAAGCAATTGAAAGTATTAGGTATAAAGATCTTTTTTCTGAATTCCTGTTGATGGTAATTGCTACTGTTGGGGCGTTTGCCATTGGTGAATATCCCGAAGCGGTGGCTGTGATGCTTTTTTATTCTGTTGGAGAAGTTTTTCAGGCTTTGGCAGTAACAAAAGCGAAAACGAATATTAAATCTTTATTGGATCAACGGCCGGATGAAGTTACTATTTTAGTCGGTCCTGACCCTAAAATCATAAAAGCTTCAGACGCTACAATTGGCGATGTCATCCAGTTGAAAGCAGGCGAAAAATTAGGTTTAGATGGAGAATTAATTTCTGATACTGCTTCCTTCAATACCGCTGCTTTGACAGGGGAAAGCAAGCCGGATACCAAATCTAAAGGAGAAACTGTTTTAGCCGGAATGATTAACCTGAATAAAGTTTCTCAGGTAAAAGTTACTGCAGCGTATAACGACAGTAAACTTTCAAAAATTTTAGAATTGGTACAAAATGCTACAGCGCAAAAAGCACCAACCGAATTATTCATCAGGAAATTTGCTAAAATCTACACCCCAATTGTAGTTCTGCTGGCTGTTTTGATTACGTTCCTGCCTTATTTGTTCGTAGCCGATTATGCTTTTTCAGATTGGCTTTACCGAGCCTTAATATTTTTGGTTATCTCCTGTCCTTGTGCGTTGGTGATCTCTATTCCGTTAGGTTATTTTGGTGGAATTGGAGCTGCAAGTAAAAATGGTATTTTGTTCAAAGGCAGTAATTTTCTTGATGCAATTGCTACCATTCAGAATGTGGTGATGGACAAAACAGGAACCATGACAGAAGGCGTTTTCAAAGTACAGGAAGTTGTTTTTGATCCACAATTTGATGAAAAGGAAATGCTGCAAATGGTAAATGCTTTGGAAAGTCAAAGTACACATCCCGTTGCGACTGCGATACATGAATATGTGGGAAAAATTGATACTTCTATTAAACTCGAAAAAGTGGAAGAAATCCCAGGACAAGGACTAAAAGCAATCATTAATGGAAAAAGTCTTTTGGTTGGTAACTTTAAGTTGATGGATAGTTTTTCTATTCCTTATGATATTAATCCAAATTCGATAGTTTACACGGTGATAGCAGTTGCTTATGATAAAAAGTTTGTCGGCTATTTAACTATTGCCGACAGCATTAAAGAAGATGCTCAGATAACTATTGAAAAACTAAAAGCCCTGAATGTAAAAACCACTATGCTTAGCGGTGATAAAAATACAGTGGTACAATTTGTGGCTCAAAAACTCGGAATTGCAAATGCTTTTGGCGATTTACTCCCGGAAGATAAAGTCAATAAAGTAAAAGAGATAAAGGCTAAAAATGAAACCGTTGCCTTTGTTGGCGATGGTGTAAATGATGCTCCGGTTATTGCTTTGAGTAACGTTGGTATTGCCATGGGCGGACTCGGAAGCGATGCTGCCATTGAAACTGCGGATGTGGTAATTCAGGATGACAAACCCAGTAAAATAGCGATGGCAATTGATATTGGAAAACAGACCAAGAAAATAGTCTGGCAAAACATAGTGCTTGCTTTCGTTGTAAAAGCAGCAGTTTTAATTCTGGGGGCCGGTGGTTTGGCAACTATGTGGGAGGCCGTTTTTGCTGATGTTGGAGTGGCCTTATTAGCTATTTTGAATGCTGTCAGGATTCAACGAATGAAGTTTTAATTTCTATTTCGTTATTTTTTTAAACCCTTAAAAGTCTTGACTTTGAGGGTTTTGTTTTTATCCTAATAATTATATAACAGAAGATTTAAATTTTATAAAAGGAATATAGACAAGCGTTTTTTAATTTATATTATCCTTTAAAAAGAGGAACTGCAAACACTAAAAATCAACTGAATAATCTTTAAAATACAGAATCATGGTTGAGAAAAATTATGATCCGGACAACGAAAACTGTCCTGAGAAAGACATGGTAGAAAATATTCGGAATTTAAAAATCAATTCTGAAAAGAATAAAAATACCCAGACTGTTGAAGAATTTATAAACGACAGCCCAAATCACGTTCCGAATAAAAATAAACTGAATACACCTGATTCAGATTATAACGAAGAAAAAAATTAATAGATAAAACAAAAGGCATACATTTTTACAACGTATGCCTTTCTTATTTCATGAGAAGGTTTATTATTTTATAGCACCAATAATATCATATTTGGTAATGATATGGTGATGTCCGTTTTTTAAATCAACCAAAACAGCATCATTTTCTTTGGTAAACAACTTCGAAACTTCTTCAATCGGAGTGCCCAATTGTACAATCGGGAATGGTTTGCCCATTACTTCTTTGATTGGCTTTTCTGCAACATTTTTATCGGCAACATAACTTCTGAACAAATCGGTTTCATCCACAGAACCTACAAAACCCGTGATATCCACTACCGGAATCTGTGAAATTTTGTATTTACGCATACGCTCGATAGCATGCGAAACCAGTTCTTCTGTACGCACTACGATCAGTTCTTTATCGATATGGTCCTTGATAACGTCTTCTGCTTTTGTAACATTTTCATCCAGAAAACCACGTTCACGCATCCAGTCATCATTAAACATTTTACCTACGTAGCGGCTTCCTGAATCATGAAATAATACTACGACAACATCATCAGGTTTAAAATGTTCTTTTAGCTGCAGCAATCCTTTTATGCAAGCTCCTGCTGAGTTTCCAACAAAAATAGCTTCTTCAAGAGCAATTTTTCTGGTATAAACGGCTGCATCCTTATCAGTTACTTTTGTAAATCCGTCAATTAGCGAAAAGTCAACATTTTTTGGCAAAATATCTTCTCCGATTCCTTCGGTGATGTATGAGTAGATTTCGTTCTCATCAAAGATTCCGGTTTCATGATATTTTTTAAAAACGGATCCATAAGTATCAATTCCCCAGATTTTAATATTCGGGTTTTTCTCTTTTAAATATTTTCCAACACCCGAAATTGTTCCGCCTGTTCCTACTCCTACCACAAAATGAGTGATTTTACCATCTGTCTGTTTCCAGATTTCAGGGCCGGTTTGCTCGTAATGTGCCAGAGAATTAGATAAATTATCATATTGGTT
Organism: Flavobacterium calami; assembly: GCF_038290035.1. Lineage (NCBI taxonomy): Bacteria > Pseudomonadati > Bacteroidota > Flavobacteriia > Flavobacteriales > Flavobacteriaceae > Flavobacterium > Flavobacterium calami. The sequence continues at coordinate 12,432 of NZ_JBBYHS010000004.1, forward strand.
TACGTACCATGAATTTGGAGTTTCTTCGGCCAGACGTTTTGAAACCGAATAATACGATCTCGGATCAGTTGGTTCTACATCGGTAGGACAAACGACTACTTTGGCACCTACGGCACGCAAAATATCCATTTTTTCTTTGGATTGTTTATCTGAAATTACACAAATCAGTTTATACCCTTTTATGATAGCCACAAGTGCCAGTCCCATTCCGGTATTTCCTGATGTTCCTTCAATTATGGTTCCGCCAGGTTTTAAGCGTCCGTCAGCTTCGGCGTCTTCTACCATTTTCACGGCCATTCTGTCTTTAACAGAATTCCCGGGATTAAAAGTTTCGACTTTTGCCAGTACCAAAGCATCAATTTCAGCAACCACCTTATTCAGTTTTACTAATGGTGTATTGCCAATGGTTTCTAAAATAGTATTTGAAAAGTCCATTTTTTATTTAAGTTTAATTATACTTTTAGATAACTCCTATTGAAAGAAATTCCAAACCAAACCAAATCGGATCACGAAATCACGATACGGATTATTGGGAGCAGCGTAATAATTACTTTGTGAAAAAGCGGAATTAAAATGTTCTGCTTTTAAGTAAATTCGGGTCTGACGGATTCTTGCATTCAGGAAAAAGTCAAAGACCGGATAGTTTCCGATTTTTTTGGTATCCTGCACAAAAAATTCTCCAATAACCGGATTGTAATCATTTCCGTAGTATTCTGTAAAATAACTAAAAATAATTCCAGTCTGAAGATAAAGTGCTTTTTTAAAGAAGTGAGACGAATAATAAAAAGTGTTTCTGGTAACAAAATCAGGAACATTTAAAATCTGATCTGACTGTGTTACTTTTTGAAACAAAAGTGTATTATCGAAACCGAAATCACCAAATTTGAATTCTCTTCCTGCTTTAATAGATAGGTAATTAATCGTACTGCCGTATTGTGCCGGATTTATAATTTGGGTATTTACCGCCTTTTGGGCATCTGTAGAAACATCTTCAAAATACAAATGATCGTTTAAAACAGTATACTGAACCTCCCCATTAAGCCATGGTGTGTAAATCTTCCCACTAAACGAATTGATTTTTTCGTTCTTAAAATCATTGCCCCAATTGTACTGGATGTAGCTGCTCTGGTAAAGTTCATAATTGTTATTTGGCAGTTTGCTTATGTTTTGGTAACGAAAATCGAATTGGATTTTTTCATTTAAATTATATTTCAGTTTAGCATCTAAATCTGAAATTGTTTCTTTTGTAATGGATCTTGTAAACAAAAACGTTCCGTTCCATTTATTTTTCTGGTATTCGTATTGCCCTCCAATATTATTAACTTCTCTGTATAAATTATCATTGACAGCAACATTCCCGTCATTATCAAGAATGATACGATAATATTTATAATTTGAACGGTAATCATCGATAAAGAAATTAAATTTTCCCAACAATGTGTTTTCGTAAGTCAATCCTACTTTATTGTATAATTTTTCAAAATGAGTCTGATCTTTAATATTGCTGGTCACATAAGACTCCCCAAACCTTTGTACGGATCTGCCTTCTACAGTTGACAAAACGGTTGGCTGCTTGTATTCAAAAAATTTATTTTCAAAGTTGAACTGATGTGTAACGTATAAATTATTGCTCGCTTCCTTAGGATTAACCCTGAAAGCGTGGTCAAAAAAGAGTCTGTTCCCTTTTAAGAAAGATTCAGCATCCGTAAGGTAAACTTCAAGTCGCTGACGATTCTTATAATCCGGATTTCCGCTTTCAAAATCATCCGGCGTTGTAATTCCGCCATTCTCTTCATTCAGGATATCCTGATACGCATAATGCAGATATAAAATATAACGCTTATCAGTGGTATTATAACTTGCCCCGATTCTAAAATTCCCGACACTGGTAAGCTGGTTAATGTATTTCCCTTCAGATCTTAATCCTCTGTAGGCCCCGAAAAAGTTAAGATTTTTAGAAGTATTCAGGGTAATAAACGAATCTACATTTTGTCCTTTTCCCATAGTTGTATTAAAGAACAATTCGGTCAAAGGCGTTGCTACATGGTAATAATTAATTTCTTCCGCGTATAAATAATCAAAGTGCTTTCCAAGAAAACCTATATCCGGAAAAGGAGAAAAATTAGTTAAGCTGTATTGTAACGTATTGTAAGGCTGACCAATATTCGCAAAAGGCAAAAGCCCAAAGTTATCCTTTCTTAAATAGTTATGTCTGTAATCGCTTTTTAAGGTTAATGACGTATCTACAATCGTGGTATCGTGTTCTATAGTAACAATTTGATACTGATCGATTTTAGCTACAAGTGCTTTTTTCTTTTTTACCGTATCCGTAATACTCGAATATTGCGAATTCATATCTAAACTCTTTTTTGGAGCTCCTCCCTGAGAAAACAATAAAGATGGTACAACTAATAGATATAGAAAAAAAAGTATTCTCATTTGATAACGGTATGTATGTAAAGATTTTGACAAAATGATAAAGCAAAGGTAAATTATAAATATGTATAAATAAAAAAACACATCAATTTATACGATTGCTTTAGCAAATAGAATGAGAACGTATATTTTTACAGAAAATTTTATAATATTTGTCGTTTAAAATTCAAAGAAATGCTTCAGAAAAATTTTTCAGGATTTGTTTTTGAAACTGGGACCGATGAAGCCGGAAGAGGCTGTCTGGCTGGTCCGGTAACTGCTGCAGCTGTAATTTTGCCTGCTGAATTTGAACACTCTTTTTTAAATGACAGTAAACAACTCTCCGAAAAAATAAGAGAATCTTTGAAACCTATCATTGAAGAAAATGCCATTTGTTTTGCCGTTACTCATTTGCACCCTGAAGAAATAGATGAAATAAATATTCTGAATGCTTCTATGAAAGGGATGCAGGAATGTATTTTGAAATTAAATCAGACTCCTGAATTTATTATCGTAGACGGAAACCGCTCTCTGAATGCAAAACTGGGTTTAAAAAACACTTTCGGCAAACAATTTTCTACAACAGAAATCGAATTGCTAAAATCTATTCCGAACCAAAGTATCATAAAAGGAGATTCCAAGTTTTTGAGTATTGCAGCGGCTTCTGTTTTAGCAAAAACTTATCGTGATGAATATATGGACAAAATTCACGAAGAGTTTCCGATGTACAACTGGAAAAAAAACAAAGGTTATCCAACCAAAGAACATCGTGAAGCCATTAAAAAATATGGCCCTACCAAATACCACCGAATGAGTTTCAGACTCTTGCCGGAGCAATTGGAGCTAGATTTTAGCTCCTCTACAAATTAAATATACCAGCATAACACAACAACGATTATGCCGGTAAATTATTGATTCTTATTGAGTTTTCGCCTTAACATCCGAAATTCCTATTGAAAAACGGTAACCAAATTGTAATTGATAAAAAGCTTCATTCGTATCCGAATTATTAAAAGTTCTAAATCTCAAAAAGATAGCTTGCTTTTTTTCTTTCCCAGGGTGATAATAAACTTCTGCCTCATTTTTAAAAACATTAAAAGCACCTGGAGCATCAAAATTTGGAATTTTGTTATAATTCATATAACTATATTTGGAATACTCCAAAGAATAATTGAATCCAAAATTATTAAAACGTTTAAATTCAAATGTTACACCTCCACCTAGTCCAAGTCCCTGAATGCTTTTAAATTCATCGTCTATTTTTATATCAGAAATTTGATATCGTACTGGAAAATAAAAAATTGTCCGGAATGGCAATTCTTTAGCAAATTTAAAATTGATAAGATTTACTTTTGTCCCCATTTCTAAATAGGCTTTTTGCAATAGGTCTAAACTATTTTTAATACCTAGATTTGAATTAGGCAGAATAACTGTTTCTACCCCTCTCAACTCTTCTTCTATTCTCGAAAAATTAACATATGGTGATATTTTATCTAATATTCTAAAATCTACTGGGGATTTATAAAGTAAGAAAGGAACAACATAAAAATCTCCTTTCCCTTGCAATTGTACTATGCCATTAGGCGAATCGGCAAATAAACCCAGAAAATCTGTATAAGCTCTTAATTCCACAACATTTTGTAAACTGGTATCTTCTTTTATTTCATATTTAATAGAAGAATCTTTATTTAAAAAATCCCCATTTTCTTTTTTGGTAGGAAAATCAAAAGTGATATCATTCGGAATAAAATTATAGCCAGGCCTTGACACATACATCAACACATCAGACAATCGAATTTTTAAATCTTCAGAATTCTTAAAACTGACAATTCCATTTTGATTGATAAAATGTTTAAAAATTAGAAAATTCCTAGGCGCATTATTAGAATATCTTAATATACTTACTGGAATCCTATTTTCAAATAATAATTCTGAGCCACTTTCATCAAATACAAAAACTTTTATATCAGTAAAGAAACCTTCTTGAATTTCGAACGTTATCCTTTTAAATTTATAAAATTTACCTGCAATTTTAAATTCTTTATTATAAAATTCAAATCTTTGATTTTCTTTTGGAATTATTATATCTCCTAAATACGATTCACTTTCTTGTTTTAAAATAGTTTTAAGAATATCATTTACTTCCTTATTATTTGTTAGTTTAGATTCTTCCAAAATTTGATCTTTTCCAAAATACAAATATGTCTTAGGCTCCTCAACAGTACCTTTACTATCTGTTATTGTTGACTCTGAGACACTATATTCATGATTAAAAAGATCATTTATTGTTTTTTCTGGAATTCCTTTGTCCAAATATACCTTTTTATAATTTTCGAATAAAAGGTAAATATTGTTAAGTTCTTTTTTTTCTTTTTGAACTTCAATGAGTTTTTCTGAAAGTTCATTAGCTTTTACAGGATCTGTATTTGTCGAAATTTCAGCAATAAACTTATTAAGCTCTTTCTCTTTTTCTGTAAACTCTTTGTTTTTTTTATCGAAATTTTCAGATATTTTTTTAATATCTATAGTAGCCTGAGCTAAATCCGTTTCTGAATACTGTGCAAAACCAGTAAACCAAAATAACAGTAGAATAATGAGTAGTTTTTCTTTCATATCAAAAGTTTGTTAATTAATATTCATCTAATCTCTGCAAATAAAATAATTAACATTGTTTTTTTAACAAGTATAAACCCCTGTTTTGTTTTATTCGATAAGATAATGTTCTTAGTATAAATTATAATCAACAAAAAAGGCTCATCAAAATTGACAAGCCCTTCATTAACTAAAGAATCTATTATACTAAAACTGATATTTATATCCAAAATCAGGTGAAAAACCAATTTGGTCTTTTTGGCTTACACTATTAGTTACCCTATTATATTCTAAAGCAAAAATATTGGTGTGATTGGTGACATTTTGCAAATCGATATAAAACTGATGAAATCTCTTTTTGGTTTTACTGTTGATTTTAAATCCAAACTTCACATCTAATCTTAAATACGGATCATATTGCTGACTAAATGCATTGGCATCGTCCTTTATTTCGTAGCCTGCATCCATAGAGGCTTCCAAATCAACAGGAGTATAATAGCGTCCTCCGGCTGTGGTAAATTTAGTATCAATAGAAAAAACATTTGTTCTTGCTTTACCTACTTTGAATTCTTTTCCGCCTAATGCATTAAATACATATCCATTATTAAAAGGAGAATTTCTTTCGATTCCATCACTTCCCTTATATTTACTTTCGAAAAGAGAAGTCGTAAGCAAACAATAATATCCATCACTAAAAGATTTTTCAAGAGTAAACTCGATTCCCTGATTAAACCCTTTTCCATTACTTACCAAAGAAGTTTTATCAATAGAGTAACCATAATCTGCTCCTTCTGTCAAAGAAGAATAGCTGCTCGGAAACGATTCTATACCTGCTTTAGCAATATCCTGATAATAGACTTCTACTTTCCCTCTCCATCTTTTTGCAATTCTTATATCATATCCTAAAACAAAATGCTGGCTTTGCACTAAATCTAAATCTTTATTGGTTTGCGTCGGAATCCCATTTACATTTTCGTTCAAAAACAAAATCGGCACAGGCACATTTTGATGATGGATTCCGTAACCAAAATTGATACTGTTTCTTCCATTGATAGCATAAGAAAATGCTAATCTTGGCTCAACTGCAAATTCTTCGTTTATTGAAAAATACTGACCGTGTATGCCTCCATTAAAAGTAAGTTTTTCAGTCAATCGAAACTGCGCCTGCGCATAAGGCTGAACAATATTGTAATTGGCTCTGGTGGAAATAAGCTGTACTAAATCGGGATAGCCATCACCATCATTATCCTGCTGTCTGTCCCTTGATGCTACATTGGCATCGAGATTGTAATTTTCAAAAAGCAATCCCGTTCTGAGGGTTATCTTTTTATTTATTTTTGAATTGAATAAAGTCGAAAATGTGATTCTGTTTTCGTTATTATCATTATCCTGAAAACGCAATTTATTTTCATCAGGAGTACCATAGTCATAATAACGGTCATTTTTATAGGTATTCGCCGAATTTGCAAATCCTATAATTGTTTTTAAATAAGAATTGTCCCCGATATCCAGATTGTGTTTTAATCCGACAGAAGTAAAATCAGAAGTTACATAGCCGTCTTCATCTTTAGCGGCAAATGGGTCATCTGTATCAATATCTTCTCCCAAAAAATCAATATTTGAAGCTCCGTAAATTCCGAAAATAGAGAAGTTGCCTATTTTATGTTTCCCAAAATCAACATTAAAACTAATATCGTGATAATTGGGTTGTGCAGCAGTTCCCGCCAAACCAGTAACCCCTACAAATCCATAACGCGCAGCGGCGAGAAAAGAACCGCCGGTTTTACCTAAAGGTCCTTCTGCCATGGCTTCTACCCCAGGATATGCTCCTACGCTCACCATATATTCGTATTCATCGGGATTTCCTTTTCGAAATCCCAGATCAAAAACACCCCCAATTGCGTTTCCGTATTCAGCAGGGAAAGCTGAGGTTAAAAAATCTGAATTTGCCAAAAGATTCGGATTTAATGCCGAAACAGGTCCGCCTGTAGTGGCTAAAGTCGCAAAATGATTTGGATTCGGAACCGGAATTCCCTCTACACGCCACAACATTCCTGAAGGCGAATTTCCTCGAACTACAAGATCATTTCGGGTATCATCTCCTGTTGAAACTCCGGCAAAATTAGATACTAAACGCGCTACGTCACTTCTTCCTCCTGAAAAACGGCTTACTTCTTCGGGACTAAATTGTTTCGTTGAAACTATCGCCATTTTGTTAATAGGCTTGGATTTGTTAGAACCGGAAGAAACTACGATTTCATCAAGCGTATTAAACTTTTCAATCATTGAAACTGTTATCAGGACATCTTTTCCAGAAGTTACATCTATGTCAGAAACAGAAGTGCTTTCATAGCCAATAAGAGTAATACTTAGGTTTTGCCGTCCTGTCGGTACGTTTAGAATTTTAAAAACACCCTGTTCATCGGAGGTTTCCTGAATGTTTTCGGAACCAATTAATTCGATTACAGCACCAGAAAGAGGTTTTTCAGATTGTTTGTCAATTATTTTTCCCTTGACAACTCCGGTCTGGGCATAGAAACCCAGGCTAAAAAAACTTAAAAAAATCAGAAATATACTTTTCATTTTTATTTTGCATTACAGTTATAAAAGCAAAAGTAAAAAGCCGAAATTTCTTAAAAATTGACTTGAGTTAAGATTTACTGTTTAAAGTTATACGGGTTCTGATCCGGCTTAAACTTTCTGGTTTCACACCCAAATAACTGGCAATGTGCTTGAGAGAAACCCTTTCGACTACTTTTGGGCAATATTTTACAAAACGCAGATATCGCTCTTCGTGAGAAAGCAGCGACATTGCCATATTTCTTCCGGTTAAACCTTTGATAGTCCTTTCCATCATAATCCGAAGAAAGGAATTGAATACGGGATATTCTGAAACCAATTTTTCGAAATCGCTTTTATAAACCAGATAGAGCACACAATCTTCTAAAGCTTCTATATTTTGCAAAGATGGTTTTCCGTATAAAAAGCTTTCAAAGTCAGCATACCAGTCATTTTCGAAGAAAAAATTACCTGTTGATTCTACTCCGTCAACCATGTAATAATAACGAATACAGCCTTCGGCAATGAAAATTCCGAAATTACAAAAATCACCTTCTACCAAAAGATGTTCGTTTTTTTTAATTGTTTTTAACCGCAGTATATTTTTAAAAGCTATACTTTCGTTTTCGTTACAATCAATTAATCGCGATAAATCTGTAATGACACTTTGCATCGTTTAAAGACTTTAGAAACTTGTTTTTAATATTTTAAAAACTTATAACTGAAACTATTAAGGAAAATTGTTCCAAAAATTCTTATTAAACAAAAATATGCAATTTACATCAATACAGAACTATCTGACAATGAGTATTTAATAAAATTTAATACTGCTGATTTTTAGTCAAATGAATTCTAAGTATTCGCTAAAATTTAAAAGCTATTTTAAGCAATTCATTATTTTTTGCTTTTTAAAAACTCAGCAAATTGTTTGGTATCATAATAAAAAGGTCTGATTGAAGTAATTTTTCCGTCTTTTAATTCAAGATGCTCAGAGATTGGCATTGAAAGTGTCTTGCCTGATTTTTTAGACTTGCTGTTGATGGTAAAATAAATAATGACTTCGTTTTTGGATGCATCACTAAAATAAACAGGTTCTTTTTCTATCTGCAAATCGAATAATTCAGCAGATTTTGCAAACATTTTACTCCATTCATTAAAGCCTTTATAAGTTCCTCCATAAGGCAAACCTTCTGCCTGATTATAAACAGCTCCGTCTTCGATTAAAAAAGCTATGGTATTCAAATCCCTCGTTTTAAAAAGGCTTTCAAAATATTTTGCAACGACTTTCAAGTTATCTTCTTCCAGATTTCTTAAAACATCTGCCTCAGACAAAGTTGCATCTTTATTCCAAAAACTAATTATTTTGCTGACTTGTCCTTTTCCGTTTAATCGGGCAAACTCACGGCCTCCCATTAACAGTTTATTTTTAGAATCCTGAATTTTCCAGTCCCAGGATACATAATTGTCTTTTACGATTTTTGGTCCTGAGGTTAATACCGCATCAGGATATTTTTTATAAAACTCATTAATCACATTATTAAATGCGGTAATCCCTTTTATTGAAGCCGAAGGATCTTCAAAAGTACTATCCTCAAGCCAAATTATTTTTATCATTTTTAGCCTTGCATCGCTGTTACGTTCCTGCCATACTTTTTCATAAACCGTAACCGGATATAATTTATCCTTCTTTTGAGCCAAAAGACCATTAAAAATAAAAAGGAAACAGATAAAGTAAATTTTTCTCATAGTCAGACAGATTAGATTAATAAAGCTTGTAAAGAATGTATACTCTCAAATTTAGCACAAATACGCAAAAGAATTGCAATACATCTATAATTTACTATCCATTCAAAATCCTTTATTTTATCAAATCAATTTTACATTTTTTCTATAGATTTGAATTAAAAAATTGCTTTCTGCCTAAAAACTTAGACCGGTTTTATAGTGTTAAGAACATTTTTATTTTAAAAAATTGGTCTTATTATTCCATAAATTAAATAAAAAAAAGAATTTCAAATACAAAAGGAGACAGCAATTATGAATCGCTATCTCCTTGAATTTTTACTGCTGCTTCTATTTTAAAACCTCTCTTTAAATAAATTCAGCTTCGAATAACTCTGTAAGATGTTTAATGATTTTAGCTTTTACTTCTTCTTCATCTACTTTTTCAACACCAAGTTCTACGTGTAAAGAAGTAACTCCTTTTCCGCGAATACCACACGGAATGATATTGTCGAAATAACCTAAATCAACATTTACGTTTAAAGCAAATCCGTGCATGGTAACCCAGCGCGAAGCACGAACGCCCATTGCGCAGATTTTACGTGCAAACGGAGTTCCAACACCCAGCCAGACACCGGTTTCTCCGTCGCTTCTGCCCGACTCTAAACCGTATTCTGCTAAAGTCAAAATAATAGATTCTTCAAGAAAACGTAAATACTTATGAATATCGGTAAAGAAGTTTTCTAAATCCAGAATCGGATAACCCACAATTTGCCCGGGACCGTGATACGTAATATCGCCCCCACGGTTGATTTTGTAAAAAGTCGCTCCTTTGGCTTCGAGCTGTTTTTCGTTTAATAATAAGTTTTCCAGATCACCGCTTTTTCCTAAAGTATACACATGCGGATGCTCCACAAACAATAAATAATTTGGTGTTGGCAGATCAAGTTCTTCCCTTCTGTTTTTGATTTTTAAATCGACTATATCTTTGAAAATTTCTTCCTGATATTCCCAGGTCGATTTGTAATCTTTTTTGCCCAGATCCTGAAGTTGGATTTTTTTATTCATTTTGTTTATTTTTCAAACTCAACATCAAAGTTCAGTTTGTCGGGATTCTCCATATAATCCGTGAAAGAGTATTGAATTGTAATTGTTTTTCGGTCTTCGCTGAATAAAGCGGCCGGATTTGAAACTTTCTTTATTTTTTTTGGAAAGTGATATTTTAAAATATAATTAGACGATGCAAAAATCATTTTTGACATGTCTGCAGCCGTATCTTTTGCTTTTGCTGCCAGCTTTTGCTGATCGATTACCGCTTTTCTTGAAAATTTCTTTCCGTCGTAAGTGTAATTTAATTTACTGCCATTATCTGCAAAATTACTGCCAAGAGGGTTAGCGCCCGCTCCTCCTTCCAGCTTTTGAAGTGTACTGATTGTCTGCAAAATATCCTGAAGTTCATTAACATTTTTAAAATCTGTTGAAAGTGTCATTAAAAACTCCTTTTTTTCAGCGTTCATTTTGCTGTTTACTACAAAATTCTCTAGTTTTTTAAGTTCTTTCTGCGCTTCAGGAGATAATTTTACGATGCTGTCTTTTTTCTGTTCAAATAATTGTTTGAAAGTGAAAGTTGTATCAATATTTTTTTTGGCATCGGCTCCCATTTGCTCGCTCATTTGATCTCCTGCCATTGCCATTAAGGAAGACCCGTCCATATCGACAGAGAATTTCCCTGTTCCGTTATCGTTGATGTAAATATTTTCAGTGAAGGTACAGCTTGTTAATGTTGCTATTAAAAAAGAAAAACTAAGTAATTTGTATAATTTCATCATGGTTAATTTTTTATCAAAGATACGAACTTTTTTAAGCTACTAAGGTGTTCTAAGATTTCAAGTTACTAAGTTTTTACAACCATATCAACACTTTTATTACTAACAACTTCCAACTAAAGCGTCTTTTAAAAACCAAATTTTCTAACCTAGCCCCGATAGAAATGGAAATCCTTTTGTGCCGGGGTTCGGTACAAAAAATTGAAATGGATAGCGGGACAAAAGATAATTTAAAAACGATTTTTCTGCTCCTAATAAAAAACATTGCTCTTTTCTAAAACTTTAGACTTTATGACTTTGCAACTTTGCGACTTAAAAACTATCTTTGCACACTTAAAAAAAGAGCACAAAATGGCATTATCAGAACAAGAAATCATCAGAAGAGAAAAACTTCAAAACTTACGCAACTTAGGAATCAATCCTTATCCGGCTAATCTTTTTCCTGTAAATCATACTTCGAAGCAGATAAAGGAAACGTTTGAGGAAGGTAAGAAGGTTATTGTTGCAGGACGTTTGATGAGTGTTCGTGATCAGGGTAAGGCTTGTTTTGCTGAGTTACAGGACAGCGAAGGACGTATTCAATTGTACGTAAACCGCGATGTTTTGTGTGAAGGTGACGATAAAACTTTGTATAATCAGGTTTTTAAAAAATTAACTGATTTAGGTGATTTTATTGGTATTGAGGGAGAATTGTTTACGACTCAGGTTGGTGCAAAATGTATTCGTGTGAGCGGTTTTACTTTCTTAAGCAAAACATTACGCCCGCTTCCGTTACCAAAAGTGGATGAAGAAGGAAACGTTCACGATGCTTTTAACGACGCCGAATTGCGTTACAGAATGCGTTATGTAGATTTAACTGTGAATCCGCAAGTAAAAGAAACTTTTATCAAACGTACCAAGTTATTTACTGCAATGCGTGGTTATTTTAACGATGCAGGATATTTGGAAGTTGATACTCCGGTTTTACAATCGATTCCTGGTGGTGCTTCGGCAAGACCTTTTATTACGCATCATAATTCGCTTGATATTCCGCTTTACATGCGTATTGCAAACGAATTATATTTGAAAAGATTAATTGTTGGTGGATTTGAAGGTGTTTATGAGTTCTCAAGAAACTTCCGTAACGAAGGAATGGACAGAACGCATAATCCTGAGTTTACCGCAATGGAAATATATGTAGCCTACAAAGACTACAACTGGATGATGGAGTTTGCTGAAGGTTTATTAGAGCATTGTGCCGTTGCTGTAAACGGTACCAGTGAAGTTACTTTTGGTGAGCACACAATCAACTTTAAAGCGCCTTATGCACGTGTTACAATGACAGATTCTATCAAACATTTTACCGGTTTTGATATCTCTGGAAAAACAGAACAGGAATTGTTTGAAGCTGCAAGAGGAATGGGAATCGAGGTTGATGAAACAATGGGTAAAGGAAAACTGATTGATGAGATTTTTGGAGCAAAATGTGAAGGAAATTACATTCAGCCAACTTTCATTACAGATTATCCTAAAGAAATGTCTCCGCTTTGTAAAGAGCACCGCGATAATCCAGATTTGACTGAGCGTTTTGAATTAATGGTTTGCGGAAAAGAAATCGCAAATGCGTATTCTGAATTGAATGATCCAATTGACCAAAGAGAGCGTTTTGAAGATCAAATGCGTTTGGCTGCAAAAGGTGATGATGAAGCAAACGGAATTATCGACGAAGATTTCTTAAGAGCACTTGAATACGGTATGCCTCCTACTTCTGGAATGGGAATTGGTATGGACCGTTTGATTATGTATTTGACAAACAATGCTTCTATTCAGGAAGTTTTATTGTTCCCGCAAATGCGTCCTGAGAAAAAACAGACAGTTGAATTATCAGACGAAGAGAAATTTATCGTTGATTTATTGCAAAAAAATGAAAACAAAATGGATCTTCAGCAATTAAAAATTACGGCGAATTTAAGCGGTAAAAAATGGGATGCGTCTATGAAAAACTTATCTAAACATGGTTTGACTAAGGTTGCTGTGGAAGGTGAGTTCAAGTTTGTGGAATTGGTGGGATAGATTTTATTACTTTTTATAAATACAAAAATCTGCATTACGTGCAGATTTTTTTGTTTTATATTTATATGAAAATTAATTTCTAAAAAAGATTTCATGTATGTAATTGATTGGGAAGCATTCCCTAAATATCTTATACCAATATCAACTTTTTTGAGTTCTTACTTAGCAATTTATTTAGCTGGATGGAAAAAAATACGGGAAATAAAAGCTGAATTAAAACACATTAGAGACTTTAAACAAATTGACCTAGATTATAAAAGAGCAGAATTTATTTATACTCAAAAGCACAATGGATACGAGAATCTACTAAAGATAATAAGTAAATACTCAACTGAAACAAGAGATCTGATTTTTGAAGATTTTGTTTTAGTTGCTTTTGAATTTAATTTTGAAAAAAATAAAAGGAGTGATAATGAACTTGATTCAAATAATGACGAAGAACTTGAATTGTTCTATGAAAAATATCGTGATAAATTTAGTTTCTTTTCAAAAAAATACAATGATTTATATCAATTATTAAATATAGAAATTCAGCCTTCAATTTTAAATTCATCTGATGAAGTATATGAAATAATTGAGAATGTAAAAAATAATTATAACTCAATATTTAAAAAATTTACAGATGATTACCTTCCCAAATTTACGACATTAACTATGGAAGAAATGGAAAAATATAATTCTGAAATAAAGTTTTTTTCTGAAAAATATCAATTATCATTTGATCAACTCAAAATTCAAATGAGAAAAGAAATAAAAGAAGAACAACAAAAAATTAACACCGCTAAAGTATATTAAAAACACAAATAATTAAATCCTATTTCAATGAATAACTCAAGAAAATACCTAAAACGAGAAAATGGTAATTCATTGAACTTTTATCAATTTGAGCAATATGAATTAGATATGCTTAAAAAAAGTGAAGATGATATCAAACACGGAAGAGTTATTTCCCAAGAAGATTTGGATATAGAAGATCTAGAATGGCTTTCAAACTAAAAATTTTAAAACAAATAACTCTCCAACTTCTTCCCCTGAATATCTAAAACCTTTGAACTTTCTTTCGGAACCTTTCCTTTATGTTCGTGCTGAACTGAAGGATTTGAAGGATATTTTCCATTGCTGAATTTTATATGATAAAGCTTTCCGCTGCTTTCCATGATTAAATCATAAAACTTTTCAGTTGGGGTTTTAGTGACGTAAATTGGAAAATCAGTAACAGAAAATCTATTGATTAGACTTCCATCATTATTTAAAATATAACCCGAACACCCTCCGCTTCCGCAGAAATACGAATTGGAGAAACCTACAAAATATTCGTTTTTCTGATCGTTATTTAAATCGAAAGCTTCGTAGTAGAAATAGCGTTCTTCTTTTGTTAGTGTCGGAAGATCTTTTTTTAATAAGATTTGCAATTGCTTACGAATTAACTGGACTGCTTTATCATCTTTGGGAGGAGCATCACTTACATCTGCTGTGCCTCCTAGAGTTTTGGACAAAGTATCCTGAACAATGGTTTTAATGATATTTTTTTTCTGGTCTTTGTTTTGACAGGAATGTAATATTGAAACTCCGATTAGAATTAAAATTATACGTCTCATAATTCTACTATTTAAATTCATATAATCATTTAAATTACAAAAAATATTCGACAAAAATAAACCCGAGAAGCTTTAAAAACTTGTCAGGTCTGAAAACGTATTTAAATCTGAACTGACTCGTTGGGTGAAATTGAACAAAATAGCTTCATTCAAGCATTAAATCTAATTTGATCTGCGAAAATCCTTTAAAATCTGCGTGAAATACTTTTGCGTATTAATTTTTCACGCAGATTTACACAGATTAAAGCAGATTTAGACAGATTTATATCAAGCTGATGCGATAGGATTGGAAAAGAAATAATTTCACCCAACGGGTTAAACTAATAACGCAGCTTTATTTTCAATATCATTCTGCGCCAGCAATGATTTTATATTATTAAAAGTGACCAACGCAATTTGAGTCAAAGCTTCATTGGTAAAAAACGCCTGATGCGCTGTCACCAAAACATTTGGAAAACTCATTAAGCGCTGAATGGCATCATCCTGAATAATGTCTTCTGATAAATCTTTGAAAAACAGTTTTTCTTCCTGTTCGTAAACATCGATTCCGAGATAACCGATTTTTCCTTCTTTCAGACCTTCAATGACACAGGCCGTTTCAATTAGTCCTCCTCGGCTGGTATTGATAATCATGATGTGTTCTTTCATTAAATCAATAGACTTTTTATTGATGACATGTTTGGTCTGATCATTCAACGGGCAATGCAGCGAAATGATATCACTTGTTTTGAAAATATCTTCTAAACCGACAAAAGAAACACCGTCTTTGATCATTTCGTCATTTTCAACAATATCATACGCCAACACTTTACAACCAAAACCTAAAGCAATTTTAGCAAAAGCTTTCCCGATATTTCCAGTTCCGATAATTCCGATTGTTTTTCCGAACAAATCAAAACCTAATAAGCCGTTTAAAGCGAAATTTTGTTCACGAACGCGATTGTAGGCTTTATGTGTTTTTCGGTTTAAAGTTAAAATCATGGCCATGGCATGTTCTGCAACCGCCTGAGGCGAATATGCCGGGACACGGCAGACTTTTATATTGTATTTTTTTGCTGCTTCTAAATCGACATTATTAAAACCTGCACAACGCAGAGCGATAATTTTTACATTTTTTTCTGCCAGTTGTCTGATTACCTCTTCATTGACAATGTCATTTACAAAAACACAGACAATAGATGCGTTTTCGATCAGAATTACCGTTTGCGGATTCAGCTGTGTTTCAAAATAATCCAACTCATAATGAAACTCAGCATTGTATTTATTAAAGAAAGTTTTGTCATACGGTTGCGTGGAGAAAAAAGCAATCTTTTTTTGGTTGTAAATAGAATTTAAGCTCATAATGAATGTTTTAAAATTTTGAAATAATTACGAATCATTTTTTAAAATTCCCTT
The DNA here is from genome assembly GCF_038290035.1 of Flavobacterium calami. Taxonomy (NCBI): domain Bacteria; kingdom Pseudomonadati; phylum Bacteroidota; class Flavobacteriia; order Flavobacteriales; family Flavobacteriaceae; genus Flavobacterium; species Flavobacterium calami. Next base: position 28,591 of record NZ_JBBYHS010000004.1, read on the forward strand.
TGGGTAGATAATACAGCCAGCTAAAGCCTATTAAAAACAATATTAAAGAAGCCACAAATGCCGGAATAAGAATTTCTTTATTGTTGTCTAAAGCATTGTTCAACGCTGCATACAACAACCAAATCTGAATACTTACATTCAAAATTAATATAAAAATTAACGATGAAAGAATAGCATTCAGTTTGTTAGGATTGGATTGATTCTGACTTCTTCTAAAATTACTCATAACTGATTTATTTTATTGATTTATCCTAGTTTTTCTACATGAGCCGCAGCTTTTACATAGACATCATTACCTTTGAAAAACACATCCAGACCTGGTAAAGCCCTCGGCGGAGGACCTGCAAGAACATCTCCCGTTTTAGCATCAAAAGAGCCTTCATGACATGGACAATGAATAATTCCGGTTCCCGGTTTGTAAAAAACAGAGCAGGAAAGATGAGTACACTTCTGTTCATACGCTTTAAAATCCCCATTTTCCAAATGAATTAATATGTACGGAATCGTACTGCCTTCGATTACAAAAGCACGCGTTCCCCCCACAGGGACTTCGTCTTTTTTACACACAAAATGATCGCCTTCTACTTCTTCTTTTGGGTAGATATAAGCTTTAGCAGCAACTAAACCGCTGCCTACCATCAATCCTCCGGAAACCAGTGTAAGGAATTTTGCGAAGTCACGCCTGCTTACACTTGTTGCCAGCTGTTTCTCGATCGGAAAGTCTTTTTTCCAGTTTTTATTTAAATTATCTTCTTTAGACATTTTTTTATGGTGTAAAAAGTTTTGTTTCAGTTTTTTTGAAGCTATCTGTAAACTAAAATCTGTCTTCTATTCTCTTTATTCAATACTCTATTTCTATAGTCTTAATACTTAATTCTCATTACTTACTACTTAATAAATAATCAGTTCTGTACTTCCTTTAGGCATCATAATGTTAACCTTGGTATTCACAGTTTCTTTTCCAAATATGAAACTGTTTACCGGAGTACTGTTAGGACGCATTTCCTGAATTTGATCTTTAGTTCCATAAAACAAAGCACCACTCGGACAAACCGTGGCACACATTGGTTTTTTACCCACACTGGTTCTGTCGTAACACATGGTACACTTCATCATCAAATCGTAATTTTCCTCTTTTTTAGGCACACCAAAAGGACAGGCCATTACACAATTCGAACATCCGATACATCTTTCGGTATTGGCCGTATGAACGATTCCGAATTCGTCTTTGGATATGGCATCTGCCGGACATACATTCGCACACACCGGATCATCGCAGTGCATACAAACCTGAACCGTTGTCTGTACGGTAGCAGCCCGATCTACATAATTTACATGTATCATCGATTCCTGGCCGTTAGTTTCGCATTCTGCACAGGCCAATTCGCAAGCTTTACAGCCAATACAGCGCTGCATGTCTACAAAAAATTCTTCGTTTGTATTAAAATTGGTATAATTCATTAATTCGTTTTTTATAGATTAAACACTGGCATAAGCTTTTGATTCGCTTGTAGGAGGTGCAATTTGCTTAAGCGGTTCCAAATGGCAGGCACAAACTTTAAATTCGGGTATTTTTGAAATCGGATCCAGTGTTCCCGGTGTCAGTTGATTCGCCGATTTTTTTCCTGGCCAGTGGTATGGGATAAACACCGTATCTTCCCTAATAGTCTCCACAATATTTGCCGGAAAAATTCCTTCTCCTCTTCTGGTTGAAACTCTAACTAATTCCCTTTGTTGAATCCCGTATTGTTTAGCCATAGTCGGATGGATTTCTAGCAAAGGCTCCGGAAACTGATCGACTAACTTTCCGATTCTTCGGGTTTGCGTTCCACTTAAATATTGAGAAACCACGCGACCCGTTGTTAAAATTACCGGATAATCTTCATCAGTTACTTCACCCGGAAGTTTATAAGGAGCAGGATTGAAATGTGCTTTTCCATCGGGAGTTTTAAACTTTCTGTCTTCCCACAAACGCGGCGTTCCCGGATGTCCTATTGTGGGACATGGCCAAAAGACTCCCATTTCATCTTCCACTCTTTTATAGGTTATTCCGTAGTAGTCGGCTGTTCCTCCTTTTGATGCCACACGCAGTTCATTAAAAATAGCTTCACTGTTTTCATACGTAAATTTGTCTTTCACTCCCAAACGTTTGGCTATTTCCAAAATAATAGAAGTGTCTGTTCTCGCATCACCCGGAGGCGTAACGGCCTGACGAATACGGATAACTCTTCCTTCAGCAGAAGTCGTTGTACCTTCTTCTTCTTCCTGCAAAGAACCTGCTAAAACAATATCGGCATGACGAGCTGTTTCGTTCAGGAAAAAGTCGATACAAACATAAAATTCCAGTTTTTCTAAAGCTTCACGAACGTAATTACTGTTTGGTAATGAAACCAATGGATTAAAACAAATGGACAACAAACCTTTGATTTCTCCTCTGTGAATGGCTTCGATTATTTCGTAAGCAGACAACCCTTTTCCTGGGAGATCTTTCTCATCGATTCCCCAAACTTCTGAAATGTATTTTCGGTGTTCTGGATTTTCAATATCTCTGTTCCCTGGCAATTGATCGCACTTATGACCGTGCTCTCTTCCTCCTTGTCCGTTTCCTTGCCCTGTGATAGTTGCATAACCACAATATGGCTTACCGATTCTTCCTGTTGCCAAAACCAGATTGATACATCCCAACACATTATCCACTCCTTTAGAATGGTGTTCGATTCCGCGGGCATGAAGCAGAAAACTCGTATTGGCTTTGCCCCACAACTCCGCCGCCTGCTGAATTTTTTCTTTCTTAATTCCAGTAACTTCTTCCGCCCATTCCAAAGTATTGTCTTTTACAGCGTCTAAAGTTTCCTGAAAACCCGAAGTATGATTATCAATAAAATCATGATCCAGCATGTCGTGATCTGCTAAGTATTTTAACATGGCACCATACAAAGCCGAATCGGTTCCTGGACGCACATCCAAATGAATGTCTGCTGTTCTGGCCAATGGAATTATTCTTGGATCAATCACAATTAATTTTGCACCTCTGTCTCTTGCCTTCCAAATCCAATGGGTTAATGTTGGAAAGGTTTCGCTGATATTGGCTCCAGCTACAATAATTACCTCAGCATATTCTAAATCCGAATAATTATTCGATCCTCGGTCCAATCCAAATGCTTTTTTATTTCCGGCACCTGCGCTTACCATGCACAAACGTCCGTTATAATCCAGATTTTTTGTTTTTAAAGCGACTCTGGCAAATTTGCCTACCAAATAACTTTTTTCATTGGTTAATGAAACTCCAGAAAGCATCGAAAAAGCATCGTTTCCGTATTTTTCCTGAATGCGTTTTATTTCTGAAACCGTTTTACTCATCGCATCATCCCAGGAAGTGGGCACAAATCCCTGCCCTTCTACTCTTTTTAACGGATTCAAAAGCCTGTCGGGATGATTGTTCTGCAAATAACGCTGTACTCCTTTCGGACAAAGACGGCCTTCGTTAAAAGGAAATTCCATCCACGGTTCAAAACCAACTACTTTATTATCTTTCACAGATAATTGGATTCCGCACTGCATGCCGCAAAAACAGCAATGTGTTTTCACTAATTCATCCGGTTCGTCTCTTCCTTCATAGCCTTCCTTTGGACTATAATTTTTATGAGGTCCAAACAGTGCAACTATATTTTCTTCTGAAACAGGTAATTTTGCCATGTTTTTATATTTTTTCTTTAAAAATTATCCAAATAAATTTCCTCCGGCCTGCCTTGCCCTTAAATGAGCCTGAGCCAATCGGGATCTTTTACCTTCAGGACTTAAATCGAGGTGCGAAGTCCCATCTTCATAAGTAAAATCGAAACCCAATTCTTTGGTCACTATTTTCAAATCATCAATGTGCAATTTTGTTGTAAACTCTTCTCCAGTATGCGGACAAACTGCCATTCCTTTTTTCATTCCCTCCTTCTTATAAATATGCGCCCCAATTTGAGCCGGACGCTGAATGATGTGAAAAAACTTTCCGAACGGAATCCAAATCAAAAACATGATTACCGTGACGGCGTGTAGTACCGCTAAAAAGTCGAAAGCAAAACCTTTCATAAACTGATACGAATAAGTCAGTCCTAATCCTGTAACTGAAATAGCAATCAACAGAATAAGCGGCAATAAATCTCCCTCAAAAGTCTGGGTAGCAATCATTCCCGGATTGGTCAATCGTCTTCTTAAATAATACACAGAACCAAAAATCACCAAATAAGAAGACCAGTTCAAAGCATGAAATGTCAGGAATGCCATGATAGAACCCAGTTCAAAATCCATCACTTTGAAACCAAAAAAATGCGCTTCGTAAACCGAAATAGAATTAGGAGCCATGGTAAAATGAATCCACCCAAAGGTCAATGGAATTGTAATTAAAAAAGCCGATGTACAGCCTATTGCAATCATAAAATGCGCCATCCAGCGGTATTTCCCTCTTGGGTAAATAAACTTCTGAAAAGCTATATTTTCTATAGTTTCTTTGGATGCAAACCAAAAATGAGAGAATACTTTTCCGGTAAACAAAAAAGTAATGCCTCTTTTAAAATAAATCCACGTTGGAGGTCTTTGTAACCAAACGGTGTAGCGATACACAATACCAAAAAAAGCAAATACGGTTCCGAAGAGATAGGTAATAAGTGCGGCATCAAAATTCTGCAATTTTCTTGACCCGTAGAACACCAATACAATCATAAGTATTGAAAGTAATGTCGCAATGAGTAATGCTTTAGTGTTAAAAGTCCTGTTTTTCATCCTAATCATATTAAATACACACTTATATATATCCTCCATTTTGAAATATTTTCTTCGGGAGTAAAAGTAAATAAAGAAAAACTAAGTAAAAATACCTAAGTATGTTTTTCAAACACAATAATGCTTAAAAATGTTATAATGTTACTAATTTATAATGCATCACATCAAAAAGCAACTCAATTACTTGTGTTCAGTACTTATTCTGAAATACGTAGTTTATTCTTTTCTGTCTATATCCTGAGCGAATTCTGGTAATTTTTCTCTCGTCATTTTTACAATAACATTATGCATCCAAATCAGGGAAATTATTGATAATACGAAAATAAAAAGCCATGAACTTGTCCAAAAACCGGTAAACGAAAGCAGGTATCCAAAAACTATCGGGCCTATAAATCCACCCAAACCGCCAATCATTCCGACCATTCCTCCTATTACACCTACCTGATCCGGGAAATATTCGGGAATATGTTTATAAACCGCAGCTGATCCAATTCCCCAGCAGGAACCAATTAAAATAACCAAAACCAGATAAACCCACATGTTTGCCTCAAAATGAATTTGGGTAATCCCTTCTGCAATCAGTTCTTTTTTCTGGACTTTTTGGTTTTCGGTAACCACGATTTCCTGCCATGTACTTTTAGACGGAAAAAAATTACTATGCGCTTCCTTAATATTTTTTTGGCTTATCGGATATTCTTTTTCACCAATAACTATTTTTGAGGAAGAAACCTCTGTTACTGTACCCGCATTTCCAGCCAACAAACCACTTCCTGAAGTTGTGATATCCATTTTGGGAAACAATAATAAGAAACTCAACACTACTGAAGAGCTCAGTACCCAATACATTACTTTCCGGGCACCAAATTTATCCGATAAAAATCCACCGAAGGCCCGAATTACACCAGCAGGCAGACTAAAACAGGTGGTAAATAATCCTCCCAATATCAAACTCGTATGGTACACATTCATAAAATTAGGCAGGAGCCATTGAGAGAATGACACAAAAGATCCAAACAGTAAAAAATAATAGGTCCCGAAACGCCATACACGTACTTGTTTAAGCGGCTGTAAAAGTTCTGCTACCGATTTTGGTTTAGCTTCTATTTTTTTAGTTTTTGAAAAAAGAATAAAAACAATCCCCATAATCAACAAAGCCGAACCGTAAATTACCGGCAGGTATTTCCAGCCATTTACGGGATCTGATTCTGAAAAATATTTTAGTAAACTTGGTGCTATAAAAGGTGTAATGGAAGCACCCGCAGTTCCCATTCCGAAAATACCAAGCGCGCGTCCCTGCCATTCTTTTGGATACCAAAGCGAAGTATAAGCTACTCCGACTGCAAAACTCGTTCCTACCATTCCAAATAAGAAACTCAGAATTGCAAACATCCAGAAATTAACTGCAAATGGTAATAAAAACAGAGGAATTGATGCCAGAATAAGTAAACCTGAATACACTATGCGCCCTCCATATTTATCTGTTAGAATTCCCATAGGCAATCGCATAAGAGATCCCGTAAGCACAGGAATTCCCAAAAGCCACCCTATCTGAACTACACTCCAGTCAAAAATTTTCTGGTCTGTTAAAAAAGTAACCAAAACCCCGTTTAAAGTCCAGCAGGCAAAACAAACTGCAAACGCAAGTGTATTCAAAAACAGTATTCGGTGTGATTGTGATAAATTGCTCATAAATTTTAAAAAATTAATCTTATTATAAAGATAACCAGTTCTGTAATAACAACATAGCATCTAAAGATGTTTTATTCCTTCAATGTAAAATTCAGATTCATTTTAGATAAGAAAAATCTAACGAATAAAATGATTTTATTGTTTTAGAGTAAATATTCGGGGACTAAATGACACCATTATCCAAACCCAGTTATTAGTGTTAGAAGCATCAGAAACATTTTTTATTCTCTCCAAAGTTTTTGAAGCGAACATCTGCGAATACCCTGCAGAAACAGCAATATTTTTTTGAACTGTATAACCTGATGTAAAATCTAATTCTGTTCCTAAATATGAATCCATTTTTTTATTAGAAGCATCTAAAACCTTATTTGGCGCATTGAAAACATGTGGCACTAAATTAAACTGCCATTTTTTAACAGAATAATTCAATTTGAGATAAGCATCCTGCAATCCGACACTATTTTGGTGATTCCCCACATAAAAATAATCCATAAGACCGTTAAAAGCATGATTGGTTCCAAAAACAGGATTGAATGATTTGATAACCGGGCTGGCATCATCCTGATCTTTTCCAGATAAAAATTCATATCCCAAAGTAGCTTTAAAAAAATCTGTAAAAGTGTAACCCAAATTTGCCCCTGCGTACCAGGCACTGACTTTTTTATCGGTGCTTTTACCTGTCTGTCCGTACAGCCCTAAATCACCTTCCCACTTTTTATCTTTAAAAGTGAGGTAAGTTCCAATTGTCTGTTTGTAATCCACTTCTAAATTCTCTATTGCCTTTTCAAATTCATAACCTGTATTCAATGCCAGTAAACTGGTGTTTATTTTACCAAATGACGAATGATACCAGACATACTGCATCGATTTATAATTAGTATTGTATGGCATTTTAGGTTCCAGCAGATTTTCTGCATTGGCATTTAAGGCAAATCCTAAATCCAGCTGATGATTTTTAGGGTGAAAAGAAAACACAGCAGCATCATGGCTTTGTCCTTGTTGAGCCCAGTCAATTTCCCCAAAAATACGCTGATTGTCATAAGAAATCACCTGACGACCGAGGCGTGCTGTCCAGTTGGGACTAAATTCGTACTGTCCCCAGGCTTCAAAAACGGCAATTCCATTTTTATCAGCTGTAGAAGTTGTAGCCACATCGCCCCAGGTTCGAATATTCTGTAAAGTCAGTTTTAATTTTAATTTTTCCTGTTGGAAATTGAAATTCAAACGAGAACGCTGTGAAACAAATGAAGCCGCGTTTTCTCCATTTGCAATCGGGGTTTTATATCCGTTTCGATATTCGTAACGAGGTCTAAGCTGTAAATTGGCATCCAGTTCCTGAGCATAGGCTCTCAGGTTTATCATTGTCAGCACTATTAAGCCGGTTATTTTTAGAACTTTCATTTTAATTTGGTTTTTGAGCCTCTTCGATTATTTTGGCAATCGTAGGATCTGAATTTACTCCCAAACCTTCCTGCTGATATGCTAATTCACCATCGGCATTAAAAACACTAATGATATTCGAATGAGAAAAATCTATCGGGGATATTTTTTTATAATTGACAGCCAAAACTGCTGCGAACTCCCTCGTATTTTCTTCTGTTGAACGCAAAAAAAGCCATTGGTCGCTTTCCATTTTATTTTCAACAGAAAAATCTTTTAAACGTTTTGGCGTATCCGTTTCGGGATCAATGCTTACCAGAACCAGTTTGACATTCTTCTTAATAGCTGCCGGCAAACGGGATTCAATATTTCGCATATCTGCTACCAGACGCGGACAGGCTGCTTTGCAAGACGTGTAAATCATCACCATTACTAATACGTTACCCTGCAGGTCTTTCAATTCTATATCCTGATTGTTTTGCGTTGTCCATTTTGAAGGAAGATTGTAAATCGATAAATCAGAAATTGGTTTATCCTTTACCGCTTGTTTTTCTTTCTGATTACAGGATTGAAGAGCAAATAACATCATCAATATTCCTGTAAAAAGGAAGGTGAATCTTCTATTTTTTATTTTTTGGCATGCTGTTTTTGGTTTCATTGTTTTGTTTTTTAGTAGTATTAACCGAATTTTTTTTGTCCTTGGCACAGCGAAATCCAAGGTTTTTTGTGGTATATCTTGCTTTCAAGCTTCCACGAAAAGCATAGCGCATAAAAGCCGCATAATTCATTAAATCGGTTGCGTTTACAGATCCGCTTCCGCAAAAGAGATTCTTATCAGTGTCTTTATCTTTTCTGGATTCTCCCGATAGAAAAATACTATTGAAGTCAGCAGTCCATTCCCAGACCAATCCGTGCATATCATAAACTCCCCAGTAATTTTTGAAGGTTTTACCAACCGGATTTGCATAAGTACTCGGTTTTTCATACCAGGACATGATGTATTTATTAAACTCTTCTTTGGTCCGGGCATCAATTCGTTTTTCATCAGCCATACCCACAAACTCCCATTCGTCCATAGTTGGCAGCCGTTTTCCCTGACATTCACAATATTTTTTAGCCGCAAACCATGAAACATTTGTTACAGGGGCATTACTCAGATTATCCTTTCCGAAACTAAAATCACTTTCCCATTGATACAAATAACTTTTATCGGCAAAAAGACCTTTGATTTTAGAACGGCTGTACTCAGGATATTTTTTCAAAAAAGCTAAATATTGAGCATTTGTAACAGGGTATACGTCTAACTGAAACGGTGCTACTTTGACCGGCTTCTTATCAACAGCGCCATACAGGGGAACAAAAGTCCCCCCGCTTATAGCCGCCATTTTAACCTCCTGAGCACTAAGCGCACTTAGAAATAATAAAAAAAGAATTGCTGCTGTTTTTTTCGTCAACATTGTTGTTTGTTTTTAGAAACCGCCGAATTTTGCTATTCAGAAATTAATGCTCTGCTGATGCTTTTGGAGCAGGTTTCGCTCTCACTGCTTTTACTTTTGCCGGAGTAATTACTGTTTTATTATTTCCCCAACTGTTATACACATAAGTCAAAACATCAGCGACTTCCTCATCGCTCAAATGCTGACTGGTCATAACATTATTGAATTTTTTACCGTTTACCGTAATTTCACCGCTTAATCCGTGCAATACAGCACTAATGGCTCTATCAGGATTTGCATTTAAGAAATCTGATTTGGCTAATGGAGGAAAAGCATTTGGAATCCCCTGCCCGCTTGGCTGGTGGCAGGCAAAACAGGTTCTTCCGTACAGTTCTTTACCTGATTTAATTTGTTCTGCAACAGTTTTGGCCACTACACTTTTAGCTGCTCCTTTTTCTTTTGGCATATTTTGAATAGTTCCTCCTTCAGGCAGGTAAATTCCTTCCTGCGTGGTTCCGGAGTATACTTTTTTATTCTCTTCTCCTTCCACTTTCAGCATTCCCAGAGCTCCTTTGTTGAATGCTCTGAAAATGGAGTGGTCTACCAATATAAAAGTACCCGGAACCTCCACTTTAAATTCGACGATTGCTGAACCTCCTGCAGGAATCAGCGTCGTTTGTACATTTTTATTAATCATATCTCCGCCTTCGACATGTACTTTATCGAAAATTTCACCTATAACATGAAAAGAAGAAACCAGATTTGGCCCACCGTTACCCATAAAAATACGTACCGTTTCCCCCACTTTTGCCGTAATTGACTTGTCACCCGTAACCGCACCTACTTTTCCATTAAAAACCACATAATCAGGCTCTTCTTTAATCGCTTTATTCATATCAAAAGGCTGTTTTCCGGGCTCTCCGTAACTGCCTTTCGTATAAAAATCACCCTGCATGATGTAATATTCTTTATCTACCGGCGGTAATCCTCCTTCGGGTTCAACCAGAATTAAACCGTACATTCCGTTTGCAATGTGCATTCCCACAGGCGCAGTAGCACAGTGATACACATACAATCCCGGATTGATTGTTTTGAATTTGAATACCTTTTCATGACCCGGCGCTACCAATGAAGAAGTTGCTCCACCACCCGGTCCGGTCACGGCATGCAAATCAATATTGTGCGGCATTTTATTATCCGGATGGTTTTTTAAGTGAAATTCAACTTCGTCTCCCACTCTGGTTCTGATAAAACTTCCCGGAACAGATCCTCCAAAAGTCCAATAGGTATATTTTACTCCATCTACCATTTCGCCTTCTTCTTCTTTGATTTCCATATTGACAATCAGATTCATTGCAGCACGGTCTCCGATTGGTTTAGGAACGAATGGCGGTGCTGTAAGTTCTGCTTCTTTTTTCCCAACTGCTTCAATACTCTGATAATCCTGAGCATTTTTATTTTCATTTTTAGTACAGGAAAGCATACCAAAAATCAATGTAATCGCTAATGCAATTCTAATGCTTTGCTTCTTTAATTCTAGTTTCGGTTTCATAATTGTCTGGTGTTAATTCTATGGTAATTCAACAATAAAAGACCTTTTTATCCTTTATTTAATTACAACAAAATAATACCATTTTTAAAACGTAAAACATGATAAAAATCATTTCTTCTTCTTTTTTAAAATCATAAAATTACATTCCCAAAAAAACTTTTACAATTCACCACAAACATCATGATTACAAACAATTAAATAACATCAAACGACAGAAAAATTAAAGACAAAAACATCTTTAATAAAAAATACAACTGCTTTTGAATCCTAAAAAACGAACACAATAAACCGAACTCTCATGGAAAAATATGTTATCAAAAGAAACGGCCAATACAGACCTTTCGAATCTTTTAAAATTAAGGATGCCATCGAAAAAAGCTTCCTGAGTGTTTCGGTACCTGCTGACCAGTCTGTTTTTTCTAAAGTAATCGGCGATTTACAAAACAAAGAAACCTGGTCAGTTGAAGAAATTCAGGATTTAATAGAGAAAAATCTTTTCGAAAAAAAGTATTTCGATGTCATGCGCTCCTTTATGTTATTCCGCCATACCCGCAAAATGCAGCGTGAGCACACTCACGGTTTAAATCAGGACACCACTTATGTAAACAGTACCCAGACCATCCAAGAATACATCGAACAAACCGACTGGCGCATCCATGCCAATGCCAATACCTCCTACTCTAATGCTGGTCTTGTGAATAACGTAGCCGGGAAAATCATCGCCAATTACTGGCTGGATAAAGTTTACAGCAAAGAAGAAGGTTCAGCACACCGCAACGGTGATATTCATATTCATGATTTGGATTGCTTAACAGGTTATTGTGCCGGCTGGAGTTTACGTGCCTTATTAAACGAAGGTTTTAATGGCGTTCGCGGACGTGTAGAAAGCAAGGCTCCATCGCATTTCAGGGAAGCTCTGGGACAAATGGCTAATTTTCTTGGAATTTTGCAAAGTGAATGGGCCGGTGCTCAGGCTTTTAGTTCCTTCGATACTTATTTGGCTCCGTATGTTTTTAAGGATGATTTGTCTTTTGATGAGGTACTGAAAGCCATACGAAGTTTTGTTTACAATCTCAATGTTCCTGCTCGCTGGGGACAGTCTCCTTTTACAAATATTACGCTGGACTGGGTGGTTCCCGAAGACTTGAAAACGCAGATTCCAACAAAGAATGATCTGCATTTTTTTGAAGGAAACTTTAGTTCTGATCTTTTGATTCGGGCTCAGAGAAGAGGTGTTGCAAAACTAACTGATTTGCGTTACGAACATTTTCAAACTGAAATGAACCTCATCAACAAAGCCTATTATACGGTGATGACAGAAGGCGATGCCAATGGTCAGCCCTTCACGTTTCCTATTCCAACGGTGAATATCACCGAAGAATTTGACTGGAATGGCGAAAATACCGACTTGCTTTTCGAAAATACAGCCAAAATTGGTTCTTCTTATTTTCAGAATTTTATTGGAAGCCAATATGTTTTAGATGAAGAAGGAAACAAAACTGAAAACCCAAATGCTTATAAACCCAACGCTGTACGCAGTATGTGCTGCCGCCTGCAACTGGATTTACGTGAATTGCTAAAACGCGGCAACGGTCTTTTTGGAAGTGCCGAAATGACCGGAAGTATTGGTGTTGTTACTCTAAATATGGCTCGTTTGGGGTATTTGTTTAAAGGTGATAAAACGCAGTTATTTAAAGAATTAGATCAGTTATTATACATTTCTAAATCGACTCTGGAGAAAAAAAGAGTCTTTGTTCAGGAGATGTATGATCGTGGTTTGTATCCCTACACAAAACGTTATTTACAGCATTTTAGAAATCATTTTTCTACGATTGGCGTAAACGGAATGAACGAATTGATTGTAAACTTCACAGAGCATCAGGATACGATAACTTCTGCATCCGGAATTGCGTTTGCTTCCGAAATTTTAGATCATATCCGAAACCGAATGAAGGAATTTCAGGAAGAGACCGGAAACCTTTACAACCTCGAAGCCACTCCTGCTGAAGGAACGACGTATCGTTTTGCAAAAGAAGACAAGAAACGATTTGCCAATATTTATCAGGCAGGACAGGAAGAAAACATCTATTACACCAACAGCTCACAAATTCCGGTTGACCACACCGAAGATCCTTTTGAAGCATTGTTTCTACAAGATGAACTGCAATGCAAGTACACCGGAGGGACCGTTCTACATTTATACATGAGCGAAAAAATTAGTTCTCCCGAAGCCTGTAAGCAATTTGTAAAAAAGGTTTTATCGAATTTTAAACTGCCTTATATCACCCTAACGCCTGTATTTAGCGTGTGTCCTGTACACGGCTATCTGAACGGAGAGCATGAATATTGCCCTAAATGTGATGAGAACATTATTTCCGAAGAAACAAAATTAGTTCAACATAAAAATTAACCCAAACAACAAACAAATAATCATGAAAACAGTTACAGCAATTTTAGAAGAAAAACAGCATTTAAGAACCAAATGTCTTGTGTACACGAGAGTAATGGGCTATCATCGTCCGGTAGAAAGTTTTAATATTGGTAAAAAAGGAGAACACAAACAACGCACTCATTTCAATGAAGGAAAATGCCAGTAATCCCATTTACAGCATAACCCCGTTTACTTTACTGGATTATGCGCATAAGTCGGCCTGTATTCTGTGGTTTGCAGGCTGTAATATGCGCTGTTTGTATTGCTACAATCCTGAAATTGTACTGGGCAAAGGAACCATCTCATTTTCTAAAGTGAATTCTTTTCTTCATACCCGAAAAAATTTGCTTGATGCCGTTGTTTTTAGCGGAGGCGAATGTCTTTTGCATCAAAACATTCTGGAACTCATTATTGAAATCAAAAAAATGGGGTTCGATATTAAAATCGACACCAACGGCTCAAAACCAAAAGTCATCAAAACACTGATTGAAAACCGGCTGATTGATTATGTAGCTTTGGATTTTAAAGCCTTGCCAATAAATTTTAAATCAATAACTCAGTCAGAACTTTTCGACAAGTTTGAAACCTCTTTAGAATTATTACTCGAAAGCCAGATTCAGTTTGAAGTTCGTACCACCGTACATTCAGAGCTGATTCCTGAAAAAGACATTCTTCAGATGATTGCTTATTTAGAAAGCAAAAATTACAGCGGCAATTATTACCTGCAGCATTTTGTAAATGGAGTAACAACCTTAAAACCGTTAGGTCATTCGTATCCAAAATTAGACAGTCAAAAACTTTCCTCTGCCAGAATAAACGTTTGTTTAAGAGGATAATGTGTAAAACATAAAACTATGAATCACCATCTTCTCTTAATTATTCATCTTTTGAGTGCCGCCATTTGGGTTGGCGGACATATACTGCTTTGTGTGGCCTATCTTCCTAAAGCACTAAAAGAAAAAGACCCGGGCATTATTCTGAATTATGAAAAGAAATACGAGCCTGTAGGCATGATATCTTTGTTTTTGCTGGTCGTAACAGGCATTTTGATGGCTTATAAATATGGCGTAACTATAGAGTATTGGTTTCAGTTTGCCACTCCAATCGAAAGAGTAGTTTCTTCAAAATTAGTTTTATTGTTCCTGACTGCTGGGTTTGCATTAAGCGCTCAATTTCGGGTTTTGCCTAAACTGAAAACCAATCCGGATACATTACTCGAAATGACTTTTCATATCCTATCGGTTACGACAATCGGTATTGTAATGCTGGTTTTTGGATCTTTCATCAGGTTTGGAGGTTTCTGATTATTAGAAAAAAATCTTTAAAAAATGGATACAATAGAAATACAAAATTTAAAAGAGCAGATTATAAAACTAAAAAAGGAAAAAAATGCGGTTCTTTTAGCACATTACTACCAGCAGACCGAAATACAGGAAATCGCAGATTATGTTGGCGATAGTTTAGGGTTATCTCAGGAAGCTGCAAAAGTCGATGCCGATATTATTCTTTTTGCAGGAGTTCATTTTATGGCCGAAACCGCTAAAATTTTAAATCCTTCGAAAAAAGTGATTCTTCCCGATTTAAACGCAGGATGTTCACTGGCTGAATCGTGTCCTCCTGATTTATTTAAAAATTTTATCGATCAGCATCCCGACCATCTTGTGATTACGTACGTGAATTGCTCTGCAGAAGTAAAAGCCCTCACAGATATTGTAGTCACTTCTGCAAATGTCGTAAAAATTGTAGAATCGGTTCCGAAAGACAAACCGATAATTTTTGCTCCCGATAAAAACCTTGGAAAATATGTGATGAGCAAAACAGGAAGAAATATGGTGTTGTGGAATGGTTCCTGTGTGGTTCATGAAGCTTTTTCATTAGATAAATTACTTGAATTGTATAAAGAACATCCGGATGCCAAAATCATTGCCCATCCCGAATCTGAAACTCATATTTTGGCTACTGCCAGTTATATCGGTTCTACTTCCGGAATGATTGATTATGTAAAAAATGACTCTTGCCTCAAATTTATTGTCGCTACCGAATTTGGAATTTTACATAAAATGCAGGAAGAAGTTCCTGAAAAAGTGTTGATTCCTGCCCCTGCAAAAGAAGACAATACCTGCGCCTGCAGCGAATGCGGTTATATGAAAATGAATACCCTTCAGAAAGTATACAACTGCCTTGTCAATGAAAGTCCTGAAATTACTTTACCTGAAGATATAATCCAAAAAGCGTTAATTCCGATTGAAAGAATGCTTGAATTATCCAAACAATGACAAATACCAATTACTTAATTATTGGCTCCGGTGTTGCGGGACTAACACTTGCGCTTCGTCTGGCAGAACAATTTCCGAACAAAAATATTACCATTGTAACCAAAGCTAATCCCGATGAATCGAATACCAAATACGCTCAGGGCGGTATTGCCATCGTAATTGATAAAAACGAAGATTCCTATCAAAAACATATCACAGATACACTTATTTGCGGAGACGGATTGTGTGATGAAGCCGTCGTAAAAATGGTCATTACCGAAGGTCCAAAACGATTAAAAGAACTGATAGAATGGGGTGCAAAATTTGATAAAAATCCCGACGGAAATCTTAATTTAGGTAAAGAAGGCGGCCATTCTGAAAACCGCGTAGTACACCACAAAGACCAGACAGGTTATGAAATTGAACGGGCTATTTTAAGGCAGGTGTATCAAAAAGACAATATTATTGTACTTGACCATCATTTTGCAGTCGATTTAATTACTAAAAAAAACTACTGTATCGGAATTACTGCTTTAGATGAAAAGACAAAAAAACTGCAAACTTATACATCTGAAATTACGATATTGGCTACCGGCGGAATTGGTCATCTTTACGGACATACGACCAATCCTGTAATCGCAACGGGTGACGGAATAGCAATGGCATATCGTGCCGGAGCAAGTATTAAGGAAATGGAATTTATACAATTTCATCCTACCGCTTTTTATGACACATCCACCGATTCTAAATTTTTAATTTCTGAGGCAGTTCGGGGTTTTGGTGCTTATTTGCGTACCAAAGAGGGGCATCGCTTTATGATGGATTACGATTCAAGGCAGGAATTAGCTTCCAGGGATATTGTGTCGCAAAGTATTGATTTAGAATTAAAAAAATCCGGCGATAATTATGTCTTTTTAGATTGTACTCATCTTGATTTGGTAGCTTTTAAAAAGCATTTTCCAATGATTTACAAGCATTGTTTAACATCGGGAATTGACATTGCAAAAGACTGGATTCCGGTAGTGCCTGCGCAGCATTATCTATGCGGAGGAATTGTCGTTGATACTAATGGAAAAACATCTGTAACCAATTTATTTGCCTGTGGCGAATGTTCACGGACAGGTCTTCATGGAGCAAATCGGCTGGCATCGAATTCGTTATTGGAAGCTTTGGTCTATTCAGGCAGAATCTATGAACATTTAGCCAATCCTGATTTAAAAATAAGTACAACTGACTATAAAATTTCAGAAATAAAAAATACAAATAAACCTGAAATTGATTCTGACTACTTAACTGAATTAAAAACCAAACTTCAGCATCTGATGAGGCAAAATGCCGGAATCGTCAGATACCATACTGATTTACAAAATGCTAAAGAACAGCTTTTAGAGTGGAAAAAAGAAATAAAAATGATTAAAAAAACACACCAGGTTAGTGTATCTTATTATGAATTATCAAATATGATTACCATTGGAAGCCTGATCGTTTCACAATCTCTTGAGCGGGAGGAAAACCGGGGTGGTTTTCTAAAACTTAAGATGACTTCTTTTGTTTAAAAAGATATTCATTTACCTGTTTCACAAAACTAAAAATAGTGTCAGGCTGAGCGGAGTCGAAGCCCTTTAGAGTCATAAGCCTACAACTCCGCTCAGGATGATATTTATTCAACCCATAACAAAACTTATTACATTCTTTAAAATTAATCAATATCCATATTAAAAAATTAACTTGAATAGCATTCAAATAAATAAAAAAACAAAATTATGTTAAATAATTAAACCTTTTATTTAATCCTCTGTCTTACATCGGTAAACCAATAAAAAAACAAATCATGAAAAAATTATTTATCGCAGCTTTATTATTCGTTGGAATAACAAGTTTTGCCCAGGATGGAGAAATGGATGCAGATCAAAGACCTCCTCGTGAACAAAGAGAAAGATTAACTCCTGAAGAACGAAATGAAAAACAACTAAAAAAGTTAACAACTGATCTGTCTTTAGATGCAAAACAGCAAGAACAGGTAAAACAATTAATCGCTGAAAGAAGTGCAAAAACTGAAAAATTAAGAGAAGCCCGAAAAGAGCAAAGAGAAAAAGGAAGCAAACTAACTGCTGAACAGAGAGAAGCTTTCAAAAAAGAAATGACAGCAGAAGCAGATGCAAACGATGCTAAAATGAAAGGAATTCTAACTGCTGACCAATACACCAAATGGAAAAAAATTCAGGATGAAAACAAAGATAAAGCAAGGGATAAAATGAGAGAATACAGAAGAGATAACAACTAAGTTTATCAATAAAAAAGAGGCTCGATGGCCTCTTTTTTGTTATTAGAAAGTTTTTGAAACTTTATCAATTGCATTGATCGTAAAATCTAAATCCTCATAGGTTAATGCATCTGTAATAAACCAGGTTTCGTATGCCGATGGTGCTATGTAAACGCCCTCCTGCAATAATCCGTGGAAAAATTTCTTAAAGGTTTCGTTATCTCCTTTTGCAGCCGTTTGAAAATCGGTAACAGGATCTGCATCAAAGTGTACCGAAATCATAGAACCAACTCTGTTAATGGTAAAAACAACATTATTTGCTTTTAAAACCCTGTCGATTCCTGCTTCCAGATAAGCTGTTTTTTCTTCTAAACGGATAAAAATTTCAGAATCATTATTTAAAGATTGTAACATTGCTAATCCCGCAGCCATTGCCAACGGATTTCCCGATAATGTTCCGGCCTGATACACTGGTCCAAGCGGTGCTAAATGATTCATGATTTCTTCACGAGCAGCAAATGCTCCAACCGGAAGTCCTCCACCAATTACTTTTCCGAAAGTTACAATATCAGCATCAATACCGTATAATTCCTGAACACCCCCTTTTGCTAAACGAAAACCTGTCATCACCTCATCAAAAATCAATAAGATTCCGTTTGCTGTACATAAATCTCTTAAACCTTGCAAAAATCCTTTTTGAGGCGGAATACATCCCATATTTCCTGCAACTGCTTCAATAATAATCGCTGCAATTTCACCTTTATTAGCTTCAATTAAAGTTTTTACATTCTCTAAATCATTGTATTTTGCCAACAAAGTATCTTTTGCAGTTCCTTCTGTAACGCCCGGACTGTTTGGAGAACCAAAAGTTACAGCGCCACTTCCGGCCTGAATTAAGAATGAATCCGAGTGTCCGTGGTAACAACCTGCAAATTTGATGATTTTATCTCTTTTTGTAAATCCGCGAGCCAGACGAATCGCACTCATACAAGCTTCTGTTCCTGAATTTACAAAACGTATTTTATCGATATTCGGAACCATAGAAACGGCCAAAGCTGCAATTTCTGTTTCCAGTTCGGTCGGCATTCCAAAAGAAGTTCCTAGTTTTGCTTTTTCGATTACCGCATCCACAACCGGCTGATAAGCATGACCTAAAACCATTGGCCCCCAGGAATTGATATAATCGATTAATTTATTTCCGTCTTCATCATATAAATAAGCACCTTTGGCACTTTTTACAAAAATAGGAGTTCCACCCACGGCTTTAAACGCTCTAACCGGTGAATTTACGCCTCCCGGAATTACTTTTTCTGCTTCAGCAAAAAGCTGACTACTTCTTTTATAAATCATTTTTTTTTTTGATTATTAGATCTTAGACTTCTTAGATTTTTTCTAATTGTCAATTGATAATTATTAATTGTCAATTAGTTCACTTTCAGTTTTTGCCCTATCGAAAGCGCATTATCTGTCAGGTTATTTTTTTGTTTTAATTCGTCAACCAGTATGTTGAATTTTTTGGATATCGAATACAATGTATCGCCTTTTTGGACTTCGTACAAATTTGGATCGTTTGAATTTGAATTCGAACTTTTAACTGGAGTTGTACTTTTAGTTGGACTTGTAGTCGTTTTACTAATTGGCGTATAATTTTTTCCGGTTACCTGACAATCATATTGATGCAGATTATAACGTTCGATATAACTGATTAATTTATCGGGATAATTAGGATCTGTTGCGTAACCTGCTGCTCGCAAACCTTTTGCCCACGATTTATAATCGTCTTTTTCGTAAGTGAATAACGTTGCATATCTGTTTTTTCCAACCAAAAATAAAGCATGATCGCGGTAAGATTCTGCCGCTTCGGGATATTTCCTAAAACATTCCTGAGCCGAATCATCATCATGACGAACACTTTCTCCAAGCCAGTCCTTATGGCATTTTATTCCGAAATGATTATTTGCAGTCACAGCCAGATCTCCTTTTCCTGCACCTGATTCCAATATTCCCTGAGCCAGAATAATGCTGGCAGGAATGCCATATTTCTGCATGTTACCGATGGCAATATCTTTGTACTGCAACACATAATTATGGATTAAATCGCTGGTAACAACCGTTTTTGAAGTGGATTGGATAACCTCGGTAGTATTATTGGAAGAAGGATAATTTTTAGCTGTCGGTTTGCTGTAAGCTGGCTTTTTAGTGGCCGCCACTCTTGGTTTTTGAACTGCTGCTGCTTTTTTGGTCGTAGCTATAGCTGGTTTGCCTGACGAACAGCTTGCCAAAATTAATATTGTAAAGAGCAATACAATTTTTTTAATCATTGTTTTTGAGTATTGGTAATTTTTTCTGCTTCAATTTGATATTCATTCCTTCAATTCCCTGTAATCCGCCGGTGTGAATGAGTAAAATTTTTGAATGTGCAGGGAAATAGTTTTTGTGGATCAAATCTATAACGCCAAAAACCATCTTTCCTGTATAAATTGGATCTAAGGGCACTTTATTTTCTTCAAAAAAAGCATTAATAAATTCGATTAATTCTAAATTTATCTTGCCATAACCTCCAAAATGATAGTCAGAAATTAAATTCCAGTTATCTTTTTTTGCAAAAATACGAATTTCATCGTTTAAAAAATCACCTTTTAACGCCGGAAACCCTAAAATTTTCTGATTTGGGAATGCACTATTTATCAATCCGGAAATGGTTCCGCCGGTTCCAACTGCGCAGCAAACGTAATCAAAGACAGAATCTTCATTGGTTAAAATTTCTTCACATCCTTTTACAGCCAATTCATTTGTTCCTCCTTCGGGAACCAGATAAAAATTACCAAATTTAGCTGCCAGCTTTTCTATAAAGGATGTTTCATTTTTCAAACGATACTCTTCGCGAGAAACGAACTCAAACTGCATTCCGTTTTCCTGAGCAAATTTCAAAGTCGGATTTTCTTCAATTTTATCAAAAAGTTCATCACCGCGAATAACTCCGATCGTTTTAAATCCCTGTTCTTTTCCTGCAAAAGCCACAGCCGCAATATGATTGGAAAAAGCTCCTCCAAAAGTCAATAATATCTTTTTATTTTCGGCTTTCGCCTGAAGTAAATTGTATTTTAATTTCCTGAATTTATTTCCTGAAACAAACGGATGAATTAAATCTTCACGCTTAATTCTCAAAGAAATATCATTGGGAAAATCGATAGAAATATGTTGATTGAAAACTGGGTTCATTTTTTAAAGTTGAAAGTCGAAAGTCAAAAGTCGAAAGTGATAATTCATGTCTTAATATCTTTAACGCTTAAAGCTTAAAGCCTATTGCTTATTGCCCACTTTAATGTAATGTAGAAACTGAAAAAATGATCGGTTTTTTAAATAAGTAAAATCGGCTTCTTTGGCGTAAGCTTCTCTTTCAAAACTGATATTTCGATACGCCAATTCTGCATTTTTATATTGAAGTAAGCGAATTAAATATTCCAAAAAATACCAGACAAAAAACGGAATTACTAAAAGTTCTAACTGCTGTCTTAAATGAATTTTTTCATGATTTACAAAAACCGCATTTTCTTTATCAAAACCATATTTCACCAAAACAAAAGGAAAAACAGCCATTCCACGATATCCTTTCGGAATTAAATATTTGGCAACAATCAGAAACATTGGGTGTAAAATTTATAAATTTGTAGCTACAAAATTGTTCGATTTCGATAAAATCACAATCAAATATTATATTTTTGATTTTAAAATTTATTAAAATAGACGCGAAGCAGATTTATGAAAGAGCAAAGTAATGAAAATAAATTAATCGAAGGCGAAGATTTTTACTATACACCCGAAGGTTACAAATGTTTTACCGAAAAACATCATTTGAAAAGAGACTATTGCTGTAAAAGCGGCTGTCGTCATTGTCCGTATGGATTTGATAAACGGACAGGAGAAATAAGGAAAAAGGCGAATTAGATAATCTGGCAATTTGAAAATTAGACAATTAAACTAAAATTTCAATTTTTAAATTCCAAACTCAAATCTAAACTCTAAAATCAACAATCTAAAATATCATATGGATATCCATTCACGAAAATTTAGGATTAAAATCCACAAATCTTATCATAGGTCGGATATCCGTTATCCTTAGTCATTTTAATTAGATAATGTGGCAATTTGAGAATTAGATAATTCTTTTGCAACAAATTTTAAATTGCATTAACCTAATTAAAAGCAGCTGTTTGATTCTTAACTTCAGAAAGTCTAAGAAGTCTAATAATCTAACATCTAAAAATCTAAAAGAAAAAAATGACTTTTAAAGAACAAATACAACAAGGAATTCCTTCTATACTTCCTTCAAAAAAAGAATACGATCCAGCAATTAATCATGCCCCGAAACGAAAAGAAATTCTTTCGGCAGAAGAAAAAAAGCTCGCACTGAAAAATGCTTTACGTTATTTCGATCCAAAACATCATGCCGAATTAATTCCTGAATTTTCAGAAGAATTAGAAAAATACGGACGTATTTACATGTACCGTCTTCGCCCGGAGTACAAAATGTACGCTCGTCCAATTGACGAATATCCGGGAAAATCATTACAGGCAAAAGCCATTATGCACATGATTCAGAACAATCTGGATTATGCCGTGGCGCAGCATCCGCATGAATTGATAACGTATGGCGGAAACGGAGCCGTTTTCCAGAACTGGGCGCAATATTTATTGACCATGCAGTATTTGTCTGAAATGACAGACGAGCAGACTTTAACGATGTATTCCGGACATCCGATGGGATTATTTCCTTCGCATAAAGAAGCCCCGAGAGTTGTAGTAACCAACGGAATGGTTATCCCAAATTATTCTAAACCGGACGATTGGGAAAAAATGAATGCGCTTGGCGTTTCTCAATATGGACAAATGACCGCAGGAAGTTATATGTACATTGGACCACAGGGAATTGTGCACGGAACCACAATCACCGTTTTGAACGGTTTTAGAAAAATAAAACAAAATCCGGAAGGAAGTTTATTCGTAACTTCTGGTCTTGGCGGAATGTCTGGCGCACAGCCAAAAGCCGGAAATATTGCGGGTTGTATTACGGTCTGCGCCGAAGTAAATCCGAAAATTACGAAAATCCGACACGAACAAGGCTGGATTAATGAAGTCGTAACTTCAACTGACGAATTGGTTGCCAGAGTCGCTTTGGCGAAAGCCAATAAAGAAACCGTTTCTATTGCTTATTTAGGAAATGTCGTGGACGTTTGGGAACGTTTCGATCAGGAAAACATCAAAATTGATTTAGGTTCAGATCAGACTTCACTTCATAATCCCTGGGCCGGAGGTTATTATCCTGTTGGAATTTCATTTGAAGAAGCCAATGATTTAATGGCTAATAATCCTGAATTGTTTAAAGAAAAAGTTCAGGAAACATTACGTCGTCATGCAGACGCCATTAACAAACATACTGCAAAAGGAACTTATTTTTTTGATTACGGAAATGCCTTTTTACTGGAAGCTTCTCGCGCAGGAGCTGATGTTATGGCTGAAAACAATATCGATTTTAAATATCCGAGTTATGTTCAGGATATTATGGGACCAATGTGTTTTGATTACGGTTTTGGTCCTTTCCGTTGGGTTTGCACTTCCGGAAAACCAGAAGATTTATTAAAAACAGACGCTATTGCTTGCGAAGTTTTAGAAAAAATGGCAGAAACAGCTCCAAATGAAATTCAGCAGCAAATGCAGGATAATATTAAATGGATTAAAGGCGCACAGGAAAACAAATTGGTTGTAGGTTCTCAGGCGAGAATTCTTTATGCTGATGCCGAAGGAAGAATTAAAATCGCCGAAGCTTTTAATCAGGCTATTGCAAAAGGTGAAATTGGCGCTGTGGTTTTAGGGCGCGACCATCATGACGTTTCCGGAACTGATTCTCCTTACAGAGAGACCTCAAACATTTATGACGGATCCCGTTTTACTGCCGATATGGCGATTCATAACGTGATCGGAGACAGCTTTAGAGGAGCTACCTGGGTATCCATTCACAATGGCGGAGGAGTTGGCTGGGGAGAGGTTATAAATGGCGGATTTGGTATGGTTCTTGATGGTTCTACAGAGGCTTCAAAGCGTTTAGCATCAATGCTTTTCTGGGATGTAAACAACGGAATTTCAAGACGAAGCTGGGCCCGAAACGAAGGTGCCGTTTTTGCTATAAAACGTGCAATGAAAGTTGAGCCATTATTAAAAGTAACTTTACCTAATCTTGTAGATGAGAGTTTGCTATAACTAAAACAAAACATTTAATTCTAAAAAATTATGAAAACATTCAAATTAGTTCCGATTTTACTGCTTTTGCTGCTAGCTTCCTGCGACACGGTCAGTGTTTATTCTGATTATGATAAAAACGTAGATTTTACGCCTTATAAAACGTATGCTTTTTTTAAGCCCGGAATTGACAAGGTCGAAATTTCTGATTTGGATAAAAGACGTATCCTTCGTGCAATCGATGAGCAAATGCAGGCAAAAGGGTTTACAAAAAGTGAAAATCCTGATTTACTCGTAAATATTTTCACTAAATCAAGAGAACAGATAGACGTAAATCAATTTAGCGCCGGCTGGGGTTATGGCTGGGGTTGGGGATGGAATCCTTATATGATGTACGGAGGCACAACAACCGTTTCAAGCTCTACTGAAGGAACATTATTTATTGACCTGATTGATGCCAAAAAGAAAGAAATGATCTGGCAGGGTGAAGGTATTGGAACACTTACTAAAAACGTTGACGAAAAAGACCAAAAGATTACAGAATTTGTCAGCAAAATTTTGGCTCAGTATCCTCCTCAGATAAAACAGGCAAAAAAATAATTATTATATTTGCTTCTCTAACAACAAAAAAATGACAAATTTTAATAACATTATTATCGCTATTATTAGCATTATTGCAATAGAGCAATGATGGCGAGGTATTATATAAAATTTGTAAAATATAATTTATAATAGCCTCCCAAAACGGGAGGTTTTTTATTTTCAAGAAGCTTTAAACAAAAACATCATGAATTTATTTGACGAAGTACTCAATGCAAAAAAACAACTCGAAAATGTTGTAGCTGCAACACCTTTGACACAAAGCCTAAATCTCTCCGACGAATTTAAATCGACTGTTTTATTAAAAAGAGAAGATTTACAAATTGTCCGTTCGTATAAAATCAGAGGAGCTTACAACAAAATTTCTTCGTTAACCGATACCGAAAAACAAATTGGAGTAGTTTGCGCCAGTGCCGGAAATCATGCTCAGGGTGTTGCCTATTCCTGCAATTTGCTGCAGATAAAAGGTAAAATTTACATGCCAAAAACGACTCCGAAACAAAAAGTGAAACAAGTGCAATTGTTTGGAAAGTCGTTTGTCGAAATTGTACTAACCGGAGATACTTTTGATGATGCTTACGCTTCGGCTACAGCAGACACCATCAAAAATCACAAAATATTTATCCATCCTTTTGATGATGAAAAAGTAATTGCCGGACAAGGTACTGTTGGGCTGGAAATTCTGGGAAGCTTTAAAGAACCTATTGATTATGTTTTTGTTCCTATTGGTGGCGGAGGATTGGCTTCAGGCTTGTCTGAGGTTTTTAAGCACTTAAGTCCAAATACCAAAATTATTGGAGTTGAGCCAAAAGGCGCTCCCTCGATGAAAACCTCCATTGAAGAAAATAAAAATACCGTTTTAAAAACGATAGATAAGTTTGTGGACGGAGCAGCTGTTAAACAAGTGGGCGATAAAACTTTTGAAATCTGTAAACAAAATTTGCACGATATTATTCTGGTTCCGGAAGGAAAAGTCTGTACCACCATTTTACGTTTATACAATGAAGAAGCCATGGTAGTTGAACCTGCCGGCGCTTTGACAATTGCTGCTTTAGATTTTTACAAAGATAAAATTAAAGGCAAAAAAGTAGTTTGCGTGGTCAGCGGAAGCAACAATGATATCGAAAGAACAGCAGAAATAAAAGAGCGCTCTTTACTTTACGAAGGATTGATGCATTATTTTATGATTCAGTTTCCACAGCGCCCGGGTGCTTTAAAAGAATTCGTAAATAACATCCTGGGACCTGATGATGATATTACTTATTTTCAGTTTGCTAAGAAAAACAGTCGTGAAAAAGGTTCAGTTGTAGTGGGAATAGAATTGAAAAAGAAAAAAGATATTCAGCCTATTAAAATGAAAATGACTCAATACGGTTTTGAATTTCAATATCTGAATGAAAATCATGATTTATTTACCCAGTTAATCGGTTAATAAATCTGTTGTTATGATAAATATCAGGAAATAAAAACGACGTTATATCGTATTTTTGCAACTTCTAATTCAATTAAAACCATGGCAGCGCTTAAAGATATTTCAAACTTAGACGACATCAAACAAATGGTGGATACTTTTTATGACAGTGTCAGAAAAGACGATTTACTTGGCCCGATTTTCAATGATAAACTACAGGGTCGCTGGCCAGAACATTTACAAAAAATGTATGGTTTCTGGCAAACTATTTTATTTGATGTCCGTGCTTATTCCGGAAGCCCTTTCCCGCCACATAAACAACTGCCTGTTGATAAAACTCATTTTGACCGTTGGGTTATGCTTTTCAATACATCAATAGATGCTCAGTTTTCAGGAATACTTACCGAAGAAGCCAAAATGCGTGCAGCAAATATGGCCTATATGTTCAATCATAAAATTGACTATTTCAGAGGTTTAGAGAATAAGTAAAATATTTTTCACGACTCGAAAGTTAGTGAACAGGCGAAGCAATTTCACTAATTCGCTCGAATTATAAGTTGAATAAATAATAAAAGATGAAAACTTTAAAAGGAATACTTTCTATATTTTTTGCAATTTCCGGAATGTTAACGGTATTGTACTTATTAGCAACTTATGAAAGACAACAAGAATTAAATGATAGAAAATTCATTAATCAAGACTATAAAATTACACGTGGAATTGTTACTAAAAAATCTACATATAAAGGTCATTCTATTTCAATTACTGTACAATATTATGTGAATTGGGTTTTTCATGAAGAAAGTGCTCGTTTAAAAAAAAATGATAAAATTTCTGAAGGAGATAGTATAACTATAAAATATTCTCGCATAAAACCTGAATTAATGATGACAGAATTTGACGATGAATTTTAACTAAAATATTTCTACATTCCCAATAGCCCTAGCCCTGATGGAAGCGACATCCTTTTGTTTTTTTCTTTAAAAAACAAAAGATACAGCGGACAGCAGGAACAAGCTACTGAAAAATTTTAAAACCAAAATTTAAAGAAACCGCAATAAAAAATCATTTCGAACAAAAAAATTACAATAATTAACAAAAATTAGCACCTTAAATACGTAATTTTACATTTCAACCTACAGCTATTCCAAATGAATCCGAACATTGAAACAAATCCGTTATTAGAAAGATTGCCCAAACATTTAAAGCAATTCATCAAACCTCAGGATTATAGTGATTATACACCTATTAATCAGGCTGTTTGGCGTTATGTGATGCGTAAAAATGTGGATTATTTATCAAAAGTAGCTCATCATTCTTATCTGGATGGTTTAAAAAAGACCGGAATCGAAGTTGACTCTATCCCGAGCATGTACGGCATGAACCGAATCCTGACTGAAATTGGCTGGGCTGCCGTTGCGGTTGACGGATTTATTCCGCCAAATGCTTTTATGGAGTTTCAGGCCTATAATGTTTTGGTTATTGCTTCGGATATCAGACAATTAGAACATATTGAATATACGCCAGCTCCGGATATCATTCACGAAGGTGCCGGCCACGCTCCAATTATTGCTAATCCGGAATATGCAGAATATTTAAGACGTTTTGGCGAAATTGGCTGCAAAGCGATTTCATCTCATAAAGATTATCAGATGTATGAAGCAATCCGACTACTTTCGATATTGAAGGAAGCTGAAGATACACCTCAGGAAAAAATTGACGAAGCCGAAAAAGCAGTTGCAGATTTGCAAAACAATATGGGCGAATTGTCTGAAATGGCGCAAATTCGAAATCTGCATTGGTGGACAGTTGAATATGGTTTAATAGGAACTGTTGAAAACCCAAAAATTTATGGTGCAGGATTACTTTCCTCAATTGGTGAAAGCGCCCACTGCATGACCGATAATGTGAAGAAAATCCCTTATGATATTTCGGCTGCGAATCAAAATTTTGATATTACGCAACTACAGCCACAGCTTTATGTAACGCCAAATTTCTCTTATTTAAGTTTGATTTTAGAAGAATTTGCTAATAAAATGGCTTTACGTACCGGAGGACTTTCCGGAATTCAGAAACTAATTCAGTCGAATGCTTTGGGAACGATTGAACTGAGTACCGGTTTGCAAATTTCAGGTATTTTTACGAATGTTTTGGAAGAAGAAGGAAAACCGGTTTACATTCAAACCACAGGAAAAACAGCTTTATCGTACCGTGAAAAAGAATTGGTAGGCCACGGAACCTTAACACATCCACACGGATTTGGCAGTCCGATTGGGAAACTGAAAGGTTTTAATCTGGCCATTGAAGACATGAGCCCGAAGGATTTACAGGCTTACAGCATTGTAGAAAACGAAACTGTAAAACTGGAATTTGAAGGAAATATTATTGTTGAAGGCGAAATCATTACAGGTTCCAGAAATTTACACGGAGAAATTATTCTGATCAGTTTTAGAAATTGTACTGTAACACACGGCGAAACCATTCTGTTTCAGCCGGAATGGGGAAATTACGATATGGCGATTGGAAAAAAAGTGGTTTCTGCTTTTTCAGGCCCTGCTGATGTGAATAGTTTTGACCTGATTAATAATGTTCCTAAAACGACAACAATTAAAGCAAAACATACAGAGGAACGTGATGATCTGGAAATTTTATATTCGACTGTTCGAAATATCCGAAATAATAAAGATTCAAAAGCTGAATTAAAAGCTGTTTTCGAAAAACTAAAAAAAGATCATCCTAATGACTGGTTACTTTCTATTGAAATTACCGAGCTTTTAAAAGATTCGGATGAGAAACAACTTTTACAGGAAGTCTTGGTTTATCTGGAGCAATTGAAAGAAAAACGTCCTGAAGTAACCCATTTAATTTCTGGCGGACTGGATTTGATTTTTGAGAAAGTTTGATAAATTAATCGCGCAAAGGCACACAGTGGCAAAGTTTTTACTCCATTTTTGTCACTTCGACGAAGGAGAAGTCACACTCGGAATTCGACAAAGATTGGCGATTTTGATTGCGGAGTTTCTAGTGTGATTTCTCCTTCGTCGAAATGACAAAATAGACGAATTAAATTGAGTCGAAATGATTATTTAGAAATTCTAATTCGGGATTAAAATCCTTTATTAATACGATTTTCTTTTCTCTTCTCCATTTTTTTAATTCCTTTTCTCTGGAAATTGCTTCCTGAATCCAAACAAATTTTTCATAATAGACCAGAAATTCTAAAGCATATTTTGAAGCAAAAGTTTTATTGCCAGTTTCTAAATTATCTTTATGCTGTTGTAGTCTTAATTTTAAATTATTTGTAACTCCAATATAGAAGGTAGAACGATATTTATTAGTCAGGATATAAACATAATAAGAATGAAAACCTTCTTTAGTATTAAACATAGTTTTTAAATAATTGTATCATTTTCTAAGTTTTTTTGCCAACTTCGACGAAGGAGAAGTCACACAAAAGCATTTCCAGTTCGTTGCTCTCCCTCAGTGATTTATCCTCTGTTGAAATAACAAGATTGCCGAAACCCCCTCAACTTTTGAACATTAAATTACAACTTCAAATCTTCATTAAACTCGCTCTCCGATTCAATAGTTTTTCCGTTATATTGTAATTTCCAGCCCATTGAATTTGTTAGAATTAAAATCTTAGACAATTCACTGATTAATCTGTTTTGGGCGTTTGTTTTAAGTGTAGATTTATCGATTTTTTTAGCCAGATTCGCTTTTACTGATTTATTGATTTTGTTGTAATCGTCTCCGGTAAAAGGATTCAATTTGCTCTGCTCGACATCATAAAACTGAATATCAGGATTGATTGTAATTTCTTCTTTTGGAATGTTAAGAATTGTGATGGTTTTGTTTTTCTCATCAATATCATATTTCATTTTGTGCAAATCGTAAGCAACCGTAACATTTGCATTTACCACAACCAGTGCTTTCTTTTCAAAAGACACCATATCCATCAAATACTTTTGTTGGTTTTTATACGTGATAACTTCGGAGAAATGTCCTTCAGTAACCACCAGTTTTCCAACATTTAAGATTTGCTGCTGAATCAGATTTGTATTATACTCAATTGCCGAATCATCATCTTTCTTAAATTGACAATATTTGAACGCCAAAATAATGGCAACTACAATTCCGGCACCAACTAAAATTCTCTTAAGCATAATTTGGATTTATGTTTTATAATGATAGCTAATTTAATACTTTTTTGAGTAGAATTCCTTAGTATTTCCAAAACGATTTAATAGTAATTATTTGCAAACATTGGAATTATGTAAGATAATCAGCTTTTTACATAAACTGCAGAACAGGCCTTGCGTGTATTTTTGTAAAAAATGAATTTAACCTGCAAAATTGAAATGTTATGATTGAAAAAATTAAAGAATTACCAGAAAACATGATTGGCTTTAAAACAGCTGGTCACGTTGTTAAAGGCGATGTTGATTTTGTTAAATCAGAAGTACGTCTTTTAATTGATGAGACACCGAAACTTAATTATTTATTATTTTTCGATAATTCTCCAACTGATTTTGCATTAGGTGCCTGGCTTCATGAATCCCTGCTAAGCATTAAAAACATTACAAAATGGACAAGAGCTGCTATTGTAACAGACTGTCAGAGAATGATCAATTTTACTAAAGTTTTCAATAAAATTATGCCGGGAGAATTCAAAGGATTCAAAAAAGAAGATTATATGCTGGCCATAGACTGGACATCAGAAAAAATAGATTTGGATTAAAATATAAAAATTATGAAAGAGGATTTAAATAATAAAGAAGCAGTAGATAAATTAATTTCGTTAGTCAAAGAAATTAATACAGCCATTTTTGTAACTGAATTGACAAAAACTCCTCTTCAGTCCAGACCCATGAGCGTTCAGGAAATAGATGATCAGGGAAATTTATGGTTTATCAGTTCTGCAACAAGCAATAAGAATTTTGAGATTCTAAAAGACGATCAGGTTCAGTTGTTTTTTGCCAATAATTCAAGTTCGCAGTACATTTCTATATACGGAAGTGCAACCATATATACCGATCAGCAGAAAATAGATGAATTATGGACTCCGGTTGCCAAAGCCTGGTTTGAAGAAGGTAAAACCGACCCGAATGTTACGGTTATAAAAGTCACTCCATCAGATGCTTATTACTGGGACACAAAAGACGGAAAAGTCATTTCACTAATTAAAATGGCAGGCTCAGCATTGTTTGGAAATACCGCAGATATTGGTGTCGAAGGAAAATTAAAACTATAAAATAAGAAGACTCAAATTAAAATACCCCAAATAAGCCACAACTTATTTGGGGTATTTTTTTATAAAAAATCGAATGCAATTATTTTTTATTCAACTCTTCTACTACTTCTTTGGTTAACTGCAGACTTTTTAATTTAGCCTGATGATCAAAAATGGGGCTGGTTATCATCAGTTCATCAATTCGGGCATAATCAATAAATTTCTTCAAATCTGCGACTAGCTTTTTTTTACTTCCCACAAAAGAGCAGGCCGTCATCTGATTGACATGAAAACGTTCTTCCTCGCTCATAATATCATCAAGGGAATCTACAGGCGGCTGAAGTCCCTTGCGGTCATTTCGAATTAAATTCAAAAACATTTGGTATAAACTTGTTGAAAGTTTTTCTGCTTCTTCGTCGGTATCGGCTGCAATGATATTTACGCAGGCCATTGTTTTCGGTTTATCCAGAAATTTGGATGGCTGAAAATTGTCGCGGTAAAACTCAAAAGCCTGTAACATTTGGCGCGGTGCAAAATGTCCCGCAAAAGCATAAGGAAAACCATAAGAAGCTGCCAAAGAAGCACTTTCCATACTGGATCCTAAAATCCAGATTGGCACTTTTATACCTTCGGCGGGAAAAGCTCGTACTTTTGCCGTAGCATTTTCTGCTGAAAAATATTCCTGTAATTTCGATACATTTTGCGGAAATCGTTGTGCCTGTTCAAAGAAATCTTTCCGAATGGCTTCAGCAGTGGGCTGATCGGTTCCGGGTGCTCTTCCTAAACCTAAATCAATTCGACCAGGATATAATGTTTCTAAAGTTCCGAATTGTTCAGCAACAATTAAAGGTGAATGATTAGGCAGCATAATTCCGCCGGAACCTACACGGATATTTTGGGTCTGACTGGCAACATATCCAATTAAAACTACAGTTGCGGTACTGGCTACATGTGCCATATTGTGGTGTTCGGCAAGCCAAAACCTTTTGTATCCTAAAGTATCTGTTAATTGGGCAATTTCTTTTGTTTTATGTAATGTTTCAGCTGCATTGCTGTCATTGTTGATAATCGCGAGTTCTAATATGGAGAGTGAAATTGGATTTTTCATGTAAATAAATATCTTTTTACAAAATTAATTCATTTAAAACGAAAGCATAAATTCTGTGATGTTAATTGAATTATAATATTTTAATTCAGACAAAAAAGAAGTTACTCAAATGATTTAAAACTTAAATTTGTACATCAAAATACCTATTCGGTTTTAGCTTATCTGCAAATGACACACAAAATTTTAATTATAGACGACGAAGAAAAACTGAGAAGTCTGCTGGCGCGTATTATAAAATCGGAAGGATTTGAAGTTTTTGAAGCCAAAGATTTAAAATCAGGTTTTAAGAAACTGGAACAAACAGATATTGATGTTGTTTTATGTGATGTAAAATTACCCGATGGAAATGGCGTTGATTTTCTTCAGAATATAAAAAGAAGTTTTCCACTTATAGAAGTTATTTTATTAACTGCTTTCGGAAATATTCCAGACGGCGTTCAGGCCATGAAAAATGGCGCTTTCGATTATATTGTAAAAGGCGACGATAACGATAAAATTATTCCGCTTCTATATAAAGCTGTTGAAAAAGTGCAATTGCAGAAAAAAGTACAGCAGTTAGAAAAACGAATTAATGATAAATATTCTTTTTCTACTATTATAGGTAAATCAAAAGGAATCGAACAAGTTATTGATCTTGCTCAAAAAGTTGCCAAAACAGATTCAACTGTTTTACTTACCGGCGAAACCGGAACCGGAAAAGAAGTTTTTGCACAGGCCATTCACGAAAACAGCAATCGTACTGGGAAATCTTTTGTGGCATTAAACTGCAGTACTTTTACAAAAGAAATTTTAGAAAGCGAACTTTTCGGTCACAAACAAGGTGCTTTTACGGGAGCTGTAAAAGATAAAAAAGGTTTTATTGAAGAAGCAAACGGCGGAACTTTATTCCTGGACGAAATTGGTGAAATGCCAATTGATCTTCAGGCCAAATTATTGCGCGTTTTAGAAACCAGCGAATATATTCCCGTTGGCGACACAACTCCTAAAAAATCAAATTTCAGATTAATTGCCGCTACAAACCGAGATTTAAAAACAGAAAGTGATGAGCATCGTTTTCGTTCTGATTTGTATTTTCGTTTGAATATCTTCGAAATTAAATTGCCTTCTTTAAGAGAAAGAATCAAAGATATTGCAGTATTGACGCATCATTTTGTCAAACAATTTTCTGAAAAAACGAATAAAAAAACATTACATATCTCTGATGATTTTCTGCAGAAATTAGAAAATTATTCTTGGCCGGGAAATATCCGTGAACTTAAAAACATCATTGAAAGATCGGTTATTTTGAGTAATGGCGATACTTTAACTTCAGATGTTCTGCCTTACGAAATGCAACATCAAACGGAGAAAACGACCAAATCAATGTCAGCTTTCTCGATGCAGAGTGTTGAGAAATTGCATATTCAAAAGGTTTTAAATTATACAAAGGGAAATAAAGCAGAAACGGCGCGATTATTAGAAATTGGGATTGCGACTTTATATAGAAAATTGGAAGAATATGGGATAGAAAATTCCAAAATTTAAATTCCAAATTCCAATATCAATAGCAATAGCAATTTCAAAAGAGATTACATTTTACAATTCACAATTCACAATTCACAATTCATAATTCATAATTAAAAAACAATCTTATCATTTCAATAAAAGCCTATCAAAATGATAAGCTTTTTTTATGCCTGATTTTTGGCACACAATTACATTCCTTTTATTGACAGCACTTTAGCTGTAAACTCATTTTTTCGGAACACATTTTGGCATAAGGAGGGAGAACATTAAAATTCATTCCAAATGAAAAATCAAGTAACCTCAATCTACAAACAAGCTGAACGTTTTGCCGAAATCACTAAAAAATCGATTATTTCTGGAAACATCGTTCGGGCAAAAAAATGCTTGGCACTTGCTGAACGTTTGTTTATAACCGGAAGCATCGAAACTAAAAACGCCATTTCTAATGTATATGTTTTTTCAGTTTCTTCTTTTATGGAAGTGCGTCATTGTAATATTTCACATCTTTTTCCTCAAACACTTAAAGCGGAATATATCAAGCAGGTTAATGCTTCGGGAGTCTAATTAGTGAAATGTTTTTTGTGAAATGTAAGACGTTCATCACTTTTTACAAATAACATTTTACTTCTCACATTTCAAATTTCACAAATCTAAAATCATCTAATATGTTAATCACTTTTCTTTTACTCGCATTAGCCGTCGTGCTGTTTGCCATTTGTTTTCTGTCTGTTGAATTTTTTGAAAAAATCTAAATCATGACTGCACTATTTATTATTTCAATCGCCGTTTTCGTGTATTTGATTTATGTATTAATCAGACCCGAAAAATTTTAAATCATGTAAAAAGTGAAATGCATTAAGTGAGATGTAAACCCAAATTTTATTCATCAACTCATTTTACAAATCACCTCTCACCTTTCACTAAAAAATATAAAAATTATGAACACAGAATTATTAGGCGTCATTGGTATTTTTATCCTAACCATTGTTTTAGCTATTCCTTTAGGAAAATATATTGCTAAAGTTTATTTGGGAGATAAAACACTCCTTGACCCGATTTTCAATCCAATTGAAAAACTTATTTTTAAAATCAGCGGTATTAATTCGGCTGAAGAAATGAACTGGAAACAACACTTAAAAGCACTTTTAAGTATTAATATGGTTTGGTTCTTTCTTTGCTTTTTTGTATTATTATTTCAGGGATCTTTACCTTTAAATCCTGATAATAATCCGTCCATGACGCCAGATTTGGCTTTTAATACGGCTATTTCATTTATCGTAAACTGTAATTTACAGCATTATTCTGGCGAAAGCGGGGTTTCTTACCTTTCACAAATCGTCTTGATGTTCCTTCAATTTGTTTCTGCTGGTATCGGAATGGCTGCTGCCTCTATGATTTTCACAGCAATGAAAGAAAGAACAACAGAACAATTAGGTAATTTTTACAATTATTTCATCAAAAGCTGTACTCGTATTTTATTACCCCTTTCAGTAATTGTAGCTATTGCATTAGTATTTAGCGGAACTCCTATGACTTTTGAAGGTAAAGATCCTATTACGACACTTCAAGGTGATCATGTAGAAGTTTCTCGAGGACCAGCTGCAGCTTTTATTGCTATTAAACATATTGGTACAAATGGTGGTGGATTTTTTGGAGCCAACTCAGCGCATCCATTAGAAAACCCAACTTATTTTACAAACCAAGTTGAACTTTGGGCACAAATGATTATTCCGTTTGCAATGATTTTTGCTCTTGGATTTTACCTCAACAAAAGAAAACTGTCGAATATCATTTTTGGTGTAATGACGGTTGGATTTTTACTTCTGGTAGTTCCAACAGTTATGAGCGAAATCAACGGAAATCCTGCTATCGAAAAAATGGGAATCGCACAAGCAACCGGAGCGATGGAAGGAAAAGAAGTTCGGTTTGGCCCAGCAATGTCAGGATTCTGGAGTATTGCTACAACGGTAATTTCTACAGGTTCTGTAAACAGTATGCACGATAGCTCGATACCTGTTTCTGGCGCTATGCAATTATTATCTATGATGGTAAATGCCTTTTACGGCGGATGCGGTGTTGGTATTCTAAACTACTATATTTTCATTATTCTGGCTGTATTTATCTCCGGATTAATGGTCGGTCGAACTCCCGAATTTTTAGGCAAGAAAATCGAAGCGCGGGAAGTTAAAATTGCCGCTTTTATTGCCATTCTTCACCCATTATTGATTTTAGCAGGAACTGCATTAGCATCTTATTTTGCTGCACATGATACCGCAATGGGTTATTGGTTCAGCGGAAACGCGACTGGCTGGTTAAATAATCCTGGTAACCACGGATTCTCAGAAATGCTATACGAATACACTTCAAGTGCTGCCAATAACGGTTCTGGTTTTGAAGGTTTGGGAGATAATAATCCGTTCTGGAATATCACTACAGGAATTGTACTGCTGTTAAGTCGTTTTATTCCAATCATTGGCCCATTAGCAATTGCAGGTTTACTGGCAGGCAAAAAATACATTCCAGAGAGTGCAGGAACTTTAAAAACGGATACCTCAATTTTCGGAATCATGACTTTTGCTGTAATTGCAATTATCGCTGCTTTATCGTTCTTCCCGGCGTTGGCGCTTGGACCATTAGCGGAATTCTTTACACTAAAATAAAAATGCTGGTTATTTTAAACACATAAAAATAAACGCAAAATATTTCAAACATAGCCCGTAGTTTCAACCACGGGAAACGAATTGCGGGGACAAAGATTGTGATATACGCTGCGTCCCAGTGGTTGAAACCACGGGCTATATTTTATAATCTATGTGTTTTTTAGGGCACAACATTTAACAAATAACATTTAACTTTTTACAAGAAAATGACAACTAATAAATCCACATCATTGTTTGAAAGTAAACAGGTAAAAGAAGCCTTAGCGCAGTCTTTTGTCAAGCTGAACCCAAAAATGATGATCAAAAATCCGGTAATGTTTACCGTAGAAATTGGAACAGCCATTATGTTTACTGTCTGCATTTCGATATTAATGGGAGCAAATGATCAGGGTAGTTTTACTTATAACTTAATTGTATTTTTAATTTTACTGGCAACGCTTTTATTTGCCAATTTCGCCGAAGCCATTGCTGAAGCAAGAGGAAAAGCACAAGCCGACAGTTTAAGAAAAACTAGAGAAGAAACATCTGTGAAAAAAGTAAAAAGTGAAATGTCAGATGTCTCAGTTCACAATCTTCAAACATCTCACTTTTTACATCTAACCTCTTCACAATTAAAAAAGGGCGATATATTCGTTTGCGAAGCTGGCGATTTAATTGCTGCCGATGGTGAAATTATCGAAGGCCTGGCCACAATAGACGAAAGTGCCATTACCGGAGAAAGTGCTCCCGTAATTCGGGAAGCTGGCGGAGATAAATCATCTGTAACTGGAGGAACAAAAGTATTATCTGATAAAATTAAAGTAAAAGTAACTTCTGAACCAGGTGAAAGCTTTTTAGATAAAATGATTGCTTTAGTTGAAGGTGCGAGCCGTCAGAAAACACCAAACGAAATTGCCTTAACCATTTTATTAGCCGCATTTACTTTAATTTTCGTGATTGTGTGCGTTACGCTAAAACCGTTTGCCGACTATGCCAACGCACCCATCACGATTGCGGCTTTCATTGCTTTGTTTGTGTGTTTAATTCCAACTACAATTGGAGGTCTGCTTTCTGCGATTGGTATTGCGGGAATGGACAGAGCGTTGCGTGCTAACGTAATTACAAAATCGGGTAAAGCGGTTGAAACTGCTGGAGATATTGATGTATTGCTTTTGGATAAAACCGGAACCATTACCATTGGAAACAGAAAAGCAACCAATTTTTATCCAACAAAAGGAATTTCTTTTGACGACTTTGTAAAATCGGCTGTTTTGAGTTCGCTTGCAGATGATACGCCGGAAGGGAAAAGCATCATTGAGCTTAGTAAAATGTTAGATGTAAGTAGTAAAATGCCATCAGACATTTCACATTTCACAGATAACATTTCACACAGCATCAAATTTACTGCCGAAACCAGAACTTCTGGAGTCGTATTAAAAGACGGAACGAACATTAGAAAAGGAGCACAAGATGCTGCAAAAAACATTGCACAACAAGCCGGAAATTCTTTTCCTGAAGATACTGCGCAACAAGTAATCACAATTTCATCGAACGGAGGAACTCCATTAGTAGTAATCAAAAACAATGAAGTTCAAGGTGTTATCGAACTTCAGGATATTATCAAAACCGGAATGAAAGAACGTTTTGAGCGCTTACGAAGAATGGGAATCAAAACAGTTATGGTTACAGGAGATAATCCTCTGACAGCCAAATTTATTGCCGAAGCAGCTGGTGTTGATGATTTTATTGCCGAGGCTAAGCCTGAGGATAAAATGAATTACATTAGAAAAGAACAGACTGAAGGAAGATTGGTTGCCATGATGGGTGACGGAACAAATGATGCTCCTGCCCTTGCTCAAGCCAACGTTGGTGTTGCCATGAACAGCGGAACTCAAGCAGCAAAAGAAGCAGGAAACATGGTCGATCTTGACAATGATCCAACGAAACTAATTGAGATTGTCGAAATTGGAAAACAGCTTTTAATGACTCGCGGAACTTTAACTACTTTTTCTATTGCAAATGACGTTGCGAAATATTTTGCGATTGTTCCTGCTCTTTTTATTACTGCGATTCCTGCGCTACAAGGTTTAAATATCATGCATTTGCATAGTCCTGAAAGTGCGATTTTATCAGCTGTAATTTTTAACGCGGTTATTATTCCAATTTTGATTCCGCTTGCGCTGAAAGGTGTTGATTACCGACCAATTGGAGCGAGCGCCATCTTAAAAAGAAACCTTTTGATTTATGGTTTAGGCGGTCTAATTGTTCCTTTTATAGGAATTAAAGTTATTGATTTATTGGTAGCGCTTTTTATGTAAAAATTAAACCTGTCAGGTTTACAAAAACTCAAATTAAAAACATAGACTTTGGATTCCTTAAGCTTCTAAGAAAAAAACTTAGAACCTTACCATCTTAGAGTCTTAGAATCTCAAAAAAATGAAAAATCTATTTTCACTATTAAAACTTACCGTATTTACTTTGATTTTGTTTGCGGTTATTTATCCTTTAGCGATTTACGGAATCGCACAAATTGCTCCAAATCAAGGAAAAGGAGAAACGATTTCGGTTAACGGGAAAGTCGTTGGTTACCAAAAAATTGGTCAGAAATTCGATAAGTCGAATTATTTCTGGGGAAGACCTTCAGCTGTTGATTATAACGCGGCGGGAAGTGCCGGAAGCAACAAAGGTCCAAGCAATGCCGATTATTTGGCTTTAGTTCAAAAAAGAATTGATACACTTTTATTGGTTCATCCGTACTTGAAGAAATCTGATATTCCATCCGATATGGTTACGGCTTCAGGAAGTGGTTTGGATCCAAATATTTCTCCGCAAGGGGCACTGATTCAGGTGAAACGAATTGCTAAAGAAAGAAAACTGGATGAAACTAAAGTAAAAGCTTTGGTGGAATCTAAAATTAATACGGCTGTTGTTGGTCCTGAAACGGTTAATGTTTTGGAATTGAATGTGGCGCTGGATGCGCTTCGCTAAGATGCTAAGGTTCTAAGATACTGAGATTCTAAGTTTTTCTATGCGCATTCTTGTCATTTCGACGAAGGAGAAATCTTCACAAGAAGCTCCACAAAGAATGTCAAATCTGTGGCGATCTAGCAACGAAGATTTCTCCTTCGTCGAAATGACAAACTGTGGCGAGAATTGGAATCGAAAAACTAAACTTACAATAATACCTAACAGGTTTTTGAAACCTGTTAGGATATAAAACCTATTAAAATACAAAACGCCTTTTTACCCCAAATGCCCTAGCCCCGATAGTAGTGGAAATCCTTTTGTGTCTCGTTTCTTTAACGAGACACAAAAGATTGAAACGGATAGCGGGATTAGCTCCTAAAAAATCTACTAATAAATAATAGAATACCACAAAATGAAAAAAATAATACTTACTGCTTTAATCGCTTTTGGTTTTAGCAATTTACATGCACAAGAAGAATCAAAAAATCCGTTTACGTTTTCAGGATATGTAGACGCTTATTACAGTTATGATTTCGGCAAACATGAAAATCATACTCGACCAAACTTTTTTTACAGTTATAATAAAAGCAACGAGGTAAATCTGAATTTGGGAATGGCAAAAGTGAATTATTCGAAAGAAAATATTCGGGGAAATTTTGCCTTAATGGCCGGAACTTATGCCGAGTATAATATGTCTGCCGAGCAGGGTTTGTTGAAAAATGTTTACGAGGCAAATGTTGGTGTAAAGATTTCGAAAAACCATAATTTATGGGTTGATGCGGGAATTATGCCTTCGCATATTGGTTTTGAAAGTGCGATTGGAAAAGACTGTCAGACTTTAACGAGAAGTATTTTGGCTGAGAATTCTCCTTATTATGAAACGGGAGTTAAAATTGGTTATACATCTGAATCTGGAAAATGGTATTTGGCGGGAATGTACTTGAATGGCTGGCAGAGAATTGAGAAAGTAGAAGGCAATCAAACGCCTGCTTTTGGAACTCAGGTTACTTACAAACCTTCTGATCGGGTTGCTTTGAATTGGAGTACATATGTTGGAAATGAACAGCCGGATATTGACAAAAAATGGCGTTATTTCAACAACTTTTACGGACAATTTAAAGTGGCCGAAAAAGTAAATCTAACGGCTGGTTTTGATATTGGTTCTCAGCAATCGGCTAAAAATAGTAACAAATACGATACTTGGTTTTCGCCCGTTTTGATTCTGCAATACAAACCAGTTGACAAAATTCAGCTTGCAGTACGCGGTGAATATTATAGTGATGAAAAGGGTGTAATTATCGCAACTGGAACGCCAAACGGTTTTAAAACTTACGGATTTTCAGCTAACTTTGATTACTTAGTTACTGATAATATTATGTTTAGAATTGAAGCCAGAAATCTTTCCAGTAAAGACGAAATCTTCACCAATAAAGACAATCTTCCAACGGATACGAATACGTTTGTAACGACTTCGCTGGCGATTTCATTTTAAACATTAATTTTTTTACCATTAAGAGATTAAGAAAATTAAGTTTTAGTACCAGATTTTAATCTAGAATACAGAACATTAAGCTTAATGTTCTGTAGACAAAGAAAAGCTTAACTTCCTTAATCTCTTAATGGTTAAACCAAAAAACATGGAAAACGAAAATAACGCACAGCACTTTCTCGATTTAATTCAGAAATCACGAAAGGGGAAGTTTAAAATCTACATTGGAATGAGTGCCGGTGTGGGCAAAACTTTTCGTATGCTTCAGGAAGCGCATTCGTTATTAAAAAACGGAATTGATGTCAAAATAGGCTACATCGAAACGCATATGCGGAAAGAAACGCATGAATTATTAGCGGGTTTACCGATAATTCCGAGGCGGACGATTTTTTATAAAGGAAAAGAATTGGAAGAACTGGATGTTCAGGCAATTATCAATCTTCGTCCGGAAGTGGTTATTGTTGATGAACTGGCGCACACGAACGTTGAAGGAAGTAAAAATGAAAAACGCTGGCAGGATGTTTTAGAGATTCTGGAAGCTGGGATTAATGTGATTTCGGCTGTCAATATTCAGCATATTGAAAGTTTAAATGAAGACGTAAAACGCATTACAAACATTGATGTTCAGGAACGTATCCCGGATAATGTTTTGCGATTGGCGGATGAAGTTGTGAATATCGACTTAACATCTGAAGATTTGATTGCGCGTTTAAAAGAAGGAAAAATTTATACTCCGGATAAAATTCAGACGGCTTTAACGAACTTTTTTAAATCGGAACAGATTTTACAACTTCGAGAATTGGCTTTGAAAGAAGTAGCGAGTCAGGTCGTTCGAAAAGTTGAAAATGAAGTTCCGAATCTTCATGCTTTACGACATGAAAAGCTTTTGGCCTGCATTAGCAGTAATGATAAAACGGCTAAAATTGTGATTAGAAAAGCGGCGCGACTGGCCAGTTATTATAATGGATCGTGGTATGTTTTGTATGTGGAAACGCCGCAGGAAAGCAGTACAAAAATTGCTTTGGACAAACAACGGCATTTAATTAATAACTTTAAACTCGCCGTACAATTAGGCGCAGAAGTTGTTAAACTGGAAAACAGTAATATTGCCGATGCGATTTTGGCAACTGTTGAAGAAAAACAAATCACAACGGTCTGCATCGGGAAACCGCATTTGAATTTATTTAAAGTAATTTTGTCTACAACAATTTTCAGACGTCTGTTAAACAAACTGTCTTTATCAAATGTCGATCTTGTTATCCTGTCGTAATTTTTCTAACCATTAAGACATTAAGAAAATAAAGGCTATGCTTAATTTTCTATTTGTAAGTTTCATTAAGTTCAAAGCTTAATTTCCTTAATATCTTAATGGTTCAAATAAAAAAAACTTGTTTTTAAATAAACATTATGAGAATTAAAACCAAATTGAATCTCGGAGTTGGATTGTTATTTTTAATGATTATCATACTTTCGTTAGTGAGTGGCTA
This sequence comes from Flavobacterium calami, assembly GCF_038290035.1. NCBI lineage: Bacteria > Pseudomonadati > Bacteroidota > Flavobacteriia > Flavobacteriales > Flavobacteriaceae > Flavobacterium > Flavobacterium calami. The sequence goes on from NZ_JBBYHS010000004.1 coordinate 71,044, forward strand.
TTCTGTTTTTTTGATAAAAGCGGATACAGAGAATATTCTAAAAGCGAATTATAATACGCTGGAATATTCGCGAAATATGATTTTGTCCTTGGATGAAATTAAAGCGAGCCCTGATAGCAAGATTCATGTTTTCAAGGAATATCTTGAAAAACAAACACAAAATATTACCGAACCCGGAGAAAAAGAAGCAACCGAAAACCTTGAAAAAAGTTTTACGCTTTTAGAACAAAATGGAGCAAACGAAGCCATAAAAGCACAAATAAGACAAGACATTTTTGCGATTATGAAACTCAATCTGAATGCCATAAAACAGAAAAGCGATATTGCCAAACATACCGCCGAAAATGCTAATTTATGGATTGCCATTGTGGGAAGTTTATGCTTCTTGATTGCTTTTAATTTACTCGTCAATCTTCCAAATAATATTGCCAATCCGATTAAAGAATTAACGCTGAGTATAAAGGAAATTGCGAATAAAAACTATTCAGAACGTGTTCATTTTACGAGTCATAGCGAATTTGGAGATTTGGCCAAATCGTTTAATACAATGGCGCAGAAACTTCAGGAATATAATGATAGTAATTTGTACAAACTCTTTTTCGAAAAGAAACGACTGGAAACTTTAATCAATAACATGAACGACCCGATTATTGGTTTAGATCACGAAGGAATTGTTTTGTTTGCCAATGATGAAGCGTTGAAAATTATTGGTTTGAAACTGGAAGATGTTATCGGAAAATCGGCTTCTACTCTAGCCTTGTCGAATGATTTAATTCGTTCTTTGATTTTGAAAGAAGAATCAGATTCTACTAAAAAACAACCGCTTAAAATTTATGCGCACGGAAAAGAAAGTTATTTCGAAAAAGAAATCCTGAATATTACCATAATTCCAACAGGAGAAGAAAAAGAAATCAATATTGGTGATGTGATTATTCTGAGAAATATTACGCTTTTTAAAGAACTGGATTTTGCCAAAACCAATTTTATTGCAACAGTCTCACATGAATTAAAAACACCAATTGCATCTATAAAACTAAGTCTGCAATTGCTTGAAAATGCCAAAACGGGCGATATGAATGATGACCAAAAACAATTGGTTGAAAGTATAAAAGAGGACAGTCAGCGCTTATTGAAAATCACGGGTGAATTACTTAATTTATCACAATTAGAAACCGGAAATATTCAGCTGAATATCGAAAAAAGCAATCCGCATGCGATTGTAAATTATGCTGTTGAAGCGGTAAAAGTTCAGGCAGATCAAAAACAAATCAATATTTTAGTTGATGCCGATGAAAACCTGCAAGACGTAAAAGCCGACAGCGAAAAAACAGGCTGGGTTTTGATTAATTATTTGTCAAATGCCATTCGGTATTCTTCTGAAAAAAGTACTATTCACATCAAATTAAAAAAAGAAAACAACCAAATCGTATTTCAGGTTATTGATATCGGAAAAGGAATTGACACAAGATATAAAGACAGGGTTTTTGATAAATATTTTCAGGTTCCGGGAAGTCAGAAATCCGGAACGGGATTGGGATTAGCGATTAGTAAAGAATTTATTGAAGCTCAAAATGGCAGTGTTGGCGTAGAAAGTAATTTGGGATTGGGGAGTACGTTTTGGTTTACGTTGAAAGTTTAACTTAAACAAAAAAAATGCCCTGCTAAAAGCAAGGCATTTCATATTCATTTATTCTGAAGTTTATTCTTTTGGTTTTGTCAAATAATAAACTGGAATTCCAATCAGCATAATCAAAATTCCCCAGCCGCAAGTGGCAAATTTTGTGATTAGCAGTGAAACACTAATTGCCGATGCCAATACAATGTACAATAATGGTAAAAACGGATAACCAAATGCTTTATAAGGTCTTTCTGCATCAGGCATTTTTTTACGTAATATAAAAATTCCGTAAATCGTCAAAATGTAAAATATCAAAACGATAATAATTACAAAGTCTAACAAAGCACCATATTTTCCGGTAAGACACAAAACTGAAGCCCAGATACACTGTGCCCATAAAGCCCAGGAAGGAACGCTAAACTCATTAAGGATCGCTGCTTTTTTAAAAAACAATCCGTCTTTTGCCATCGTATAATACACTCTTGCACCCGCCATAATCAGTCCGTTGTTACAGGCAAAAGTCGAAATCATAATCATGATAGCAATAACCAAAGTTCCGATATCACCAAAAATATACTGAGAAGCCACTACCGCTACCCTGTCTGATTTTGCTGTAGCAATTTCATTCATTGGAATTACCGCCAGATACATTAAATTTGTCAGCACATAAATAATCGTAACTATAAAAGTCCCTAAGAATAAACTGAAACCCACATTGCGTTTTGGATTTTTAATTTCACCTGCTATAAAAGTTACTCCCACCCAGGCATCGCTTGAAAATAACGATCCAACCATTGCGGCAGAAATACCCGTTATTAAAGCTGTTCCACTAATCGGAAGCCAGGATTCTTTTTCCGTATTGTACGAATAGGTGGTCCATGCGTCAGCCCAATTCGCATCCCAGACAGAAGCTTTAGCCGCAAGAGTTAATCCAAAAACGATTAAACCAAGCAATGACAAAATTTTGATGATTGTTAAAACCGTCTGAAGAACCTTCCCGTTTTTTACGCCACGACTATTTATATAGGTTAAAAAAACAATTGTTATAATCGATACAATCTGAGCGGCATTGAGTTTAAAAAAACCTAATTCAAATATGATATTCTCATCACTCAAAGGTTCGTAAAGATATGCTGCAAATTTTGAAAAAGCCACCCCTACGGCCGCAATTGTACCGGTTTGAATTACCGCAAAAAAACTCCAGCCATACAAAAAAGCAATTAATTTGTTGTAAGCTTCCTTCAGATACACATATTGTCCTCCTGCCTTCGGAAACATTGCACTCAGCTCACCATAACTTACAGCAGCAATAATGGTTATAAGTCCTGAAATAAGCCATATCAGAGTCAGCCATCCTGCTGATCCTACCTGTCTGGCGATATCGGCACTCACGATAAATATTCCGGAACCAATCATAGAACCTACCACAAGCATGGTTCCGTCTAATAATCCGAGTTCTCTCTTAAAATTTTCCTGGTTGTTTTCCTGCATTATTTTTGGTTTTTTGGGTTGGTTAAAGATATACTTTTTTCTGAAATTTCATATTTTAGAATACAGATTTAAGATTGTGATTTTTTGGGACGTACCCCTGCGGGTCGGGCTATCCACTTTATCTTTTATGGTGAACCCCACCATAAAAGGATGCCGCTCCTATCCCTTACGCAAATCCCGGTTCATAAGACCAAACATACTAAAACAACCTTAGCAATCTGATTCCTGAAATTTTTCACCAAACACATTACATTAAACAAAAACAACTGTTCTTAGACTAATTATTTAGTTTAAATTTCTCATTGAAAAAGTAAAAAAAATTCAAAACAGCACAAAAAATAAAATACAAAACACTGATTTAAAATACATTATTAAAAACTTTTAAAGATGAACAAGAAAAATATTTTTCATACTAAAAAACATTATTTTTTTATTAAATTTGATTAAGAGGCAAATTAATCTTACAATTTATATATTTTCTTTAACAATTGTTTACACGTGCTTTTGAAGCTTTATTCGTTCGAAACAACACAACTTTATATTAAGACAAAACATTTATACATCAACCTGCTAATATTTGTAATATGAATAAAGTTCAATCTTTAAAAAAGCTGGGTTTGGCAAATGTTTTCGTTCCTATATTAATAGTCTTCGTTTCATGTGCTTTATTAATTTTTATTAATTTTTTTACGATTAAAATATTATCGGCCAACAGAGCTTATATCAATGGAGAATCCCATTATTCTAAAGGCCAGAAAGATGCTTCCCGTCATCTTATAACCTATCTTTACGACAAAGACCCTCATCAATGGAAATTATACAAAGAAGAACTCAAAGTTCCTCAAGGCGATGGTATTGCACGAAAAAGTCTTTTAAAACACGGCGACAATGAAGTTGCCAGAAAGGGTTTTTTAACCGGACGCAACCATGAAGATGATCTGGATGATGTTATCTGGTTATTTGTAAACTTCAAAGAAGTTTCATTCTTTGCCAAAGCAATCAACGAATGGGAACAGGGCGATAATTTAATCGATGAACTTTATGCAACAGGAACACAGGTTCACAATAAAATTAAAAACAATATACTAACAACTGCTGATCAGAAAAAATTCCTTCGACAAATCAGTGATATTAGCGACAAACTCACCATAAATGAACGCAATTTCTCAAATACCCTAAGCGCAGGAACACGAAAAATTAAAGGACTGCTTATTATTACAAACATCGTTTTTATACTGATAATTATTTTGAGCGTTTTTTCATATTATTCGATAATGGTAAAACGTCTGACCATTTCGAAAAAAGAAATCGAAGCTAAAAATGAAAACCTAATGCTGGTTAACCATGAATTAGATCGTTTTGTTTACAGTGCCTCCCACGATTTAAGATCTCCAATTACCTCCTTAAAAGGACTGATAGAAATAACACAATTAGAAGATGATATCGAACAAATAAAAGAGTATTTGCATTTAATGCACAAAAGCCTTGTCAAACAAGATCAGTTTATTATTGATATTATTGACTATTCGAAAAATAAGAGAAAACAAATCGTTACAGAACCTGTAAGCCTAAAGGAAATATTAGATGACACAATTTCGCAGTTAATGCATATTGAAAATGCTGATAAAATAACTTTCAAACAAGAATTATCCGTTGATCAAATTGAGAGTGATGGTTTACGCATAAAAATTATTATGAGTAATTTACTTTCTAATGCTATAAAATATTCTGACAATAGAAAACCGGAAATGTTTATCACTATTAAAACCTATGTTCAGAATGGGTTTAATACAATAGAAGTATCTGATAACGGGCTCGGAATCAAAGATGACAATATAGCCCATATTTTTGAAATGTATTTTGGAACAAACCGAAACAAAGGATCCGGATTAGGGCTTTATATCGTAAAAGAAGCCGTAGAAAACATCAAAGGAAATATTTCTGTGTCTTCAGAAATTAATATCGGAAGCAAATTTATCGTAACAATACCAAGATCTTATGCAACCTAAAGCAGATTTTTTGTTAATTGAAGACAACCTGATTGATCAGATTGTTGCCCAACAACTGTTGAGAAAAGTTCTTAATATTGAACAGGTTAGTATCACTAATAATGGTCTGGAAGGCTTAAACTGGATTATCCAGAATAAAAAACAAAACCACAAACTAATTATTTTATTAGACATACAAATGCCAATAATGAACGGTTTTGAATTTTTGAACGAATTTGAAAAACTAAATGAAGAAATCAAAAAAGAAATTCAAATTTATGCAATCTCTTCAACTTTAAATCCTGAAGAAATCAAAAGAATCAAGCAAAACAAAAATGTTGTTGATTTTTTAAATAAACCTTTACCTGCCGAAGAGTTAAAAAAACAACTTATTTCCAGTTCTTTATTCTAAAACACGATTGACCTGTGAAAAAGACCTTTGATAATAGGGTTCTTTTGTAGATGATATAATGACCCCGCTGTGAGTTGAAGAATGCACAAACTTAATTTCGCCATCTACAACTTCTACCACCATTCCAACATGGTTTATCTGTCGCCTTCCATTGGTTCTAAAGAAAATCAGATCTCCCCTCTGTGCTTCATCAGTGTTGACTTTCGTTCCAATCCGGGATTGCTCAATCGAACTTCTTGGCAATTTAATATCAAAATTACCAAAAGTAGAATACATTAATCCGGAACAGTCAAAACCAGCTTTCGTAGTACCTCCTGAACGATAACGGGTTCCTATATTTCCTGTCGCATTCAAAATTAGCTGATTAATTAAATCCGAGTTATTACTTACTCTTATTACTGATGTTGAATCTTTTTTAACAGACGGGTCATCTGCTACCTGAACAGACTCATTATTTGTTTCTTTTATTTCCTGACTTGCTTTTAAAGCTTGTAAAGCCTCTGCCTTTTCTTTTGAAGTAAGGATTTTTAAAGTATATCCTATTGGCAGTTTTTTTCTGATTTCGGGATTCTGTTTTTCGAGTTCAGCAACCGTTATCCCGAACTCTTTTGCAATAGCATATTTTGTTTCTTTTGGCATTACCTCTCTGGAGACTTCAACCAATTCTGCCTGGGTATTTTCAATCGGTTTTTGCAATTCTTGATTGCCATTTCCCGGAATAACAATCTGTTGTCCTATTTTCAGACCTTCATTTTCCAGCAAAGGATTTGCCTTTTTTAAATCTTCAACTGAGACTTTATATTTTTGTGATATACCCCAAAGTGTTTCTTTGGCTAAAACCTCATGCAAACCAGAAGTCGTTTCTGCAACAGATTCATTAGTTTTGACTCCTTCAGGCTGATTTTTTGCAGGAATCAATAAAACCGAATTTAATTTTAAAATTTTAGGCGCATTAGGATTTGCGTTTTCAATGTCTTTTGTTTTTACACCATATTTTTTGGCTATTGCAGTGAGATTGTCCCCTTTTGAGATAACATGTTTGATATATTTATCCTGAGAAAAAACACTTGCACTAAAAAACAAAAATATGACAACATACCTAAAAAGCATTATTGGGGAATTTAAATTCTACACTCTTTCTTATGTTTTTACAACTCAAAAAAGAAAATAATATTACTAAAAAGGCGAATTTAACTTTTTAAAGTAAAAAAAACACGCTTTTTAGTAACAAATTTATTCCGAAATAGAAAAAACATAACGTTTCAAAAGCTAACTTAAAGTTTTAGTGTGAGTTATGTTTTTATCTCGATATTATATTTTTTTTGTCCTAAACGTAATTTTGAAAACCAGATTCTTAGCCCGGATGGAAGCGGCATCCTTTTGTCCAGATAGTTATCGGGACAAAAGATATAGCGGACAGCCGGATTAGCTACAAATAAAAACGCCCTGTGTATGACAGAGCGTTTTGAATAAATTTTGAGTTTTTGAAATTAAGCTTTTCCGGCAGCAATTAAATTTAATGCCGACCCCGCAACAAACCAGCCAATCTGACCTTCATTATATGTATGATTTGCCAAAATAACATCTTTTGTACCGTTTGCGTGAACGAACTCCAATGTTAATGGTTTTCCTGGAGCAAATTCAGTTAAGTCTAAGAAATTGATTGTGTCATCTTCCTGAATTTTATCGTAATCTGCTTCGTTGGCAAAAGTCAATCCTAAAAGACCTTGTTTTTTAAGATTGGTTTCGTGAATACGGGCGAAAGATTTTACCAATACCGCTTTGACTCCCAAGAAACGTGGTTCCATAGCAGCATGCTCACGAGAAGAACCTTCTCCATAATTATGATCTCCAACTACAATTGATGGAACTCCGGCAGCTTTGTAGGCACGTGCTACTGCAGGAACAGCATCGTAATTTCCTGTCAATTGATTTTTTACCGAGTTGGTTTTTTGGTTGAATGCATTTACGGCACCAATCAGCATATTATTAGAAATATTATCTAAGTGTCCGCGAAAACGCAACCATGGTCCAGCCATAGAAATGTGGTCTGTAGTACATTTTCCGAATGCTTTGATTAACAATTTAGCACCAGTAATATTCTTGCCATCCCATGCCTCAAAAGGAGCTAACAATTGTAAACGCTCCGAAGTAGGACTAACAACTACCTGAACCCCTGAACCGTCTTCGGCAGGAGCCTGAAATCCGGGATCTTCGGCATAGAAACCTTTTTCAGGCAATTCATCTCCTGTTGGCTCATCGAGCATTACTTCTTCACCGTCTTCGTTGATTAATTTATCTGTTAAAGGATTAAAGCTTAAATCACCTGCAATAGCCAAAGCAGTCACTAATTCCGGAGAACCAACGAAAGCCAAAGTGTTTGGATTACCATCTGCACGTTTTGAGAAGTTACGATTGAATGAGTGAACGATAGTATTTCTTTCTTCTTTCTCAGCTCCTTCCCTGTCCCACATACCGATACATGGTCCACACGCATTGGCAAAAACTGTTGCCCCAATTTTATTAAAAGTATCAATAAATCCGTCTCTTTCGATTGTAGAACGAACGACTTCAGATCCCGGAGTGATCGTAAATTCTGCTTTTGTTTTTAGATTTTTCTCCGCAACTTGTTTAGCTAAAGAAGCAGCTCGTGATATATCCTCATAAGAAGAGTTGGTGCACGAACCAATTAAACCTACCTGAATTTGCAATGGCCAATTGTTTTTGATGGCCTCTTCTTTCATTTTAGAAATTGGAGTTGCTAAGTCAGGAGTAAAAGGACCATTTAAATGTGGCTCCAGTTCAGATAAATTAATTTCGATAACCTGATCAAAATATTTTTCCGGATCAGCATATACTTCCGGATCTCCTGTAAGGTAAGAAGCTATTTTATCAGCAGCATCAGCTACCTCTGCTCTGTTTGTAGAACGCAGGTAACGGCTCATTGAATCATCATACCCAAAAGTTGAAGTTGTCGCTCCAATTTCGGCTCCCATGTTACAAATCGTTCCTTTACCCGTACAAGACATTGCTGTTGCGCCTTCACCAAAGTATTCTACGATTGCTCCGGTTCCTCCTTTTACAGTCAGAATACCGGCAACTTTTAGGATAACGTCTTTAGGAGCTGTCCAGCCTGATAATTTACCTGTTAATTTAACTCCGATTAATTTTGGAAATTTAAGTTCCCAAGCCATACCAGACATAACGTCTACAGCATCTGCACCACCAACACCAATCGCTACCATCCCTAAACCTCCTGCATTTACAGTGTGAGAATCCGTACCAATCATCATTCCGCCCGGAAAAGCATAATTTTCAAGTACAACCTGATGAATAATTCCTGCTCCCGGTTTCCAGAAACCAATTCCGTATTTATTAGAAACTGACGACAAGAAATCGAAAACTTCATTACTTTGTGTTTTTGCTCTTGCCAAATCAGTAGCAGCATCTACTTTTGCCTGAATCAGGTGATCACAGTGAACCGTTGTTGGAACAGCGACTGTTTTCTTTCCGGCGTGCATAAATTGCAGCAATGCCATTTGCGCCGTTGCATCCTGACAGGCAACACGATCAGGTGCAAAGTCAACATAATCAACTCCTCTTCCAAACGCCTTAGTAGGATTTCCGTCCCAAAGGTGATTGTATAAAATTTTCTCTGTTAAAGTAAGTGGACGACCAACAATCTGACGTGCTGCATCAACACGGCCGGGCATGTTGTCATACACTTTTTTAATCATTTCTATATCAAAAGCCATAGTTATATATTAATTATATTAGTGTAAATCAGCTTAAATTTAAGGATTTTATTATGGTTTATGCTAAAATAATTGTTAATACTATTATTTAAAACTATTCTATTTTTCTTAAAAGTCAGTAAATTGAAAATCAATCTGATATAATTATTTAACCTTTACAATAACCTATTGCAATTGCACCTTCTACCTTAAAAATCTGATTTAGCAAATCATGCAACGGTAATCCAGCAGAAATAGCAGCTTTAACCCGCAGCGAGGAACGAATGAATACTACATCTGAATAGCACAATGCTTAGCGGCTCAAAATATAATAAAAAGAGGCAACCTATTACTAGATTGCCTCGCTTAGAAATTATGAAGTTCCTACTATTATAATTTAGTAGAGATTGGTTTGAATTTTGTTAAGTTAATACCTTCAACCGAAGCTTTATACTCTTCGATAGATGGCATTCTTCCTAAAATTGCAGAAAGTACAACTACTGGCGTTGATGCTAATAAAGATTCTCCTTTTTTACCATCTCTATCCTCTACTACACGTCCTTGGAACAAACGAGTTGAAGTAGCTAATACAGTATCTCCTTTTTCAGCTTTTTCCTGGTTACCCATACATAAGTTACAACCAGGACGCTCTAAATACATAATGTTTTCGTATTCAGTACGTGCTGTTGATTTAGGTAACGCATCTGAGAATTCGAAACCTGAATATTTTTGTAACATTTCCCAATCACCTTCAGCTTTTAATTCGTCGATGATGTTATACGTAGGAGCTGCAACTACTAAAGGTGCGTTGAATTTAACTTCCCCATTTTGTTTTTCAACGTTACGTAACATTTGAGAAACAATTTTTAAATCGTCTTTATGAACCATGCAAGAACCTACGAAACCTAAATCTACTTTTTTATCTGTTCCATAGAAAGATAATTCGCGAATGGTATCGTGTGTATAACGTTTAGAAACATCAACATTGTTAACGTCTGGGTCAGCAATCATTGGTTCCTCGATTAAACCTAAATCGATAACAACTTCAGCATAATATTTTGCATTATCGTCTGGAGTCAAAGCTGGTTTAGCACCTGTTTTAATTTCCTCGATACGTTTGTTTGCTTTATCAATTAAACCTTGTAAAACTTGGTTTTTGTTATCCATACCTTTATCAATCATGATTTGGATACGAGACTTAGCAATTTCTAACGATTCAATTAATGTTGCGTCCTGAGAAATACAGATAGAAGCTTTCGCTTTCATTTCTGCAGTCCAGTCTGTAAATGTAAACGCCTGGTCAGCTAATAAAGTTCCGATATGAACCTCAATAATACGACCTTGGAAAACGTTCTCACCATCAAATTGCTTCAACATTTGAGATTGCGTCGCATGAACTACATCACGGAAATCCATGTGTTGTTTCATCTCACCTTTAAAAGTAACTTTTACAGATTCTGGAATTGGCATAGAAGCCTCACCTGTTGCTAAAGCTAAAGCTACAGTTCCTGAATCGGCACCGAAAGCAACCCCTTTAGACATACGTGTATGCGAATCTCCACCGATAATAATTGCCCACTCATCAATTGTAATATCATTTAAAACTTTGTGAATAACGTCCGTCATTGAATGATATTCACCTTTAGGGTCTCTCGCTGTAATAACACCGAAATCATTCATGAACTTCATTAATTTAGGAATATTAGCTTGCGCTTTTTTGTCCCAAACTGAAGCTGTGTGACATCCTGATTGGTAAGCACCATCAACAATTGGAGAAATAACTGTAGCTGCCATCGACTCTAATTCCTGAGCAGTCATCAAACCTGTAGTATCTTGAGAACCTACAATGTTAACTTTCACACGTACGTCTGATCCTGCATATAATGTTTTACCCGGAGTTACACCAACTGCATTTTTGTTGAATATTTTTTCAACAGCAGTTAATCCCTGACCTTCTATAGAAACTTCTTTAGCTGGTGCAAATACTGTTGGAGCAGTAACTCCTAAAGCTTGTGCAGCAAATGTTTGGATTTTTTTACCAAAAACGATGGCATAAGATCCACCCGCTTTGATAAACTCTAATTTTTGAGGAGTGAAAGATTTAGAAATATCTTTTAATTCTTTCTCACCGTTGTATAATTTTTTAGTTTTTGTATTGATTGTTAATACAGTTCCTGTAGCTACAGAATAAACCTCTTCTAAAACAGGATCACCAGCTTCATTACGAACTACGTTTCCTTCTGCATCTGTTTTCTTTACCCAGTTTTGTAAGTCGATACCGATACCACCCGTTACGTCTACAGTAGTTAAGAAGATAGGAGAGATTCCGTTAGTACCTGCTACAATTGGAGCTATGTTCACGAAAGGAATGTATGGAGATGCTTGCTTACCAGTCCATAAAGCTACGTTGTTTACACCTGACATACGAGAAGATCCAACTCCCATTGTTCCTTTTTCAGCGATTAACATAACAGAAGCATCTGGATGCTGTGCCTGCAATGCTTTAATTTCTGCCTGAGCTTCAGGAGTTATCATACATTTTCCATGTAATTCACGGTCAGAACGAGAGTGTGCCTGGTTACCCGGAGATAATAAATCAGTAGAAATATCACCTTCTGCAGCGATGTAAGTAACCACTTTAATTTCTTCGGCAACTTCTGGCAATTTTGTAAAAAATTCAGCTTTTGCGTAACTTTCTAAAATTTCTTTTGCAACTGTGTTACCAGCGCTGTAAGCTTCTGCTAAGCGAGCTGTATCAGCATCATATAAATAAACTTGAGTTTTTAAAACTTCAGCAGCCTGTTTTGCAATTGAAGCATCATTTCCTAAAGCCAAATCAAGCAATACTTCAATAGAAGGTCCGCCTTTCATATGTGACAAAAGCTCAAAAGCAAAAGCAGGTGTAATCTCTTTTACTAAAGATTGACCTAAAATAATTTCTTTTAAAAACTTTGCTTTTTCACCAGCAGCACTTGTAGTACCCGGTAAAGTATTGTAAATAAAAAACTTAAGAGAATCTTCGCGATATGCGTTATCAACATCTTTAATTTGAGCAATGATTTCGCTTAATAATTCAGCTCCATCAATTGGTTTAGGGTGTAATCCCTGATTTTTTCTTTCTTCAATTTCTTGAATGTAATCCTGATAAATATTCATAATAAAGCGGATTTATTTTTTGAGGCAAATTTAAGCATTAAAGCCGAGAATTTAAAAAAATATAATAGAAGTCGCCTTTTCAAAAAAAAATATTACCAAAAAACAATTTTAAACGCTTGATTTTGACAAAACATCAAAAAAATATTAAAAAAATAAATTATTGATATTTTAAAATCCTTTCTTTAACAAAGTCAAAATTTAATGTTACAAAAGGAAGTCGGATTTTACCTCTATTTCAACAAAGAATCTTTCCAAATAAGTATTTATAACGTTATAGTTAACAATAAAACAATTCCAAGTATAAGTAAAAATACGTAAAGTCTATTTTTTCAGCACAAGCCTTGAAAATGATTTTTTCTTCAATCTTTTTAATAATATTTAAGAAAAACAGAAACATGATTATCTAAACAAAAAAGCCGGTCATTTTAACGACCGGCTAACATAATATAATAAGCTGTTATTTTTACAATAGTTTCTGAACAATAACCTCTTCTGTTATCCCTTCGGCATCTGCTTTGTAGTTTTTAATAATCCTATGTCTTAAAATACCAGTTGCTACCGCCTGAACATCTTCAATATCTGGTGAAAACTTACCATTGAAAGCTGCGTGTGCTTTGGCTGCCAAAATTAAGTTTTGCGAAGCTCTTGGACCTGCTCCCCAATCTAGATAATTTTTGACAAAATCATTTGTCAATACATTATCCGGACGTGTTTTACTTACTAAAGTAACAGCGTATTCTATAACATTATCCGCCACAGGAATTCTACGAATTAAATGCTGAAACTCTATAATTTCCTCAGCAGTAAACAATGGATTAATTACTGTTTTCAAATCTGAAGTTGTTCTTTTTACAACTTGCACTTCTTCTTCAAAAGTTGGGTACTCTAATTTTATAGCAAACATAAAACGATCCAGCTGAGCTTCTGGCAGCGGATATGTTCCTTCCTGCTCAATTGGATTTTGAGTCGCTAAAACAAAATAAGGTAAATCTAATTTATAATGTTGCCCTGCAATAGTTACCGATCTTTCCTGCATTGCTTCTAACAAAGCGGCCTGTGTTTTTGGAGGCGTCCTATTGATCTCATCTGCTAAAATAATATTAGAGAAAATCGGTCCTTTGATAAATTTAAAGTTTCTGTTTTCATCCAGAATTTCACTTCCCAAAATATCCGAAGGCATCAAATCTGGTGTAAACTGAATTCTTTTAAAATCCAAACCTAAAGCCTGAGATAACGTGTTTATCATTAAAGTTTTTGCCAGTCCCGGAACACCGATTAAAAGTGCATGACCTCCTGAAAATATGCATAATAAAATTTGATCTACAACGGCATCCTGGCCTACAATTATCTTTGCTATTTCCTTTTTTAATTCATTTCTTTTTTGAACTAAATTATGAATTGCTGCTACGTCAGACATTTATGAATATATTTAAAATTAAAAAGAGTTAGTTCTATGATTTCATAAAACTAACTCTTTTTATTTATTTTATAAAAATTATTTTTTCAGCCAATTATTGGTAAAACTACAATCTCTGTATTCTCCAATAATTTTAACATATGTATCTTTAATTTTATCATCAAACCATTTTCCGATCGCATTAATTTGCTTTTCTTTTAAAGCCAGTTCTTTGATTTTAGTATAATCTTTAGCATAGTCTGCAACGTGCTCATCTATCCTGTTGGTCACAGTAATCAGTTTATATGTTTTTTTCCCTCTGTCATCCTGATCCAGAATTGGCTGAGAAACCTCATGATCTTTCAAATTTGAAACTTGACTAAACAATGCCGAATCCATTTTAGTCAGCTCAAAACGTGTGTCCTGAGTATTTGGATTAACTAAAGTACCTCCATTGGCTCTTGTCTCTTTTTGATCAGACTCTGTTCTTGCAGCATCAGCAAAAGAAATTTCATTACCAACTATTTTATTTCTAATATTTATGATTCTTTCTTTAGCTTCTTTTAAAGCGGTTTCAGAAACAGTAGGAGAGATCAAAATATGGCGTAATTCTACTTCCTGACCTTTAATCTTATCAACCATTATGATATGATAGCCATAAGTTGTTTCGAATGGTTCAGAAATTTCACCTTCTGCAAGACTAAAAGCTACATCTTTGAATTCTTTTACAAAAGGAGTTTTTCTTGTCATTTTATAATATCCTCCCGCAGAAGAAGATCCCGGATCCTGTGAATACAAAACTGCTTTTGTAGCAAAACTTGAACCTTCTAAGACATCTTTCCTTATAGAATTTAATCTATCAATTACTTTTTGTTTGTCTTCTTTTGACACCTTAGGCTCAACAACAATTTGAGCTACTTCCATTTCAGCACCAAAAGTAGGCAATTCATCTTTTGGTATTTTCTTAAAGAAATTACGTACTTCTTCCGGAGTGATTTCTACAGCGTCGACAATCTTTTTTTGCATTTCTGCAGACAATTTTTGCTCTTTCAATATATCGGCAAAATATGTTTTAAATTCTTCAACTGAACTTTTCTTATAAAATTCTACAATTTTATTAATATCACCCCCGGTTTGCCTCATCATATAAGTCAGCCTTTCATCCATCATACTTTTTACCTCGGCATCACTCACAATAATACTATCCTGAATTGCCTGGTGTGCATATAATTTATCTTCCAAAAGTTTACCCAGCATCTGGCATCTGGTAACGTCTTTTGTAGAACCACCCTGAGCAGTAATTTCGAGAAATCCTTTATCAATATCCGAATCTAAAACAATATAATCACCAACTGTAGCGATAATACCATCAACTTTTTGCTTATTAATTGAAGTCGCCTCTGCAGGTTTTTCTGCTACAACATCCTTAATAATTTCCTGAGCGAAAGTAATTGAGTGAAAAAAAAGTAAAAAACATATTGTTAGTACCAATTTGTAATCAATAGTTTTTAGCTGTAATTTTTTTAATAACATTATTTTAAATTTAATTTGAATGTAAGAATCCTGATTTGCGTTTCTTTCTTTTAACTGAAATCAATATTTTAAAAATAAAAAAACAGTATCCAGTTTTGACAACTTATAACGAACAAAAATAACAATTCAATTAGATAATACAACTATCAGCCATAGTATTAACAAAAAATTATACACCACCAAAAATGTTAGCTAGCATAAAAAGTTTTAAATAATTTCTTTGTCTGTCAAATATCAAAACCATTAATACTAAAGCAAAACAGAACGGTATTTATTTTTAAATCGTATTAAATAATAGTATTTTTGCAGCCTATTTATACAAAATATGAGCTTTTTAAAGGAAATACAACGCAGAAGAACCTTCGGAATTATCTCGCACCCCGATGCAGGTAAAACAACTTTAACAGAAAAATTATTGTTGTTTGGAGGAGCTATTCAGGAGGCTGGTGCCGTAAAGAACAACAAAATTAAAAAGGGAGCGACCAGTGACTTTATGGAAATCGAACGTCAAAGAGGGATTTCGGTTTCAACATCTGTACTTGCTTTTAATTATAAAGATAAAAAAATCAACATCCTTGATACTCCAGGACATAAGGATTTTGCAGAAGATACTTTTCGAACTTTAACCGCTGTTGACAGTGTTATTGTTGTAATTGACGTTGCAAAAGGGGTTGAGGAACAAACTGAAAAACTGGTTTCAGTTTGTAGAATGCGTAATATTCCGATGATTGTTTTTATCAACAAATTAGATCGTGAAGGTAAAGATGCTTTTGATCTAATGGATGAAGTAGAACAAAAATTAGGTTTAAAAGTAACTCCTTTAAGTTTCCCAATTGGAATGGGTTATGATTTTCAGGGAATTTACAATTTGTGGGAAGAAAACATTAACCTTTTCAGCGGAGACAGCCGTAAGAACATAGAAGAAACAATCGCTTTTTCTGATGTTCAGAACAATCCTGAATTAGATAAGATTGTAGGCGAAAAAGCAGCAAATAAACTTCGTGAAGAATTGGAGCTAATTGATGAAGTGTATCCAAAATTTGAACGTCAGGATTATTTAGACGGAAAAATTCAGCCGGTATTCTTTGGTTCTGCTTTGAACAATTTTGGTGTTCGTGAACTATTAGACTGTTTCATTACCATTGCTCCTTCTCCAAGACCAAAAGATTCTGAAACCCGAACAGTTGACCCTGCAGAAGAAAAAATGTCTGGCTTTGTGTTTAAAATCCATGCCAATATGGATCCAAAACACCGTGATCGTTTAGCATTTATCAAAATTGTTTCAGGAACTTTTGAAAGAAACAAACCTTATTACCACGTTCGTCAAAAGAAAAATTTAAAATTTTCTAGTCCAAATGCCTTTTTCGCAGAAAAAAAAGAAATCGTAGACATCTCTTATCCTGGTGACATTGTTGGTCTTCACGATACTGGAAACTTTAAAATTGGTGATACTTTGACTGAAGGAGAATTAATGAGTTTTAAAGGAATTCCAAGCTTCTCACCAGAGCATTTTAGATACATAAACAATGCTGATCCAATGAAAGCCAAACAGCTGGATAAAGGTATTGACCAATTAATGGATGAAGGTGTAGCGCAGTTATTTACCTTAGAGATGAATAACCGTAAAATCATCGGAACTGTTGGAGCGCTGCAATATGAAGTAATCCAATACCGTCTTGAACATGAATACGGTGCAAAATGTACTTACGAAAACTTCCCTGTCCATAAAGCTTGTTGGGTTAAACCAAATGATTCCAAAAGCGAAGAATTTAAGGAGTTCAAAAGAATTAAGCAAAAATTCCTTGCTCATGATAAATACGGTCAATTGGTGTTTTTAGCTGACTCTGATTTTACAATTCAGATGACTCAAAGTAAATACCCTAATGTAAAATTATTTTTTACCTCGGAATTTGAATAAAAAAATTAAAACACAAAAATCAAAAAGCGCCAATTTTACAATTGGCGCTTTTTTAATAGAATTAAATTAACCTTTATTTCAAAAATTAATTTTCTTATTTTATGTTGATTCAAAAGTATTGCAAAACAATAACCGATTAAAATATACTCGTTGAAAGTAAATAAAATCAGATTAAGTGCAAATTTTGTTATAAAAAAAGCTCCGCTAAACGGAGCCTTAAAAGTTATGCTTGTCCTGCCGGACCAAAATTAAGCGGAATTGGTGCTTGTTCAGTTTCTTTGATTTCACCATGAGCTGCTTCAAAGCGATGAATGTTTTCTCCAATTGCTCTCAATAATCTTTTAGCATGTTGTGGCGTCAAAACAATTCTTGATTTCACCTTGGCTTTAGGAGTACCCGGCATAATATTTACAAAATCTAAAACAAATTCAGATGAAGAATGGTTTATAATTGCAAGATTTGAATAAATTCCCTCTGCAATATTTTCATCTAATTCAATATTAATTTGCTCTTGTTGTTTCGGATTACTCATAATTAAATATTTTTAAAATTCCCCCTTTCGGAAAAGAGGGAATTGTTCTGAATTAATAGATATACTCTTCTTTATTAGCCATCATTTCATTGTAATCATCTTTAGATCCTACGATTGTGTTATCGTATTCTCTCATACCAGTTCCCGCAGGAATTCTGTGACCAACAATTACATTCTCTTTCAATCCTTCAAGATCATCTACTTTACCAGCTACTGCAGCTTCGTTAAGTACTTTTGTTGTTTCCTGGAATGAAGCAGCAGAAATAAATGATTTAGTTTGTAACGAAGCTCTTGTAATACCCTGTAAAACTGGTGTTGCAGTAGCAGTGATTACATCTCTTGCTACAACAAGATTTCTGTCATTTCGTTTCAATAATGAGTTCTCATCACGTAATTCACGAGGCGTAATAATCTG
Source organism: Flavobacterium calami (assembly GCF_038290035.1). Lineage (NCBI taxonomy): Bacteria > Pseudomonadati > Bacteroidota > Flavobacteriia > Flavobacteriales > Flavobacteriaceae > Flavobacterium > Flavobacterium calami. The sequence goes on from NZ_JBBYHS010000004.1 coordinate 89,237, forward strand.
ACCTGGTTTCAATACTGAAGAATCTCCGGCATCTTCAACTACTTTCATACCATATAATTTATCGTTTTGAACGATGAAATCTTTAGTATGAATTAATTGATCTTCTAAGAATAATGTATCTCCCGGATCTTCCACTTTAACTTTACGCATCATCTGACGAATAACTACTTCAAAGTGCTTGTCATTGATTTTTACCCCTTGTAAACGGTAAACCTCCTGAATTTCATTTACCAAGTACTGTTGAACAGCAGCCGGCCCCTGAATTCTTAAAATATCATCCGGAGTAATAGCTCCATCAGACAATGGAACACCTGCTCTTACAAAGTCATTTTCCTGAACAAGGATTTGACTTGATAATTTTACAAGATATTTTCTAACGTCACCAAACTTAGATTCAATTACTATCTCACGGTTACCTCTTTTGATTTTTCCAAAAGAAACTACACCATCGATCTCAGAAACTACAGCTGGATTAGAAGGATTACGAGCTTCTAACAACTCTGTAATTCTTGGTAAACCTCCTGTAATATCCCCAGATTTAGAAGAACGACGAGGAATTTTAACCAATACTTTACCAGCTTTAATTTTTTCACCATTCTCTACCATTAAGTGTGCACCTACCGGTAAGTTGTATGAACGAATCAACTCTCCTTCTTTACCGTATACCAATAAAGTTGGGATTAATTTTTTATTTCTAGCCTCAGAAATTACTTTTTCCTGGAAACCAGTCTGCTCATCGATCTCAACCATGAATGTTTGTCCTTGCTCTAAATCCTCGTAAGCAATCTTACCAGTAAACTCAGAAACAATTACACCATTATAAGGATCCCATTTACAGATTACAGTTCCTTTAGCAACAGTATCTCCATCATTTACAAAAATACTAGATCCATAAGGAATGTTATGTGTATTTAAAACAATTCCAGTTTTCTCGTCAACCAATTTCAATTCAGTTGAACGTGAAACTACGATATCAACAGAATTTCCTTCGCTGTCTTCTCCTTTAACTGTTTTTAAATCTTCAATTTCAAGTCTACCTGCGAATCTTGTAACAATACTAGATTCTTCAGAGATACCTCCAGCAACCCCTCCAACGTGGAACGTACGAAGTGTCAACTGTGTACCTGGCTCTCCAATAGACTGAGCTGCAATAACTCCGACAGCTTCACCTCTTTGTGTCATCTTACCAGTAGCTAAGTTTCTACCGTAACATTTAGCACAAATACCTTTTAAAGCCTCACAAGTTAATGGAGATCTAACTTCTACTTTCTCAATTGGAGAAGCTTCGATAGTTCTCATAATTGATTCCGTAATTTGCTCTCCAGATTTAACCATTACTTCGTTAGTAAGAGGATTGATAACGTCTTGCAATGCAACACGCCCTAAAATTCTCTCTCCTAATGATTCAACGATTTCCTCATTTTTCTTCAATGCAGAAACTTCAACACCTCTTAAAGTTCCACAATCTTCAATGTTAACAATAACATCTTGAGAAACGTCATGAAGCCTTCTTGTCAAGTAACCAGCATCGGCAGTTTTAAGAGCCGTATCCGCAAGACCTTTACGAGCACCGTGAGTAGAAATGAAGTACTCAAGGATCGAAAGACCTTCCTTAAAGTTAGAAAGAATCGGGTTTTCAATAATCTCACCACCACCAGCAGTAGATTTTTTAGGCTTAGCCATCAAACCACGCATACCAGTTAACTGACGAATCTGCTCCTTAGAACCCCTCGCCCCAGAGTCAAGCATCATATATACAGAGTTGAAACCTTGTTGGTCTTCTCTAATATTTTTCATTGCTAATTCTGTTAACTGAGCATTTGCTGAAGTCCAAACGTCAATAACCTGGTTGTAACGCTCGTTATTTGTAATAAGCCCCATATTATAGTTAGTTGAGATACCTTCAACTTGCTCTCTGGCATCTGCAATTAACTTCGTTTTTTGTTCTGGGATTCTAATATCACCTAAAGAGAATGATAAACCTCCTCTAAATGCGAATTTATAACCCATATCTTTCATATTATCCAAGAAAGCTGCCGTTGTAGGTACATCAGTCACACTTAAAATGTGTCCGATAATATCTCTAAGGTTTTTCTTAGTCAATACGTCGTTGATATATCCAGCTGCTTCAGGTACTACTTCGTTAAATAATACACGTCCTGCAGTTGTTTGAATGATTTTGTACACTAATTCTCCAGCATCATTAAAATCTTTTGCTCTAATTTTCACACGAGCATTCAATTCTAATCTTCCTTCATTTAATGCAATGTTTACTTCTTCAGCAGAATAGAAAGTCAAATCCTGACCTAAAATTTTGTGATCTTCTGTAGAAATACGCTCTTTGGTCATATAATATAGACCCAAGACCATGTCCTGAGAAGGTACAGTAATTGGAGCACCATTTGCAGGGTTCAAGATATTGTGAGAAGCCAACATTAATAATTGTGCCTCTAAAATAGCCTCTGGTCCTAATGGTAAGTGAACCGCCATCTGGTCACCATCGAAATCGGCGTTGAAAGCCGTACACACTAATGGGTGTAACTGGATCGCTTTTCCTTCAATTAATTTAGGTTGGAAAGCCTGAATACCAAGTCTGTGCAAAGTAGGAGCACGGTTCAGTAATACCGGGTGTCCTTTAATTACGTTTTCTAAGATATCCCAAACTACAGGCTCTTTCTTATCAATGATTTTCTTAGCAGATTTTACTGTTTTTACAATACCTCTTTCGATCAATTTACGGATAACGAATGGTTTGTATAACTCAGAAGCCATATCTTTTGGCAATCCACACTCATATAATTTTAACTCTGGACCAACGACAATTACCGAACGAGCAGAATAATCCACACGTTTTCCTAAAAGGTTTTGACGGAAACGTCCTTGCTTACCTTTTAATGAGTCAGATAATGATTTTAATGGTCTGTTAGATTCTGTTTTAACAGCAGAAGCTTTACGTGTGTTATCGAATAATGAATCTACAGATTCCTGCAACATACGTTTTTCGTTTCTTAAGATAACTTCTGGAGCTTTAATCTCCATTAATCTTTTCAAACGGTTGTTACGGATGATTACACGACGGTATAAGTCATTCAAATCTGAAGTTGCAAAACGACCTCCATCAAGCGGCACAAGCGGACGCAATTCTGGTGGGATAACTGGAACCACTTTCATAATCATCCATTCTGGACGATTTTCGCGGTTTTCGTTAGACTCACGGAAAGACTCAACAACTTGTAATCTTTTTAAAGCTTCAGTTTTACGTTGTTTAGATGTTTCGTTGTTAGCGCTGTGTCTTAATTCATAAGATAAAGCATCTAAGTCAATACGAGCCAATAAATCCATAATACACTCTGCTCCCATTTTGGCAACAAATTTATTAGGATCTAAATCATCTAAATATTGGTTTTCCTGTGGAAGAGTATCTAAAATATTCAAATATTCTTCTTCAGTTAAGAAATCTAGTCTTTGTAAAGATTCTCCATCTGCATTTTTAGCAATACCAGCTTGGATTACTACGTATCTTTCGTAGTAAATGATCATATCTAATTTCTTAGATGGAAGACCAAGGATATAACCAATTTTGTTTGGAAGAGAACGGAAGTACCAGATGTGAGCAATTGGCACAACAAGGTTGATGTGTCCTACTCTATCACGACGTACTTTTTTCTCAGTAACTTCAACACCACAACGGTCACAGATGATACCTTTGTAGCGAATTCTTTTATACTTACCACAAGCACATTCGAAATCTTTTACTGGTCCAAAGATTCTTTCGCAGAAAAGTCCGTCACGCTCTGGTTTGTGAGTTCTATAGTTAATAGTTTCTGGCTTTAAAACCTCTCCTCTTGATTCTTTCAAGATAGATTCTGGTGAAGCCAATCCAATAGAAATTTTGTTAAATCTTTTTACTGGATTCTTATCTTTATTGTTTCTGTTATTCATCATAGTTTTTACTATTGATTTATTGCAATTAAAAAATTGATTCTTAGCCTAGTCTAAAGTCAAATGTCATAAAGTTTTTAAAGTCATTACTGACTTTAGACTTTGGACTTTCGCACTTTCGACTTAAAACACTACCTCGGGTTACTTCTCTAAACCTCAAATTCTTATTTGAAGTGCTAATTATAAAATGCCTCGCATTGTTATAAAAAATCGGAACGGTTTACGGGTATAAATCTTTAAAAACTTGTAACATTTAGTAAACGGCCTCAGTCCCAGTTTTCAGTGCTAAACTGAATACTGAGACTGTGACTGAAAACTTTTTATTTATTCTTCCAAACGAAGATCTAGACCTAGACCTTTCAATTCGTGCATTAATACATTGAATGATTCTGGTAAACCTGGTTCTGGCATAGTTTCTCCCTTAACGATAGCCTCGTAAGTTTTAGCTCTACCAATAACGTCATCAGACTTAACAGTTAAGATTTCACGTAAAGTACTAGAAGCTCCATAAGCCTCAAGTGCCCAAACCTCCATCTCTCCAAAACGCTGACCTCCAAATTGAGCCTTACCTCCAAGTGGCTGTTGCGTAATTAATGAGTATGGTCCGATAGAACGTGCGTGCATCTTATCATCAACCATGTGTCCTAATTTAAGCATGTAAATTACACCCACAGTTGCTTTTTGTGCAAAACGCTCTCCAGTACCACCATCATAAAGATAGGTATGTCCGAAACGTGGTACATTAGCCTCATCAGTCAAAGCATTGATTTCGTCTAGAGAAGCACCGTCGAAGATTGGAGTAGCAAATTTTCTACCCAAGTTCATACCAGCCCATCCAAGAACAGTCTCATAAATTTGACCAATGTTCATACGTGAAGGTACCCCAAGTGGATTCAATACGATATCTACTGGTGTTCCATCTTCTAAGAAAGGCATATCTTCATGACGAACGATTCTAGCAACAATACCTTTGTTACCGTGACGTCCCGCCATTTTATCACCAACTTTTAACTTACGTTTTTTAGCGATATAGATTTTAGCCAATTTCAAGATTCCAGATGGTAATTCATCTCCAACTGTAATAGTAAATTTCTCTCTTCTTAAAGCTCCTTGTAAGTCGTTCAGCTTAATTTTATAGTTGTGAATTAAATCATTAACCATTTTATTTGTAGCATCATCAGCAACCCACTGTCCTTTGCTTAAGTGAGCAAAATCCTCTACTGCGTAAAGCATTTTTTGAGTATATTTTTTACCTTTTGGTAAAACTTCTTCACCCAAATCATTCATTACACCTTGAGATGTTTTTCCGTTAACGATCAAGAATAATTTCTCAACCAATCTGTCTTTTAATTCAACAAATTTAGTTTCGAATTCCATTTCTAAAGCACCTAAAGCATCTTTATCCTGAGTACGTTTACGTTTATCTTTTACGGCTCTTGCAAATAATTTTTTGTCAAGAACTACACCATGTAAAGATGGAGAAGCTTTTAATGAAGCATCTTTTACATCACCTGCTTTATCCCCGAAGATTGCACGAAGCAATTTCTCCTCTGGAGTAGGATCTGATTCTCCTTTTGGTGTAATTTTCCCGATAAGAATGTCGCCAGGTTTAACCTCTGCTCCAATTCTAATCATACCGTTTTCATCTAAATCTTTAGTAGCTTCTTCAGAAACGTTAGGAATATCGTTTGTTAACTCTTCGTTTCCTAACTTAGTATCTCTAACCTCTAATGAATAATCATCAACGTGGATAGATGTAAAAATATCATCACGAACTACTTTTTCAGAAATTACAATCGCATCCTCGAAGTTGTACCCTTTCCATGGCATGAACGCAACTTTTAAGTTTCTACCTAAAGCTAATTCTCCATTTTGAGTAGCATATCCTTCTGATAATACTTGTCCAGGAATAACTCTATCACCTTTTCTTACGATTGGTTTCAAGTTAATACTTGTACCTTGATTGGTTTTTCTAAATTTAATAAGGTTGTATGTTTTCTCATCAGCATCAAAACTAACCATTCTCTCGTCTTCAGTACGATCGTATTTAATAGTAATGATATTTGCATCAACATATTCAACAGTTCCATGCCCTTCAGCATTGATTAATACTCTTGAATCTGAAGCTACCTGACGCTCTAAACCTGTACCAACAATCGGTGCTTCAGGACGGATCAAAGGAACTGCCTGACGCATCATGTTTGATCCCATCAACGCACGGTTCGCATCATCATGCTCCAAGAAAGGAATCAATGATGCAGAAATAGAAGCAATCTGATTAGGAGCAACGTCTGTATAATGAACTACAGATGGTTCAACAACCGGGAAGTCACCTTCCTCACGAGCAATAACATTGCTTGCTGTAATCTTACCAGAAGCATCCATTTCAATGTTTGCCTGAGCAATCATTTTACCTTCTTCTTCTTCAGCACTTAAGTAAACTGGAGTACTTTCTAAATCAACTACACCATTTGTTACTTTACGGTATGGAGTTTCGATGAATCCCATTCCGTTAACTTTTGCATAAACCCCAAGAGATGAAATCAAACCAATGTTTGGTCCCTCTGGAGTTTCAATCGGACATAAACGACCATAGTGTGTATAGTGAACGTCACGAACCTCAAATCCAGCTCTCTCTCTCGAAAGTCCACCTGGTCCAAGTGCAGAAAGTCTTCTTTTGTGTGTAATCTCAGCTAATGGATTCGTTTGATCCATAAATTGAGATAACTGGTTAGTACCAAAGAAAGAGTTGATAACTGATGATAATGTTTTAGCATTGATCAAATCAATTGGTGTAAACACCTCGTTATCTCTAACGTTCATTCTCTCACGAATAGTTCTAGCCATACGTGCTAAACCAACACCGAATTGTTGAGACAATTGTTCTCCAACTGTTCTAACACGACGGTTTGATAAGTGATCAATATCATCAATCTCTGCTTTAGAGTTGATTAATTCAATCAAATATTTTACGATTGTAATGATATCTTCTTTGGTAAGCACTTGCTTATCCATAGGGATATCTAAATTCAATTTTTTGTTCATTCTGTAACGACCAACTTCACCTAAGTTATAACGTTGATCAGAGAAGAACAATTTATCTATAATACCACGAGCAGTTTCCTCATCAGGCGGTTCAGCGTTACGCAACTGACGGTAAATGTGCTCTACAGCTTCTTTTTCAGAGTTTGTTGGATCTTTTTGTAACGTGTTGTGGATAATAGCATAATCTGCCTGATTATTATCCTCTTTGTGTAACAAAATAGATTTAACGTTAGAATCGATGATCTCTTCAACATTATCTTTGTCGATAATAGTGTCACGATCAAGGATGATTTCGTTACGTTCGATAGAAACTACTTCTCCAGTATCCTCATCAACGAAATCCTCATGCCATGTATTCAATACACGAGCAGCAAGTCTTCTTCCAATATATTTCTTAATACCAGTTTTAGAAACTTTAATTTCTTCAGCTAAGTCGAAAATTTCAAGGATATCCTTATCTCTTTCGAAACCGATAGCACGGAATAAAGTTGTTACAGGTAATTTTTTCTTTCTATCGATATAAGCGTACATTACGCTGTTAATATCTGTAGAGAATTCTATCCAAGATCCTTTAAAAGGAATTACTCTTGCAGAATAAAGTTTAGTTCCATTTGCATGGAATGACTGTCCAAAGAAAACCCCTGGAGAACGGTGTAATTGAGATACTACAACACGCTCGGCACCATTAATAACAAAAGTACCACTAGGAGTCATGTAAGGAATTGTTCCAAGATAAACATCTTGTACAATTGTTTCAAAATCTTCGTGTTCTGGATCTGTACAGTATAGTTTTAACCTGGCTTTTAAAGGCACACTATAAGTAAGACCTCTCTCTATACATTCTTGAATTGTATAACGTGGCGGATCAACAAAATAATCTAGGAATTCCAATACAAAATTATTTCTTGTATCTGTAATTGGGAAATTTTCCATGAAGGTGTTGTATAACCCTTCGTTGCCTCTTTCGTCAGATTTCGTTTCTAATTGAAAGAAATCTTTAAAAGATTTAACCTGAACATCTAAGAAATCTGGATAATCAGGGATATTTTTTGTAGAGGCAAAATTCAATCTTTCAGTCTGATTTGTTATCATCAATGGACAAAATTTTGATTAAAAAAAAGTAATTTTTGTTTGTGTAAAACACACTGTTTAATCTATACTTTCTTATTATAATCAATACATCTTTAAAAATAAAACATAGAAATAAGCTCCATTTTCTTTCTTCGTATTGATCTAAAACTTTTTCGTATTTTAAACTATGGAATAATAAAACTTGATATATTTTATTATACGAAAAATGGTTTAGGTCTTTGAGTGTTAACTCAAGACCTAAACCTAGTTCTTAAACTGAGTTTAATTATTTAAGCTCAACAGTAGCTCCAGCCTCTTCTAAAGATTTTTTAAGACCTTCAGCCTCTTCTTTAGAAACACCTTCTTTAACATTACTTGGTGCACCGTCAACTACATCTTTAGCTTCTTTAAGACCTAAACCAGTTAATTCTTTAACTAATTTTACAACAGCTAATTTAGAAGCTCCTGCATCTTTCAATACAACTGTAAATTCAGTTTGCGCTTCTTCTTGAGAACCTTCTCCACCACCAGCAGCAACTACTACAGCTGCAGCAGCAGGCTCGATACCATACTCGTCTTTTAATATTGTTGCTAATTCGTTAACTTCTTTAACTGTTAAGTTAACTAATTGTTCTGCGAATTGTTTCAAATCTGCCATTTTTTCTATCGTTTAAAATGATTTGTAAAAAATATAATTTATTTATTGTGCGCTAATTAAGCAGTAAGAAAGTACTCTTCCTTACATTTATAATTACTCTGCTCCTTCTTCTTCGCTTCCTGCGAATTTGTTTTGTAAAGCAGAAATAATTCTTTGAGCTGGAGATTGTAATAATCCAATGATTTCTCCAATAAGCTCTTCTTTAGATTTAATTGTAGCTAATGCATCTAATTGGTTATCCCCAATATACACTTCAGAATTAATGTAAGCTCCTTTTAAAACTGGTTTATCAGATTTCTTACGGAAATCTTTGATAATTTTTCCAGGTGCGTTAGCAACATCAGAAATAAAGATAGCACTGTTACCAGTTAAAACTGTAGGTAAATCACCATAATCATTAGAAGAAGCTTCCATTGCTTTTGCAAGCAAAGTGTTCTTTACAACTTCTAATTTGATACCTGCTTTAAAACAAGCTCTACGTAAGTTTGAAGTTGTCTCTGCGTTTAAACCAGAAATATCAGATACATAAATGATATTTGTACCAGCTAACTGCGCAGTTAAATTTTCAATCGCGATTGATTTTTCTTCTCTAGTCATACTAAAAATTTTTAACTACCAATTATACTGCTTTTGGGTCTAATGCGATAGCAGGACTCATTGTGCTTGTAAGGTGAATACCTTTAATGTATGTACCTTTAGCAGCAGTTGGTTTAAGTTTTATTAATGTTTGAATAATTTCGTGTGCGTTGTCAACAATCTGCTCAGCCCCAAAAGAAACTTTACCGATTCCTGCGTGTACGATACCAGTTTTATCAACTTTAAAGTCAATTTTACCAGCTTTAACTTCTTGAACAGCTTTTGCAACATCCATAGTTACAGTACCTGTTTTAGGGTTTGGCATTAAACCTCTAGGTCCTAAAATACGACCTAATGGACCTAATTTACCCATAACAGCAGGCATAGTGATGATTACATCAACATCTGTCCAACCGTCTTTAATTTTTTGTAAATAATCATCAAGACCAACGTGATCTGCTCCAGCCTCTCTTGCTTCAGCTTCTTTATCTGGAGTAACCAACGCTAATACTTTAACGTCTTTTCCTGTTCCGTGAGGTAAAGTTACCACACCTCTAACCATTTGATTCGCTTTTCTTGGATCAACACCCAAACGAACTGCGATATCAACAGACTCATCAAATTTTGCAGAAGCAACAACTTTAATTAATGCCGCAGCATCTTTTAAAGAGTATAATTTGTTCTTTTCAATTTTTGAAGCAGCCTCTTTTTGCTTTTTTGTTAATTTTGCCATTTCTTTTTCTTAATTAAAAAGGAGCATCTCCTGATACAGTTATACCCATAGATCTAGCTGTTCCAGCAACCATACTCATAGCTTTCTCAATTGTGAAAGCATTTAAGTCAGGCATTTTGTCTTCAGCAATAGTTCTAATTTGTTCCCAAGTAACGCTAGCTACTTTTTTACGATTAGGCTCACCAGAACCAGATTTTAGCTTTGCAGCTTCCATTAACTGAACTGCTGCTGGAGGAGTCTTAACAACAAAATCAAATGATTTGTCTTTGTACACAGTGATTTGCACTGGACAAATTTTGCCAGGTTTATCTTGAGTTCTAGCATTAAATTGCTTACAAAACTCCATGATATTAACCCCAGCAGCTCCTAAAGCAGGTCCAACCGGTGGCGACGGATTCGCAGCACCTCCCTTAACTTGTAGTTTAACTACCTTACTAATTTCTTTAGCCATTTTTAAAAAATTTAACATTGCAATCTATGGAAGCGATTACAATGGTTTATTATAGTGTAACAAAAAATTATACTTTTTCTACTTGCACAAAACTTAATTCTAATGGTGTTTTTCTTCCGAAAATCTTAACCATTACCTCAAGCTTACGCTTCTCTTCATTGATTTTTTCAACAGAACCATTAAATCCATTGAAAGGCCCATCAATTACTTTGACAGTCTCACCTATACTAAAAGGAATAGAACGAGTATCCGTATTAACAGCTAACTCATCTACTTTTCCTAACATACGATTTACCTCTGATAACCTCAATGGAACCGGCTCACCACCTTTAGTCTCTCCTAAAAAACCAATAACACTAGTAATTGACTTAATAATATGAGGTACCTCACCAACCAAATTAGCTTCGATCATTACATATCCTGGAAAATAAACTTTATCCTTAGACATTTTCTTTCCCTCTTTTACAGTAACTACTTTTTCGGTAGGAACTAAAACCTGAGAAACATAATCACTCATTCCCAATCTGGCAATCTCAGTCTCAATGTAAGCCTTAACCTTATTTTCCTGGCCACTTACAGCTCTAACCACATACCATTTCTTCACATTATTATCTGCCATCACAAAAAAATTATCCTTTTAACCAGTTAAAAAATCCAGCCAAAGCTTTTGCAAAAAATTCGTCTACTCCCCAAGTTGCCAAAGCAAATAGAATCGAAAATACAGCTACGACAATTGTCAATTTTTGAACCTCAGCCCAAGCTGGCCAAGTAACATTTGACTTTAACTCTTCGAAAGCCTCTGATAAATAATTAATAACTTTTGTCATTTGATATATTTTTTATTGCACGGGCGGAGGGATTCGAACCCCCATCAACGGTTTTGGAGACCGCTATTCTACCCTTGAACTACGCCCGTAATTAAAGCCAGTGATTTCAATTAAGAAAATCAACTGGCTTTTATTTATTTATAGAATTACTCTACGATTTCAGTAACCTGACCAGCACCAACTGTTCTACCACCTTCACGGATAGCAAAACGTAAACCTACGTTCATAGCGATTGGGCTTAATAAAGCAACCTCGATAGTTAAGTTATCACCTGGCATTACCATCTCTACACCTGCTGGTAAAGAAATAACTCCTGTTACGTCAGTTGTACGTACGTAGAACTGTGGACGGTAGTTATTGTGGAATGGAGTGTGACGTCCACCTTCTTCTTTTTTCAAGATATAAACCTCAGCTTTAAATTTAGCGTGTGGTTTTACTGAACCTGGCTTAATAATAACCATACCTCTTTTGATATCAGCTTTATCAATACCTCTTAACAATAAACCTACGTTATCTCCAGCTTCACCTCTATCAAGAATTTTACGGAACATCTCAACTCCTGTAATAGTAGAAGTTAATTTTTCAGCTCCCATACCAATGATTTCAACAGGATCTCCAGTGTTAGCAACTCCAGTTTCGATACGACCTGTAGCAACAGTTCCACGACCTGTAATTGTAAATACGTCCTCAACTGGCATCAAGAATGGTTTAGCTACGTCACGTACTGGCTCTTCGATCCAAGCATCAACAGCTTCCATTAATTCAATAATTTTAGGAACCCAGTTAGGATCATTGTTCAATCCACCTAAAGCAGAACCCTGAACAACAGGACCATTATCTCCATCATATTCGTAGAAAGATAATAAATCTCTAATTTCCATTTCAACAAGCTCTAATAACTCAGCATCATCAACCATATCCACTTTGTTCATGAAAACAACGATTCTTGGAATACCAACCTGACGTCCTAAAAGGATGTGCTCACGAGTTTGTGGCATTGGACCATCTGTAGCAGCAACTACTAAGATAGCTCCGTCCATTTGAGCAGCTCCAGTAACCATGTTTTTTACGTAATCCGCGTGACCTGGACAGTCAACGTGAGCGTAGTGACGGTTAGCTGTTTCGTACTCTACGTGTGATGTATTAATAGTAATACCTCTTTCTTTCTCCTCTGGAGCGTTATCGATTTGATCAAACGATTTTGCTTGACAGTAACCAGCATCTGACAATACTTTTGTAATTGCAGCAGTTAATGTAGTTTTTCCGTGATCCACGTGTCCAATTGTACCTATGTTTAAGTGCGGTTTGGAACGATTAAAATTCTCCTTTGCCATTTTACTTAATTTTTAATCTTAGTTATATATTAATTTTCAATTTCCTACTTACTTGAGCCAATGTCGGGATTTGAACCCGAGACCTCTTCCTTACCAAGGAAGCACTCTACCCCTGAGCTACACCGGCAGAGAGTTCTGATTTTAGATTTTTGAATTTAGATTTTTTAAACAAAACCTTCAACCCAAAACCTTCACTTCTTTTTTGTGGGGAGAGCAGGATTCGAACCTGCGAAGTTCACACAGCAGATTTACAGTCTGCCCTCGTTGGCCGCTTGAGTATCTCCCCTAATTTCAAAATTCGATCATTTTCAAAGAACCAATTTCAAATCGCATTTGAAATTTACTGAGCCGATAGAGGGACTCGAACCCACGACCTGCTGATTACAAATCAGCTGCTCTAGCCAGCTGAGCTACATCGGCGAATACAATAAAAAAGTCCGCTATTTCTAACGGACTGCAAATGTAGCTATTTTATCTTTGTATCAAAACATTTTTTGAAAAAAATTTCAATTATATATGCGCTCTTATTTTTTCTTTTCTTTTTACAAGCAAACGTTCTAATGATTCCGCCGAAAGCTCAACCGCTTCCTCAAAAGTCTTGCATTGTTTTTTAACTAAAAAATCATCCCCCGGAACATTAATTTTAATCTCAACAACTTTATTCTCCTTATCACTTGTTCTTTCAACTTTCAAAAATACATCTGCCGAGACCACCCGATCGTAATATTTTTCTAATTTATTCATTCTCTCCTGAACAAAATCTACCAACTTTCTGTCAACAGTGAAGTTAACGGCATGAACATCTACCTTCATAATTCTAATTTTAGAGTTAAACATTTCAGAATCATTATTTACTTCTTGGATGCGCACCAGTATAAACCTTTTTAAGTTCCGCTAAACTATTATGCGTATAAACCTGGGTAGACGCCAAACTAGAATGTCCTAATAATTCTTTAACTGAATTCAAATCTGCCCCATTATTAAGCAAATGAGTCGCAAACGTATGCCGAAGCACATGAGGACTCTTTTTTACCTTTTCAGAGACCCTACTAAAGTATGAATTTATTAAACGATACACAAAAGATTCGCTCAATTTTAACCCTTTTTTAGAAATAAAAAAATAATTTTCATCCACTATTTTTCCAACAGCCAATCGTTCATCCAAATATAACCTAATCTGCTTTGCAACTATTGGCAAAACCGGAATAATACGTTCTTTATTTCTTTTTCCTAAAACCTTAACAACACCCGAAGATAAATCCACATTAGCCATCATTAAACTTATCAGTTCAGCTCTCCGCATTCCTGTTGTATAAAAAAGCTCCACTATAAGCTTATCCCTGATTTCCTCAAAACCAGCAGGCTCTCCAACCTCCAGCATTAAATCAGTTAATTCTTTTTCCGAAAAAGGAATCTGGACAATTTTAGGAGTTTTCAAAGCTTTATGCTTCAACATTGGACTAACCTCTATTTGTTTTGTTTTTAAAAGAAATTTATAAAACGACTTTAAAGATGCCATTTTTCTATTAACCGACACATTCGAAACACCTTCATCAACCAACGAAACAATCCAGCTCCTGACCTGACTGTAATTCACACTCTCAATATTTTCCTGATCAAAATGAGCTTTATTAAAAATCTCAAAAAACGAAATATCATTCAGGTAAGCATTAATAGTATGTGGCGAATATTTTTTCTCCAACTGAAGATAATCACGAAATGCATCTTTATTTGACTTCATAACTTAAAAATTTAAGCATAAAAAAACCGTTAGCATCAAAGTTAATTTATTTTGATGACTAACGGTAATTATTTTAAAAAGCTGATATTAACTCTCTAAACTGTCTTTCAAGTTTTGAATGTAAGCCGCTTTTTGAATTTGAGCTCTTTTGATAACAGAAGGCTTAATAAAAGCAGTACGTGCTCTTAATTGACGAACAGTTCCTGTTTTATCAAATTTTCTTTTATAGCGCTTTAATGCTCTATCGATATTTTCTCCGTCTTTAATTGGTATAATTAACATAATATAGACACCTCCTTTCGTTAAGGCTGCAAAAGTATGTATTAATTATGAATTATGAGGTATAAATTATAAATTATTTTAAAATGAAAGAAGAACACAAATAAAATACAATAGACTTTGACCGATAATTACTTTATCCTTCTATTCTTTATTCTTTCAACAAATTTCTCGAAATAACTAATTTTTGAATTTCAGTTGTTCCCTCTCCAATCGTACATAATTTAGCATCCCTGTAAAATTTCTCAACCGGAAAATCTTTTGTATAACCATATCCTCCATGAATCTGAATTGCTTCATTAGCGATTTTCACACAAGCCTCAGACGCATACATCTTGGCCATTGCTCCTAAAGTTGTAACAGGTTTATGTTCTTGTTTTAAGAAAGCCGCCTTGTGTAGCAACAATTCAGAAGCCTCAATTTCAGTTGCCATATCAGCTAATTTGAAGGAAATAGCCTGAAAACTACTAATCGGCTGACCAAACTGATGTCTTTCTTTAGAATATTTAAGAGCTGCTTCGTAGGCTCCTTTTGCAATTCCAAGTGATAATGCTCCTATTGAGATCCTCCCTCCATCCAATATTTTCATAGCCTGAACAAACCCTTGTCCTACTTCTCCTAATCTATTTGCATCTGGCACACGACAATTATCAAAAACCAGTTCAGCTGTTTCGCTGGCACGCATTCCTAATTTATTTTCTTTTTTTCCAGAAGTAAATCCCGGCATGCCTTTTTCAAATACAAAAGCTGTCATTCCTTTTGAATCTCCTTTTTCTCCTGTACGAACCACTACTACCGCAATATCTCCTGAAATAGCATGAGTTATAAAGTTTTTCGCTCCATTTACAATCCAGAAATCACCATCTTTAACAGCTGTTGTGTTCATCCCCCCAGCATCAGAGCCCGTATTATGCTCTGTTAATCCCCAGGCTCCAATATGTTCTGCTGTAGCCAGTTTTGGTAGCCATTTTTTCCTTTGTTCATCATTCCCAAAAGTTAAAATATGATTGGTACATAATGAATTATGTGCTGCGACCGAGAGTCCTATTGATGGATCAACTTTGGAAATTTCTTCGATTACTGTAATATATTCATGATATCCTAAACCAGATCCTCCATATTCTTCAGGAACCAAGACCCCCATATATCCCATTTCACCCAATTTTTTAAATAATGAAATTGGAAATATTTGCGCTTCATCCCACTCCATTATATAAGGCTTTATATTTTTTGCTGCAAAATCTTTTATAGACTCCGCAATCATAGACTGGGTTTCATTATAATCAAAATTCATTTGTAACCTGTTTTTAGAACTCCAAATATAAACTAATTATATTTGCTTTTTCAACAGGAAAGCCTTTAATATTTATCAAATCCTCAATATTTTTAATATTTCCGTTCATGCTACGATAAGTTACTATTTGTTTTGCCAAAGCATATCTAAAGTACGGGAATTGAGCCAGCTCCTTTAAAGCAGCATCATTTACCGGGATTTTTTTAATTTTTGGTAAAGAAGAAACCTTAAAATACTTTTTCAATTCATGGACAACATCAGGAGAAAGTCCCCAAATATCATTTATCTGTTCCATAGAAACAAAAGCCTCCAAGCTTTCTTTTTGCTTTAAAATTCGAAGTGATAAAGCTTCACCAATGCCTTTAATTTTCATTAAATCATCCTGACTCGCCTGATTAATATCTAAAACGATAATATTCTCTTTTTTCAAGGATTGTGACAAATATCTTATATCAGAAGTTTTAAAACTCTTTTTATTCTTAATCCAATCGGGGAATTTAAAATATGGCGAAATAGCATTTAATAAGGAATCTGAAATTTTTGTAACTTTTTGAAATTCCTCAGCAGAATTAACATATTTATCCTCTTTTCTAAAAGCAAAAAGCCTGTCTATTTCAACAGTTGACATTCCGAGTTTATATCCTTTATAATCTGAAATGAAATTTGGATTAAAAGGATATATTTTAAGTTTGCTATTATATTTAATTGTCTTTAAAGAATCTACTTCAGACTGTAGAGCCAGCCATTGTTCCTTTTCAGGCTGACTTTTTTCCACTTCACTAAAATCAGAGAAAAAATAAAACAATTGCAGTCCAACAATTATGAGTAGGAGAAAAAAAATCCCTTTGCGCTGTTGGCTTGTAAAACTAAAATAAGAAGCTGTATTTTTAAAATTCATTTTTTAAGTATAATTTTTCAATCATAAAAATATAAATTTTATTAAGAAAAATACTTAATTTTATGTTTTTTCAAAAAAATACAAACTACAACATTGTTACTAATAGCGTAACACATTTCAAAGAACACCGAACTTTTCTTATCGTTTCGTTCCAAAAATTAAATATTTTATAACTTAAAACATCATAATTGTTTTTATTTTTTATAAAAAACAATACATTTGGAGCTTAATAACAATAAACCAATATTAAAATATGTCAATTTGGAAAACTAAACCTCTTTCGGTACTGCTTGGTGAAGCATCCGAATCTGAAAAAGGATTAAAAAGAACCTTATCTTCACGTTCGCTTGTTGCACTTGGAGTTGGAGCAATTATTGGAGCGGGATTATTTTCGCTAACCGGAATTGCTGCTGCAGAACATGCTGGCCCGGCGGTAACAATATCTTTTATTTTAGCTGCTGTAGGATGTGCATTTGCAGGACTTTGCTATGCAGAATTTGCTTCAATGATTCCGGTTGCCGGTAGTGCTTACACCTATTCCTATGCGACTATGGGAGAATTTATGGCCTGGATTATTGGCTGGGATTTAGTTTTAGAATATGCTTTGGGTGCTGCAACGGTAGGTGTTAGCTGGTCCAGATACCTGCTTGAACTATTTGCTAAATTTGGGATTAATTTGCCTCCCGACTTAATTTGTTCACCATGGGAAACTTTGACTTTGAGCAATGGCACTGTAATAGAAGGCGGAATTGTTAATTTACCTGCCATATTTATTGTTTCGCTTCTTTCCTTATTATTAATTAAAGGAACAAAAGAATCGGCTTCATTGAATAACTTTTTAGTTGTTGTAAAAGTAGCTGTAGTAATTATTTTCATTGTTTTAGGATGGAAATTTATTGATACAAACAACTACACTCCATATATACCTGAAAACACAGGAACTTTTGGTGTTTTCGGATGGTCTGGAATTGCTACAGGAGCAGCAACAGTATTTTTTGCCTTTATTGGTTTTGATGCCGTATCAACTGCCGCACAAGAAGCAAAAGACCCACAAAAAGGAATGCCGATTGGTATTTTAGGTTCTTTAGCAATCTGTACATTGTTATATGTGTTATTTGCTCACGTAATGACAGGACTTGTCCCTTATCATGAGTTTGCAGGTGATGCTAAACCAGCTGCAACGGCATTTGCAAAAACAGGTTATGACTTTTTACAGACAGGTTTAATTATCGCAATTTTAGCAGGGTATACTTCAGTAATGTTAGTAATGCTTATGGGACAGAGCCGTGTTTTTTACACTATGAGTAAAGATGGTTTATTACCTCCTTTTTTCAGTTCAATCCATCCTAAATTTCGCACTCCATGGAAAACAAATCTTTTCTTTTTAGTTTTCGTTAGTTTATTCGCAGGACTTGTACCTGTTAGTGACCTGGGACATATGGTAAGTATTGGAACTTTATTGGCTTTTGTACTTGTATGCATTGGAGTAATGGTAATGCGTAAAAAAATGCCTGATGCACCAAGATCTTTTAAGACTCCGTTAGTTCCTTTTGTACCAGTTGCCGGAATCTTAATTTGTTTAGCTCTAATGTATTCTTTACCTAATGAAAGCTGGGCCAGACTTGTAATCTGGATGGCTTTGGGTATTATCATTTATTTCATATATGGTAAGAAAAATAGTAAATTGAACAGTCCAGAATAATTTTTCTAAATCATACAAAAAAAGGATCAGAAAGTATTTTTTACTTCTGATCCTTTTTTATGATTCAATACTAAATTACAAATCAAAAACGGATGTTCTTTTTGCCCGGATTAAATCTTTCAGCCTAATCCAAAAGGCTAAAGTGAGATATACTCCAAAGCCCAAGCCGGCCGTTACAAATGAAATGTATATAAAAAACAAACGTACACTGGTTACACGCATTCCCAGTTTATCTGCTAATCTGGATGAAACATGAAAACCATATTTTTCGAAAAAGAATTTTAATTTTAAAATCAAGGACATCTTTTTTTGGTATTATTTATGGACAAAAATACAAAAATATCCAATTGGCAAATTTCAGAAGCTTAATTGTTTTTCAGTAATTCTATACCAACAGCGCATTTCAGGCAGCCACTAACATCACAATACTGACTTTTTAGCTGAAGCAGAGATTGTGTTTCAAAAGCATTTTCTGAAGTTACCCCAAAAGATTTAAACTTATCAATAATTGAATTTTTCTCAGGGCGTATGTCATTCAAAATTGAAATTAAATCTTCTGCAATCGATTCGTCTATGGTTTTGGCATACGCAAATTGTAAAGGCACAATGGTATTGATGACTACTAAATCTATAAACGAATCCGATAATGATTTCGTTTTCTTTGGGCTTTCCTTATCAAACTGATAATGGTTTTGCCAATAGGAACTAGCTGAAATAGCAAACAATTTGTAAATACTATCGATTGATTTCAGTTTAATTATTTTAGAAAACAAATTTTGATGCTGATAATACAAACCTGCCAATTGTGCCAAACGAATGGTTGGAAAGTTATCCGGACGATGCTTAAAGAACTGCAGTGGTTCTGTATAAACTTTTTCAATTTGATATTTATGCAACAGGTAATAATACTTAAATTTTAAATCCTTAAAATACACATCTTCCTTATCCGCTTCCAACAAACCTGTTGTCCCGAAAAATAAAGCTTCCAGGCTTTCCAGTTCAAAACTTTCTTTTCGGATAACTGAAAAAGGGATTGCTTTTGCAAATTGTAAAAAAGCATTTCCATTTGTATTTAAACCAAAATTTTTAGCCAGTAAACAAAACAAAACCGCTTCCCAGTCCTGATTTGTTTCATTAAGCAAGTCATAAATTATTTGAGATTTTCTTTCCAGACGATCAAAAAACAAACGTTCCTGCCAATTTTTAAAAATAAATACGGGTATTTGGGCAATCTGTTTTTCGCAATATATCCAGGATTTAGGAGATTTAAGTTTCTTATAATTTGAAATTGTTTCCGTGGACACATAATTCTTTAATACTAATACCGGAATTTCTGTATTATTTCGCCTGTAAATGTCAGCGTCATATTCCCATACTACATGCAAAATAACATTTTCGTATGCTGTATCTTTTTCGTGAAGATGTAAATACCAGTCAGAAGCTTTTACATGCATTTCAACATTTCCTGCCCACTTTTGATCGCCAATTTTTAATTGCGCATTGAAAAAATCAGGGCCGGCAAGTTCTAAGTAATTTCCGGTGTTAATAATGGTGACTTCCTCCTCATTTACTGTTTTTAAATTGAGTGTGTCAAATTTTTTAAACTTCCAGAGATAATGAAGAAAATCTTCTTTCATTTTTTTAGACTTTAAAATATTATTTACAATAATAACTCTAAAGTACCAAAAATAGTATTAATATTACAATTTTACACGTTATTTAAAGAAAATCATTTCATTAAATATAATTTAGCACATGCCCTTGCATCAGACAAAGCTTCATGGTGATTTAGCTGAATCTTCATTTCCCGGCAGCAATCACTGAGTTTAGTTGGCTTTATTCCTTTTGCTTTGTAGATTTTAACCGTACACTCCCACCTTTTGCCAATATTTAGATCTTCATAATGCAAACCATTAATTGCCATCGATTTAATTAAAACATTTCGGTCAAAGCTTTCATTGTGTGCTACAACTACCCTATTTTTTAAACGTTTTTCGATTTCTGGATAAACCTGTGAAAATGTTTTCGCATTTACCGTATGATGCGGATATATTCCATGAACCTGAATTGTAAAGGGATTATATTCATTATTTGGCGGTTTGATTAAAGTAACAAACTCATCAGTAATAATTCCGTTTTCAACAGTTACAATTCCAACAGAACACGGATGGTAGGCTGTCGCGGTTTCAAAATCTATAGCGGTAAAAGTCAATTTGATTGTGTTTTTAGGATTCAGAATTTCTAGTTGCATTTGCAAATTTAAATCTTCTTCTAACATTTCACTTCTTATAAAAAACTTTTTCTTGTAAATGATTTTAGAAAGGATACCCAATTGCGATATTCAAAATCAGATTTTCTTTTCGCCAAGATCCGCTTCCAAAATCAATATCCTTAATTACCCATCGCTCACCATCCGGCAAATAAGGTTTTCGCAGCGGAAAAGCCAAATCTGTTCTCAGAATAAAAAAAGAAACATCAAAACGTAATCCAACACCCGCACCAACGGCAATTTCTTTCATAAAATCTTTAGAAAATTCTGCGCCGGGTTTATTGGGGTCGGCATTTACGAGCCAGATATTTCCTGCATCGATAAAAGCAGCACCGCGAACAATACTAAAAAGTTTTGCCCGATATTCAGTACTGAATTCCAGCTTCAAATCTCCAGATTGATCTGGCAAATAATCGTTTGTCGTAGTTGTATTAAAATAACTTCCCGGTCCGATTGATCTTGCCCTGAAAGCACGAATACTATTGGTTCCGCCAACAACAAACTGTTTTGAAGTTGGTAAAACACCTGAATTCCCATAAGGAATTCCGGCTCCAACAATAATTCGGCTGGCTAATTCGCTTTCTTTGCTTAGTTTTAAATAATGTCTGAAATCACCCCTTATTTTTGCATATTGGCTAAACGGAACATCAAAAATTTTGATTGTATCGTTCTTTTTGACGTTTGCACCGGTAACCAAACCGGTAATATTTCCGGCCAGATCCAATTCTCCGTTAAAGTAAAAAGTATTCTTCTTACGCTTTTGCATCGTATTGGTGTATGTATAAGAATAAGTCGGTCCAAAAATCAATTGTTTTTCGATAATTTTCCCCAAAGAAGGATCCTCCTTTATATCGTCCAGATACTCCTGAGTTACATGGTTTGGACTTACATAGGTTACATCAAAGACATTTAACTGATGTTCTTTTCGGGCATTTTCTTTCCACAAATAACCAAAAGAGGTTTTAAACGAATTCAAAGCATACAATTGGGTTCTGTTTTGATATTCATATCTTACGGTTGCTTTTGTCCTTGGTATATATTCACTGGAACCTTCAACAGGAAAAAATGGCACAATAAATCTTGGCCAGGTCAAACTTGTTTCTGTTCCCAATCTATATATATTTTTACCTTTATTTACTCCCGAAAGCTGAAAATCTGCTCCACCAAAAACAGAAACTGTCAATAACTCAGCACCTCCAAATAAATTTCTGTTATTCCAGTTTACATTGACTTCGGTTCCTGTATAACTCGCCGAATTTGTTTTTCCTAAAACCTCGACACGAATAAATTTCTTTGGCAAAAGCGTTAAATAATAATAAGAATCTAAAGTCTTTGGCAAACTGTCTGAAGGTTTAAATTCATTTTTTACAAAACTGAAAGTCCCAAGATTTACAAATCGGTTTAATGTCAGATTATGATCTTTTCTATTGTAGTAATCGCCCTTTTTAAAATAAATTGTTCTGTCAAAAACTCTCGGTTTAAAAGTATTAGCAGTATCAATAATGGTAAAATCTTTATACTGTACCACATCTTCGGGTTTGTATTTTACACTGTCTTTTGAAATCGTGAAATTCGGATATACGAAAATCTTGTCAATTTTATAAGCCGTGAGTGCTTTTGGCGGAGCATCGCCTTTGATTACCAGTCTGATTTTTACTTCATGATCGCCTTTACTACTATCAATTTTTGCCAAAATATAATCGGGATTAAAATAATAATAACCGCGTTCCTTTAATCTTGCATCAATTCGTTCTCTTTCTGCTTTTATAACATCTAAATCGTATGGATTTCCAACTTTCAATAAACTTCTTCGGCTTGATCTTCCAATTATTCTTGACATTGCCAATGAATCATCTGGAAAAGTGACACTTTTAATAATATATTGCTTTTTGGGTACTACAATATATTCTGCTGTTGCTCTTTTATTTCGAACGGTTGAATCAGCACTTACACGTGTCTTGAAGAAGCCTTTGTTTTCGGCAAAATTTCTTAACACAGAAGCATTGTAATCCAAATCGACTTTACTAAAAAGAACCGGTTCCTCACCAACTTTTGTTCGAAGCCAATACCTGAATCCTTTTTCTTTTTTGGGCTCACCGGCAATATTGTAAAACCATAATTTCGGACGAAGACCCAAAAATTGTTTATTCGGTTTTGGACGAAGCAAGTCTTCCAATTCCTTTTCTAATGCTTTTCGATCTTTCTTTTTAATAACTGAATCTTTTACTTTTACGGAAGCACCCGTATAAAGCAATTCTCCTTCTGGCAAATATTTGGTATTACTGCATCCAAAAACAAAAAATATGGACAGCATAATACAATATTTTATATATCTGTTTTTCATATCCTTATGTTTTTATTTCGCTACCTTTTATTTCCTTATCCTCTTCATCAATTCCATTTTCCTTGTTTTCTTTTTCTTTTTGTTTTTTTCGTTCTTTACGAAGTTTATCCTCCTTAATCATTTCTTTTTCGGCTGCAGTACGATGAAAAAGTTCACGAAATTTATTGTAACTCATTGTGATAATAAAAGCAATTCCGGTTTCAATTACCTGACCTTCGACGGCTACCTGATATTCATTTTTTCGATATGCACGAAGCATATAACGACCGTCTTTTGTCAGCTGATAATCCAAAGCAACATCGCCTGCAATATTGGTACTTTGCTCGTTGGCGCGTTCCTGACCTTCTACTGCAAAACTGCTTCCTACAGTCACTTTCAAACGATCATCCAAAAGTTTTTTAGAAACACCAACATTCAAATCGGTTCTGTTTTCCATAGTTCCCGTAGTATAATCTTCTGTTGATTCCAAATCAAATTCCAATTGCACACCACTAATCAGTTCTCCTGCAAAATCATTTAGTTGCTGCGAAAGGATTTTACTCACACTTTGTCTAGCCAAAGATTCTGCATTTGTACCGCCGCTTTCGCTCGCAAACGGATTTTCACCAATAAATCTGTTCAATAACAAAAGTGCAAAAACCTGTTTGTTTAACTCGGCAGGTTCCTGGCGCAACTGCTCCAGTTTTGTACGAGACATGTCTACAATATTAGAAGACACTCCATAATTACCTTCTGGAAGGATAATATCAAAAGTGATTTCCGGCTTTAATAATTCGCCATTCATTTTTAGGTGTGTCTCAAACGGAATTTTTTGTTTATACATGTTTTTTTCAGTCTGAGATTTATCTCCTAACTGATTTCCAAGCAAATCAATTGGTGCTGTGTTTACTTTGTAGATTGCCGTGATATTCAAACTTGCCATTGTAGGCTCTCCGTTCCAGATAATCGAACTTCCTTTTTGAATATTAAATTTTCTTCGGATCATGTTAAAATTCATTTCGTAAGCACCATCTGAAAATTCATATTTTCCGGTCAGGGTTGTTTTTCCCGAAGGATCAATTCCTCCTGTCAATTGTGCTTCTCCTTTCAGATTCAGGTAATCACCGTTTCCTTTATCTATAATCAGCGTAAGTTCTGCTTCTTTATCAATCGAAATATCAACGCTTACGTCCATACCGATTAATTCGGACTGATTCAGCTTTTTCTCCATTGCAGCAGTTTGTCTCAGGTATTGATTGTCCTCGTCAACAAACTCTACAATTCCTTCTCTGTCAGCAATCGAAGGATCTGACTGTGGTAAAACAACCGTAAACTTAGTTTCTTTATTGACTTTAATAGTACCGCCAATCACAGGGTTTTCGAGTGTTCCTTTTACATTTAGTTTGGTATCCAAAAACAAATCCCCATAGAACAAATTATTGTCAGCAGCCTTAGAATTTATGGCTCTGAAATCGTCAGCAGTAATTATTAATCCAAAATTATATTTTCTAAAATCAGGTGACTGAATAACACCGTCAATCGATAATTCATTGTCATTTTCATCCTGAAAGGTAAATTTGTCAAAAGTGATTTTACCCTCATTGAAAGTAATTTTTTCCTGATCTGTTTTAAAGAAGGAATTCAGCTGTGTCACTCTGAAACCTGAATCATTAAAATTAAGTTCTCCATTAATTTTAGGTGCTGCAGCAGTACCCTGAATTTTAAAATTCCCTGACAAATAACCCGTTCCTTCAGAAATGTTATCCATACTGAAACCCTGGATACTTTTTATATTCAGTTTATTTATTACGACATCAAAATCGAACGTTCCTCCCTGAATTGCATAATCCCCTGTAAGGTTTACATCATTTCCTTCATCACTAAGCTGTACATTGGCTGCCAGCAAGTTGGCTGTTTTATTATCTACCTTTACTTCTAAATCGCCTACTTTTTCACCTTTAAAAGTAAAATCATCAATTTTTAAATCTGAAGTAAAAATTGGGTTTGCCATTACGTTTTCAACCACCGCATTTCCATTAATCAAACCTTGGATCATTAATTTGTCTTTTTTGACAATACTCATAATGGTTTCGATTTTGAAGTTTACAAAATCAACCTGAATTGGTGCGTTATTTTGTGTTCCTTGTGATTGAATTTTTAGTTCATTTCCGTCATTTTCAAGGAAAAACTTATTGACATAAAGCTGATTTTTCCCAAATTCAATTGCGTTTTCCGGATCGATTTTCCATTTATCATAATTTAAAACGAAATTTTCCGCATCAATTTTGAAAATGTTTTTAGAATCTTCTGCTTTAAATTCCCCTCCAACAAAATACTGCTGTTTGTCTTTTACATCTTTCACTTCGAACGCATAATCCAGAATATTATTTTCTGCTTTTCCTGACAAACTAGTAAACGGAATTTTCAATGAACCGCTTTCAATCGTAGCAACTGAAACCGAATATTCTAAAGCATTTTCTTTGGCTTCAATATTTATTTTTCCGTCAGAAATGGTATTATCCGCATAAACAATTCTCGGAATTGAACCTTTTATTTCTAAAGAATCGGCAACATTATTATATTTTCCGGTGATTTTAATAGGCTCTAAACCTGTA
Source organism: Flavobacterium calami (assembly GCF_038290035.1). Classification (NCBI taxonomy): domain Bacteria; kingdom Pseudomonadati; phylum Bacteroidota; class Flavobacteriia; order Flavobacteriales; family Flavobacteriaceae; genus Flavobacterium; species Flavobacterium calami. The sequence goes on from NZ_JBBYHS010000004.1 coordinate 114,995, forward strand.
AGTTTCGGAATTAATTTAAACAAAATCGGATCGTTATCAACTGTTAAAGTAAAAGCCAATCGTTGTTCATCTGATTCTCCGTTTACTTTCGGATTTTTCAGATCTATATATTTTGACAATGATTTTTTTATTGCCGATGTTAAAGTCGTCAATTTGTATTTTCCGTCAACTTCGGCTTTTAAAAACTGTGACGAAATTTTGATATTATTTCTAGTATTATCCGAAAACGCAATCACTCGAACCGAATCTAAAACAATTGGTTCCTTGTCCTGCAAAATTTGAATGTTTGAAAGAAACACTTTTCCGTTCAGAAAATCGGGATTGCTGTTGGCGATATCAGCATCGACATTTCCGCGAAGTTTCATTGGGCCTGCGTGAAGATTCAGTTTTTCTAAATCGGCTATATCAAGGTTTAATTTTAATTTAATTGATGGATATTTTTCTTTTGTATTTCCGCTGGCAACCAAATCGAAATTCAAATTTGGATCTTTCATACCTGATTTTACAGCAAAAGATCCGTTCTCAATATTTCCTTTTAAAGCCAGATCTTTATATGTATATCGATTAAAAACGGCTTTTTGAACTAATCCGTCAATAGCTGCATTAGCTGTTTTTGGGTCTAAACCATTTCCCTTGACTTTCGCTTTAAGCGTAATTTTTCCAATCGAATCATTTTTAATTAATCTGCCTAAATCGAAATCCAGTAAATAAACTGTTGCATCGTACTTTTCTCTTTTTTTGATGCGCTGATCGAACAAAGCATCAACTTTCGCATTTCCGAAACTACTGTTCAACGCCAGCTTCGTTTTGAAATTCTGAACCGAACCTTTGAATTTTCCTTGCAAATTTAGCTGTGAAGGAATTTGAATAGTCGTAGGAATTGTACCCGCCGGCACAAACACATAAATATCTTTTGAAGTGCTCGAAAGTTTCTTTATATTCAAATCATAATACGCTTTTTGAGCATCCGGAAGGCCTTTTATCTTGCCCGAAAGAGAAACTTTTGTGGTTCCGATTCCACTCATTTCAAACTGCGAAATATCCAGATCTTTTACTTTTCCATTCACATGTGCATTGATCGCTAAAATCGCTTTTGGATTACTCTTAAACGGATTTGTTTTTTGCAGATCAGGAACAAATAATAAAATGTCTTTGAAACCAATTTTTGAATTTTTTACATTCGCTTCAACTGAAAGATTGGCAATATCTTTTTGCAGAGAAGCTAACGATTTATATTCTACTTTAATTTTATCCTGAAGAAGGGTTTGTGGCGTTTTTAAATACAAATTGTTCAGATTTGCATTTTTAGGTCCGTAGAAAAAGTCGGTTTTTAAAGCCTGAATCTCCAAACCGCTTTTTTCGTTTACGGTGAGTGATTTTATATTTCCGGAAATAGTATCATTTCCATAATATAATTTTTCTGCTTTAAGATTCAATTTACTCAAGTCTAAATGACTGTAATCAATTCCTTTTGGCATTGGTTTTGACTGCATATCATCAAATTTAAAAGCAACATTTTCTATATCAGTTTCTTTTAATTTGACTCTCCAGCCTGATTGTTTAATGGCAGTTGAATCTAAATTCGGAGTCTGAATTTGTTTGTCTTTGGCCCCTAATCTTAAATTTCCGCTTAAATTTTTAAGTTCGAAAGTTTCGAAATCTAATAGCTGTTTATTTAAATCGATTTTGTTTACCGCTAAATTTAGATTGCCCAAACGAATTCCTGAATTCAGTTTTGAATCTTTATTATCGTATAAAATATCAATTTTCGAAAGACTGATTTTACCGAGATCCAGATTAAAATCTTTTCGCTTCGAAATTGTATCTACCGTTTTCACTGAAACTTCAGCAATTTTCTCTGCAACATCCTGATCTAAAACCAATTTTAATCCGTCCAGATTTATATTTGGAATATTAAAATTCATTTTATCCAAATCAAATTCTTTGAATTTTGTATCAAAATGCGTCAGGTTTACACGAATATCATTTTTCGAAAAATCGTCTTTAAAATTAAATTTGACATTATCCAGATTTACTTTTACAACCGATATTTTGAAAGGCTTGCTGTCTGGATCTTCTGCTTTTGGTTCTTTAGATTCAAACGCTTTTATAATGTAATCAAAATTGAAAACACCCTCTTTGTTTCGTGAAATATTCGCCTTTACATTTTCAAGGGAAACCGAATTGATTTCGAGTTCACTGTTGACCAATTTGAATAAATCAACATCAACTTCCAAACGTTTTCCAGCAAGCAGCGTGTCTTTTTTTTGATCTTCAAAATAAAAACCTTCCAGCACTACATCTTTTGGAAATTTTATCGAAATATGATTTAAAGAAACCTTGGTTTTGATTTTTTTATGAAGGTAGGTTACCGCTTTGTCCTTAACGAAATTCTGAACCGACGGAACCTGAATAAGTATAATAAGAACTAATAAAATTGCAACTACAGAACCCACGCACCATAGCAGAATACGTAGTGTTTTTTTAAAATAATGAATGGTCTTTTTATTCATACGTCAATAAAACACATTAGATTAATTGCAGTTTCTATAAAGCAGAATTATAGATTTTACAAAAATGTAAATTTTTACGCTTTAACAATTTACATAATTACGTGCAATTATTCTAAAATTTTACGTACAAATAGTTAATTACTTCTTTATCGAATAGAAGTTAAAATGTAATATGAGGCAGTTTTTCTTTTAAAAGATTGATTTTTTGCTGAAGTTTTGCAAGGAATTTTTGATGCTGATCTGAGTCTGGATTGAAACTGCGATGACGAAGACTTTTCTGGATTTCATCAACTTCTTTCATTATCAAAAAGCTGCCTTCAGAAACATAATTTTCGCTGAAAAGTTTCCAGATATAATCGATTGCAATTTGGTTGGGATGTAGCATATCTTCGGTATAAAAACGATAATCGCGAAGTTCATCCATCATGATTTCGTAGGAAGGAAAATAGTTATGAGTTATGAGTTGTGAGTTATGAGTTTTTAAAACTTGATGTAGCGCCGTGAATAAATGTGATTTGCTTAATTGATTTTCGACAAAACCATCTTTTATATGACGAACTGGGGAAACTGTGAAAATGAAATTTATGTCTGGGTTTAAAGTCTGAATTAAATCGATTGTGTTTTGAATGCTTTTCTGAATGACTTCAGCTGATAATAATTCTTTTGAGAATTGTTTTTGAGGGACTTTATGGCAATTTGCTACAATTTCTTCTCTTTCAAGATTTTTGTAAATCCAGGAAGTTCCGTATGTGATGATAATATGCGTAGCTTCTTTTAATTTTTTATTGGTTTCTGTAATTGCTTTATTCAAAGTTTCAAGCAATTCTTGTCGGTCGGAATTGCTTAAATCGGAATGCACTTCATAAGAATGCCAACGCTCATTATGAAAAAAAACGTCTTTTTCCTGATAAAAATCCAACTCACAAACTCTTCTAAATAATTTCTCAATTGAAACCGGATTAAAAATTATTCCGAATGGATTTATTACATTCTGAAATTTAAAATAATCGAATTTATCTGCCATGTTTTCTGCAAAACAAGATCCAATTGAAAGCACTTTTGAATTATAATCGATTGGATTATTACTTTTTGAAATTGGAATTTGGGTTCTGAATTGCATAGTTTTGTTTTAAACAAATTTCGCCTATTTCTTATAAACAAAAAAATTAACTTTTAAATACCATAACATCCGCTAAACTAAGCTTGTCAATTTTGTACTTTTGTATTTCTTTCTTTTTTAAAATATAACTCTCCTATGAAATTATTATACTCCTACATAATCAAACATAAAATGCTTTTGTTTTTTGCTTTGATTATGGCTACTATAAACATTTGTTTCAGTTTATCAGACTCTATTATTACAGGTAAATTAATGCAGGATTGTGGTGTGGGTCTTCATAAATACGACGGAAATGCAGCTGGTTTTATCAAATCATTATCGTTTTGGCTTGGGCTTTCGCTTGGTGCAGCGATGATTTCGAGAATCACCAAAAACTTTCAGGATTATTTCACCAATGTAGTAATTCAAAGAACTGGTGCCCAAATGTACACTGATGGAATCAAAAAATCTCTCGATTTGCCTTATGCCGAATTTGAAGACCAGCGAAGCGGTGAAACGTTGAGCAAATTAACCAAAGTACGTTCTGATTCTGAAAAATTGATTACACTTTCGATTTCATTGATTTTTCAGACTATAATCGGATTCATATTCGTAATTGTATATGTAGCCCGAATTGATTTTCGTATTTCCCTCATCTTTTTAGTTACTGCACCAATTATTGCTTTGGTGAGCTCTTACCTCGGTAAAAAAATTAAAATTGTTTCTAAAAAAATTGTCAATCAAACTAATGCTTTGGCGGGTTCAACAACTGAAAGCTTACGAAATATCGAATTAGTAAAAAGTCTTGGTTTGACGTATCAGGAAGAAAAGCGTCTGAACTTAAATACCTTTAAAATCCTTCATCTCGAATTAGAAAAAGTGCGTTACATTCGAAGTTTGAGTTTTATTCAGGGAACAACGGTTCACTTTTTAAGAACCTGTGTGGTTTTTACCTTGTACTATTTTTTATTTGGAGGAAAAATCATTGTAGGCGATTTATTGACCATGGTATTTTTTACCTTCTTTATTTTTGGTCCTTTACAGGAATTAGGAAACTTTATTATTGTAGTCAACGAGACAAAAGTTTCGATGGAAAATTTCAAAACTTTATTGAGTGCTCCAAAAGAATTTAGACCTAAAAATCCAAAACATGTTGGTGCAATTCAGTCATTATTATTTTCGAATGTTAGTTTCAAACATAAAACTGCAAAATTTAAAGCAGTTGAAAACATCAATTTTGAAATCAAACAAGGTCAGACTGTCGCCTTTGTTGGTCCGTCTGGCTCAGGTAAAACAACTTTAGTGAAATTATTAGTCGGATTGTATATTCCCGCAGAAGGACAGGTTTTATATAATGATATTGATTCAGCCGAAATTGATTTATTGGATTTAAGAAAACAATTAGGTTTTGTAACTCAGGATGCCCAGTTATTCTCGGGAACGATTCGTGAAAATTTATTGTTTGTGAAACCTAATGCAACCGATGAAGACTTATATGATGCATTAAAAAGAGCCAGCTGTGATAAACTTTTAAGACGTGCAGAAGACGGATTAAACACCACAATTGGTGAAGGCGGAATCAAAGTATCTGGTGGAGAAAAACAACGTTTATCTATCGCAAGAGCTATATTAAGAAATCCGAATTTATTAATTTTTGATGAAGCAACTTCTGCTTTGGATTCTATTACCGAAGAAGAAATTAATACGACTATCAGAAATATTTCAGACCAAAACAGAATCACGGTTTTAATTGCGCACCGTTTGTCAACTGTAATGCATGCTGACAGAATTTTTGTTCTGGAACAAGGAAAAATAATCGAACAAGGAAAACATGATGATTTAATCGCAGAAAAAGGACTGTATTATGCTATGTGGCGCCAGCAGATTGGGGAGAGAAAATAGTTTTTTGAGGTTCTGAGATGCTAAGGCACTAAGGTTCTAAGTTTTTTTTAACAATCAATAAACGTACAATTTGTCATTTCGACGAAGGAGAAATCTTCGCAAGTAACTCCATAACGAAAATCCAATCTTTGTAGAGCTTCTCATGGAGATTTCTCCTTCGTCGAAATGACATAAAATGAGAAAAATCCATTTCAATCCTTTCATCTGTGGCAAAAAAACATTAGAATTTTAGGAATGCTTTATAAAATTAAACCCGACAAATTTTAAATCTGTCGGGTTTATTTTTTGAATATTCTAAAAAACTTAGTCCCTTAGTATCTTAGAACCTTAGCATCTTTAATTACTTCACGAAATCAACCGCTTTAGCCAAAGCCTCAGCAATTCCGTCAACATTTTTACCTCCTGCAGTTGCGAAGAAAGGCTGACCTCCTCCTCCTCCTTGGATATACTTTCCTAATTCGCGAACTACTTGTCCAGCGTTTAAGTTTTTGGTTGCTACAATTTCTTTAGAAACGTAGCATGTTAACATCGGTTTTCCTTCGTGCGCTGTAGCTAAAACAATAAATAAATCGTTGTAAGCATTCCCTAATTCATAAGCCAAATCTTTTGCCCCTTCCGGATTCAAATCAACTTGTTTAGCTAAGAATCGAACTCCGTTGATTTCTTGTAATTCTTTAGCCAGATCCGATTTCATATTTTTAGCTTTATCTTTCAATAAAGTTTCTAATTGTTTTTTCAACTGAGCATTTTCGTCCTGCAATGCCAAAATTGATTTTACAGGATCCTGAGCATTTTTAAGTGCTTCTTTAATTTCACTCAAAGAAACAGCCTGAGACTCAAAATATTCTTTTGCAGCTTCACTTGTGATTGCCTCAATCCTTCTGATTCCCGCAGCAACTGCTCCTTCAGAAACAATTTTAAAATGCCAGATATCAGATGTATTTGCAACGTGCGTTCCTCCACATAATTCAACAGAATCACCAAATTTAATCGTACGAACTAAATCACCATATTTTTCTCCAAACAAAGCGATTGCTCCGTCTTCAAGCGCCTGCTCTTTTGGGATAGCTCTTTTCTCAATTAAAGGTAAACTCTCGCGAATTCTTGCATTTACAAAGTTTTCAACTTCTGTTAATTCTTCATCTGTAACTTTTGAGAAATGAGAAAAGTCAAAACGCAATGAAGCATTTCTTACCATCGAACCTTTTTGTTCAATATGAGTTCCTAAAATCTTACGCAAACCCTGATGCAATAAATGAGTAGCCGAGTGGTTTGATGAAGTTTTAGCTCTTTGTAATGCATCAACAACCGCATTAAAAGTTCCGGTAATATTTTCAGGTAGCGATTGTGCTAAATGTATTGTTTGATTATTTTCTTTTTTAGTATCAATAATATAAACGATATCACCATTTTGAGCTTCCAAATACCCTTTATCACCTGTCTGACCTCCACTTTCTCCGTAAAAAGGTGTTGCATTGAAAACCAACTGGAAAATCTCACCGTCTTTCACGCTTTCAACTCTTCTGTATTTAGTGATTTTTACCTGGTGTGATAATCTGTCATATCCAACAAATTCCTGAATATCATCTTCAACAATTACATTCCAGTCTCCCGCCGTAACTTTTGATGCAGCACGGGATCTTTCTTTTTGTAATTGTAATTGTTCCTGAAATCCTTTTTCGTCCAGCTTCAAACCTTTTTCAGAAAGAATTAAAGCTGTTAAATCGATCGGGAATCCATAAGTATCATATAATTCGAAAGCTTTTTTACCATCAATTGTATCTCCGTTATTATTCAGAATTACTGCATCCAGCAAAATTAATCCCTGATCTAATGTTCTCAGGAAAGAGCTTTCTTCCTCACGGATTACATTTGAGCAAAGTGCTTTTTGCGATTTAATTTCAGGGAAAGATTCTCCCATCTGCTCGCTTAGCGTCTCTACCAATTTATAAATAAACGGTTCTTTAATTCCTAAGAAAGTAAATCCGTAACGAATGGCACGACGTAAAATTCTACGAATCACATAGCCAGCTCCAGTGTTAGATGGTAATTGTCCATCGGCAATAGCAAAAGCTACCGCACGAACGTGATCTGCAACCACACGAATCGCAATATTTACTTTTTCTTCGGCTTCATTTGAAGCTTTGGCTGTATATTTTGCACCAGTAATTGTTTCTATTTCTCTAATTAAAGGCATGAAAACATCTGTGTCATAATTTGATGTTTTTCCTTGCAATGCCATACACAAACGCTCAAATCCCATTCCGGTATCTACGTGTTGTGCAGGAAGTTTTTCAAGAGAACCGTCAGCTTTACGGTTGAATTCCATGAATACATTATTCCAGATTTCAACTACCTGCGGGTGATCGTTGTTTACCAGACTTTTTCCTGAAGCCAATGCTTTTTCTTCTTCAGAACGTAAATCAACGTGAATTTCAGAACAAGGTCCGCATGGTCCCTGATCTCCCATTTCCCAGAAATTATCTTTTTTATTTCCTAAAATGATTCGGTCTTCATCAATTAATTCCTTCCAAAGATCCCAGGCTTCCTGATCAAACGGAACATTATCTTCTTTACTTCCTTCAAAAACAGAAACATAAAGATTTTCTTTTGGGATTTTATACACTTCTGTCAATAATTCCCAAGCCCAGTTGATGGCTTCTTTTTTGAAATAATCTCCAAAAGACCAGTTTCCAAGCATTTCAAACATAGTGTGGTGGTACGTATCAATACCCACTTCTTCAAGATCGTTATGTTTTCCTGAAACACGAAGACATTTTTGCGTATCGGCTATTCTTGGACTTTTTGGAGTTCCGTTTCCTAAGAAAAATTCTTTAAACTGGGCCATTCCCGAGTTATTGAACATTAAGGTTGGGTCGTCTTTAAGTACAATAGGAGCAGATGGGACAATGGTGTGTCCTTTACTCTCAAAAAAATCTAAAAATTGTTTACGTACGTCTTGTGATTTCATATTTTAATTAGAAAATGTGTCAATTTAATGTGCCAATTTGAAAATTAGATAATTAGAAAATTTAGTTTATTAGATCATGCCTTCATTTAAATTAGAAATTAAAAAACTTATAGTTTAAAACAATAAATTCCTTATTTTGCGCATTATCTAATTATCTAATTACCCCAATTATCTAATTAATTTTGTTCTTAAAAAAAGCCCCGAACAACTGAAACATTTGCTAATTTTGTTCGGCTCACTCATTTTACAAGCTGCAAAAATAGGGTATTTTAAAATATGGCGAAAGTAAAATATTATTACGACTCAGAAAATCTGGCTTATACGAAAATAAAAACCAGAAAAAGAATAAAATTTGGTTATGCCATGCTGTTTTTGCTGGCTTCTGCCCTATTCGGTTTTTTGGTTTTTGTCCTTTTGATTAATACTTCTTATTTTGAAACTCCAAAAGACCGGCTTCAGGCACGTGAAATTGAAAATTTAAAACTGCAATATGCCATTTTGAATAAAAAACTGGATGAAATTGACGTTGTGGCTGATGCACTCGAAGAACGTGACAATAATATTTACCGAATTTATTTTAACAAAGCTGAGATTCCGGATTCTACAAGAAAATCAGGTTTCAGAAATCCTGAAAGATATAAGATTTTAGAAGGGTATAATAATTCACAATTGGTTTTGAATACCACAAAAAGAGTGGACAAACTATCCAAACAGCTGGCTATTCAATCCAAATCGCTGGATGAAATATTAAAACTTGCCAGTGCAAAAGGAAAGCTATTATTGGCTATTCCTGCCATTCAGCCAGTTCGTAATGAAAATTTAAAACATGTCGCATCGGGCTTTGGATACAGAATCGATCCTTTCACAAAAGTGCGAAAAATGCATAACGGTATGGATTTCACTGCCAGTACAGGGACACCGGTTTATGCAACGGGCGATGGCGTTATTGCAAGAGCTGACAATTCGGCGTCAGGCTTTGGTAACCATGTAGTCATCAGGCATGGTTTTGGATACGAAAGTTTATATGCCCATTTAAGCAAATACAACTGCAGACCCGGACAACATGTCAAACGCGGAGATGTTATTGGCTATGTAGGAAGCACAGGAAGATCTGAGGGACCACACTGCCATTATGAAGTACACAAAGACGGGAAAGTGGTGAATCCGCTTAATTTCTATTACGGAAATATTTCTGCAGCAGAATATGTTGTAATTTCACAAATGGCAAACCAGGAAAATCAGTCATTAGATTAATACTATAAAAAGTATTATTTTTGAAATAAATTAGACACAAAAAACATGCACATTGAGCTTTCAAAAGATAAAAGGTATTACAGCATTGGCGAAGTTGCCAAAGCTTTTAATGTCAATGCCTCTTTGATACGATTTTGGGACAGCGAATTTGATATCCTGAAACCTAAAAAGAATGCCAAAGGCAACCGAATGTTTACACCTGAAGATATAACCAACTTACAGTTGATTTATCATTTGGTCAAAGAAAGAGGATTTACGCTAGAAGGCGCCAAAATACACTTAAAAGAGGGGCAGAAGAAAACATTAGATAAATTCGAAATAATACGTAAATTAGAGACCATCAAAACACAATTAACAGATATAAAAAACGAATTGTAATTAAATTTTATAAATAAACTTAAATTAAAATAAACATGAAGAAAGGATTAATAATTCTTGGGGTTGTAGCTGTAATAGTTATTGCATTATATAGCTGGGCAAGTGGCATTTATAACACAGCAGTAACACTTGATCAGGATATAAAAGAAAGCTGGGGAAATGTAAACACTGCTTATCAAAGGAGAAATGACCTTATCCCTAATTTAGTAAATACTGTAAAAGGATATGCACAACACGAAAAAAGTACTTTAACAGCTGTTATCGAAGCTCGTGCTAAAGCTACTTCTGTTACAATTGACCCGTCAAACGTTACTCCGGAGCAATTAGCGGCATTCAATTCGGCACAATCAGGTGTTTCTTCTTCTTTATCCAAATTATTGGTAAGTGTTGAGCAATATCCGAACCTAAAAGCTGATGCAAGTTTTATGAAACTACAGGATGAGTTAGCCAGTACAGAAAATCAAATCTTAACAGCCAGAACACGTTTTAATGAAGCCGTTAAGCCTTACAATAATAACATTAATACTTTTCCAAGAAATATTCTTGCCGGGCTTTATGGCCTTAAAGAAAAACCATATTTTGAAGCTTCTACAGGTGCTGATAAACCAGTTGAAGTAAAATTCTAATAATAAAACGTAACTCTAAAACAATTGAAATGTCAAAAGTAGAAGATTTTTTAACCAAAGAAGAAGAGCAGGAAATTGTTGAAGCTATTCGTATGGCTGAAAAAAACACTTCTGGCGAAATTAGAGTACATATAGAAAAAACAACTTCTAAAGCCCATTTTGACCGGGCTTTAGAAGTTTTTCACGAATTGCGAATGGATGAAACCCAACTTCAAAATGGTGTTTTGTTCTATTTTGCAGTGGATGACAAAAACTTTGTTGTTTGCGGTGACAAAGGCATAAATGACCTTGTAGCCGATGATTTTTGGGATTGCACCAAAGACAAAATGACAGCAAAATTTAAAGCCGGCAAATTTAAACAGGGTATTGTTGATGGAATTTTAAATGCCGGTGAGCAGTTAAAAAAATATTTTCCATGGTCTGAAGGCGATACAAACGAATTATCTAACGAAATTTCAAAAGGATAAATGATGAAAATTTCCAAAAACAAAATATCAAATTCCAAAGGAGTTTTTCAATTTACCTTTTTACTAATTGCTTTTTTAATCTGTACTTCAGGATTTTCACAATTTACAATTCCTGAAAAACCAAGTTTTCAGACTTCTGTGTATGATTATGCAAATATTTTAAGTGCTTCTGAAAAAACACAGTTAGAAGAGAAATTAGTTCGTTATTCAGACTCCACTTCTACACAGATTGTTGTGATTACCATTGAAAGTTTAAAAGGAGAAGATATTGGAATTCTTACTCCAAAATGGGCGCATCAATGGGGTATCGGACAAGCAAAAGAAGATAATGGCGTTTTGATTCTGCTTGCTAAAAACGAAAGAAAGATCTGGATTTCGCCTGGTTATGGGCTTGAAGACAGGCTAACAGCAGGAATCGGAGGCGAAATTACACGAAATATTATCATCCCTGAATTTAAAGCCGGAAGTTATTACAGAGGTCTTGATAAAGGTGCCGATGCGCTTTTTGATGTTTTTAAAGGAAAATATAAAGGGGAAAGAAAACAAAAAGCCAAAGGAAAAAACTTTCCGATACTGCCTTTTATCGTTATTGTCGTAATCATATTAATTTTATTGGCAAGAAACAAAAAAGGGGGCGGAGGCAATTCCGGAAACAATAGTGGTGGAGGCCCAAGCCTGCTTGACGTAATTATTCTGAGTAATCTTGGAAGAAGCGGCGGTGGTGGATTTGGAGGTTTCGGTGGTGGATCATCCGGTGGTGGTTTCGGCGGAGGCGGTGGCTTCGGCGGAGGATTTGGCGGAGGCGGATTTTCCGGGGGAGGTTCAGGCGGAAGCTGGTAAATTAATTTGTTTCAAGTTTAAAAAATCTTACTTTTACAAATCACAATTCTATATAGATGTTATCACATAAAGCAAAATACGCCCTTAAGGCCCTACTTTATCTAGCAGAACAGGACGAAAATCACATTTCTAAAACTATAGAAATTGCTGATGGCGCTAATATCCCTAAAAAATTTTTAGAACAAATATTATTAGACCTGAAACGAGGTCGTTTTGTGAGCAGTAAACAGGGCAAATTTGGTGGTTATTACCTAATAAAATCCAAAAACGACATTACTCTAGCGGAAATCCACCGATTATTTGACGGTGCAATTGCTCTTTTGCCATGTGCATCTTTAAATTTTTACGAACCCTGTTCTGATTGCAAAACCGAGGAAGAATGCAGTCTGCGCCACGGCTTGATGATCATTCGCAACGAAACCTTGAAGGCAATGCAGAACATTACGATCGCATCATTAATAAATAAAAAATAATTTTTTTTTCAAAACCCTACCAAGTAGATAGATTTTATATATATTTGCAAAAAATAATTAACAAATCATTTACAAATTTTGACCAATGAAAGAAAAATTAAGTAAGTCTTATGTATCTAAAAATCTTTTGCAAAAAAGTAACTATAAAAATTTCACAGCAGTGAAAAACAATTCTTCAATGATGTGTATGTGCTGGTAAAAAAATTTCATATTAAATTCTACTAATTACATATATATAATATAAAAATGAAAAATTCTATCAAAAATATATTTACAATACTTTCAATTTTAACTTTCTCAGTTTCATTCGCACAAAACATTGAAGGAACTATTACAGATTCAGAAAAAAATCCTTTAGAAGCTGCCAACGTGGTAGTAAAAGGAACAACTATAAATACTGTTACTGATGCCAGCGGTCACTTTAGTCTGGACACAAAAGGGAGAAAACTTCCTTTAATTGTATTAGTTCAGTACGTTGGCTACAAAACTACCGAAGTAGAAATTACTACTTTACCGGTTCCTCTTTTACAAATTGCTTTAAAAGAAGAAAATGAACTTATTGAAGTTGTCGTTTCATCAAGACGAAGAATAGAAAAAGTTCAGGATATTCCGATTGCAGTATCGGTAATTACAGGAAAACAAGCAGAGCAAACAGGAGCTTTTAATGTGAACCGTATAAAAGAACTCGTACCATCTGTACAATTGTATTCTTCAAATCCAAGAAATACAGGAATAAACATTAGAAGTCTTGGTTCACCATTTGGTCTTACCAATGACGGTATCGATCCAGGAGTAGGTTTTTATGTAGACGGTGTTTATTATGCACGTCCGGCTGCCACCACATTAGACTTTATTGATGTGGAGCAAATTGAGGTATTACGTGGACCACAGGGTTCATTATTTGGAAAAAACACTACTTCAGGAGCTTTTAACATCACTACACGTAAACCAAGCTTTACCTCAGGAGCTGATTTCGAAGTAAGCTACGGAAACTACGCTTTCCTTCAGGCGAAAGCGTCTGTTACAGGAGCTTTAGGCAAAAAAGTAGCGGGTCGTTTGTCTTTTTCAGGAACACAGCGTGATGGTTTAATTGATAATATCGCAACAGGAAGAGCGACAAATACCTTAAACAATCAGGGAATCAGAGGGCAATTACTTTATACTCCATCTGAAAACACTAACATTATATTTGCTGCCGATATTACCACACAGCGCCCAGACGGATATGCTCAGGTGGTAGCTGGTGTTGCACCGACCAAAAGAGCGGCTTATCGTCAATTCGATGCTATTATTGCTGATTTAAATTATGAATTACCAACCAGAAATGCTTTTGACCGAAAAATGGATCAGGATACACCTTGGCGTTCCGGACAAGACATGGGAGGTTTATCTTTAAATATTGACACCAAAATTGGCGGCGGAACTTTGACTTCAACAACTGCATGGCGTTTTTGGAACTGGGATCCTTCAAATGACAGAGATTTTACAGGATTACAGGTTTTGGCAAAATCACAAAACCCAACCAGACAAACACAAATAACACAGGAAGTTCGTTATGCCGGTCAGCTTACATCCAGAATAAGTGGTGTGGCAGGAGTATTCTTTATCGACCAGACATCTCAAACAGACGGAACAGAAGAATCTGGTGATGCTCAATGGAGATTTTCTCAAAGTACTACCAGCCCCTTATGGAAAACACCTGGTCTTTTTGAAGGATACGGAATAACAACTGATGCCAGAATTAGAGCTTCCAGTGCTGCGGTCTTTGGTCAGATTGACTGGGCAATTACAGATCGTTTCCATATTTTACCGGGTTTAAGATATAATTTTGACAAAAAAGATGCACACTATGCCCGTAAAACATACGGAGGCCTTCAAACAACAGATCCTGCATTATTAGCATTAAAAAAATTGGTTTACTCTGATCAGGCGTTTGACTCGAGTACAGATAATACAGACTTTTCCGGAAACATAACACTTACTTATAAAGCTTCTGATAAAATTAATATTTATGGAACTTATGCTAAAAGTTATAAACCTGTTGGAGTTAACGTAGCAGGACTTCCAACAGACTCAAAAACAGGACAGCCAATGACTGAACTTGCAGTAATTAAGCCTGAAAAAGTGAATCATTTTGAGGTTGGAGTAAAAACATCTCCGTTTCAAAACTCGATCTTCAACTTAACGTTCTTTAATACTAATATCAAAGATTATCAAACCAACGTTCAGGCCGCTGAATTAGGTGTAAACCGTGGTTATCTGGCCAATGCTGATGAAGTCCGTGTAAGAGGTGCTGAATTGGATGCCAGTTTTGTTTTCAGCAAGCATTTAACAGTAAATGCAGCAGCCACTTATACAGAAGGTACATATGTTAAATTTACCAATGCACCACTTCCATTAGAAGACACAGGACTTGTTGTTGATGGAGTTCAGGTAGCTTATAAAGATGTTTCCGGGACCGACTTGCCAGGTGTATCAAGATGGGCAGGATCTTTAGGAGGTGAACTTTCAGATAATGCAAGATTTTTTGGAAACGCAGGGAAAATTTTCCTTGGAATAGATTCTTATGCACGTTCAGAATTCTCATCAAGCCCTTCAGCTTCAAAATATTTAGTAGTTCCGGGATATGCAATTTTTAATGCCCGTTTAGGCTTCCGTGCTTCACAGGGACTATCTGTTCACTTTTGGGGACGTAATCTCTTAAACAAAGATTACTATGAGCAATTATTACCAGCTGGTGGAAATGCAGGACATTATGCAGCTGTATTAGGAGACCAGAGAACTTATGGAGTTACATTAAAATATTCGCTATAATAATATAAAGAAAGTTAGTTTGGTTAAACGGGATGTGTTTCTATTAAAGCACATCCCGTTTTTTAGTATGGTTAAAATCACAAAATAGAATTTAAATCAAATTTAAAAAACGTATTCCTTCATTATAAATGATCTTTCATTTGTATATATTCGCAGCCTGAATTTACAGAGTACAAATGAAATTTTTAAAATTCATACTTTTTTTAGCGTTTTTCAATCAGTTTTCTTTAGCGCAAAGCAAAAAAAACATTGAACACCAGACTCTGACATGGATTCGGTATTATAATATTTTTCCCTTGTCTGAGAAATGGTCACTTCATTCTGAACTTGATAATAGAAGCTTTGTAAACCCTGTTCACGAAAATGTATTCGTTTTTAGAACTCAGGGAAGATATCGTGCCGGTCAGCATGTAGATTTAGGCGGCGGATTTGCTTATTTTAGTGTTAATACACAAACCCCCTTATCAGACCCTGAATTTTCAATACCCGAATATCGTATTCAGCAGGATGCTACCCTTATTTATGATCTTGCAAAAATCACTTTTCATAATCGTTTTCAGCTTGAGGAACGATTTATACAAAAAGCGACTAAAACAGAATTATTAAACGATTTCTCTTTTGCTTTTCGTTTCAGATACCGTTTACAATCCACTTTTACACTTTGGGAAAAAGAAAAAAGAAGCTTAAAAGGAACGATTTCTGATGAAATTTTATTCAATCACGGAAAAGACAACAAGAAAAACACTTTTGACCAAAATCGTTTTTATGCTGCCCTGCGTTATCATTTCAATCCTAATATTGGTCTGGAATTAGGGTATTTAAAGAACTTTCAGAGACGGGCAAGCGGTGTTGATTTTTATGATCGTGATATTATACGTTTTACTATTTATCATAGAATTAATCGTAAAATAAAATCGTAGAATTAAAATTCCAATTTTTGAAATTCCAAATTCCAATTTTTAAGTCACTTATGAGCACGTAATAAAAAACTCCAGCCTAGCCGGAGTTTATATTTTTATCGAAGTTTTATCTTTGAGCTAAAATTTAAAATTAATCTTCCCTTTCTCTTCCTCCACGGTCTCCACGGTCTCCTCTGTCGCCACCTTCACCTCGTTCTCCACGCTCTCCTCCTCTTCTTTTTGAACCTTTTTCAGCAGCAAAATTTCCAATTTTATAAGCTACAGAAAACATCACATAACGTTTTAAAACGGTACTTTCTTCATCACGAACTGAGGTTGCAGAAATCGTTCTGCTAGCACTTTGATTTTGATTCAGGACATCATACACTTTTATTTTAGCGTATAATGTTTTGTTTAAAAAACCATAAGATAAACTGGTATTCCATAAGTAAAAATCTTTTTTGAAATCATCCGAAAGATTCGAATTGTAAGTATATCCAAAATCATTTCCAAAAATTAAATTCGACGGCCAATAGGTCGTGGTTTGTAAACCGGCTCTGTGCACAACTGCAGAAGTCGAAGTTGCAGAAGTATTTTCGTAATGCGTTTCATTAAACGACAATCCATAAGATGGAGAAATAGTTAGCAATTCACCATATTCGTAAGTAAAATACAATTTAGGCGAAATTGCGGTTGATTTAGCATTGTACATAATAGCATTTGTAAATCCTTTATCAAAAGTATAACTTCCGTTTACGCCAATTCCATATCGTAAAACGTGTGCGTCTCTTTTAATCGACTGATTCCAGTTTGCTCCGGCAGAAAGAGAATAATTCCCTGAAATATTTACATAGGTCGTTGTTCTTTTACCATTTTCATCAAAGACAGAGGTAGATACAATATCATTATTAAAATAATCTCCTTTTAGCGAAAAAGCATAACCGGAACGAGTACGGAAATCGAAATTCCTGAAATTAAAATTCATCGAATTTTTCTCTACAGGATCTAAATTTGGATTACCAACAATACTATTCAATGGATTATTCAAATTGGCGATTGGCATTAAATAATTTGCGGAAGGTATTGCATTTGAGTAATCGTATTTTAGTGTCAAATTCTTAGACTTACTAAATTTATATCGCAACTGAGCAGATGCAAAAGGCAAGGCATATTTTTTATTTAATTGTGTTTCTTTGCCCATATACAACGAATAGTTATCAAAATTAACGATAGTCGTTTTCGAATCCAGATTTAATGTATAATTACTTTTTCGCAGTGTTATCCCAACTTTTGGGGCTACCGAATTTTGTGCAGATGTTGTATAAGTTGTTAATGAAGAATTCAAATCTAAAATTTCTTCTGTATTCCTGTCAACATCATAGGTCTTCTGGTCATTTGATGAACTTTGCCAATCAAAATCAGAACCAAAGCGTACTCTTAGAGAATCTGTAATTGGCTCTGTATATTCTAAATCTAATGAATAAGAGTCAGAAATACTTCTACCATTTGTTTTTTGGTATCTGTCAACATTTTTATCTGGTTCCTTTGTAAAAAAAGTATTTGAATCATTAAACCCGTCTGAATCATTTTTGGTATTATTATTCGAAAAAACAAAGCTCATATTTCGGGCTTTTTTCTCGAAAGCTTTATTAAAATTGATTGTATTTGCAAAATTAGTTGCAGTTGTTTCCTTGTATGATTTTGCTTCACTGTTATTTAAAAGCTCTCCGTTTTCATCATCCACCGAAGTGCTGCTTGACGAATCAGATTTTCCGTTTGAACGTGTCTGACCTACATTTGGAGTAATAACAAGACGTGTCGATGGGTCGATTTTGTATTCCAATTCAAAGTTGGCAGTATTTCCAGTGCTTTCATTTCTGGTTTTAGAATCAGCAACCGTATAGTTATTTCCTGAAGGTAAAATACTCAGTTCATTAGATTTGCTTTCGTTGTTATTAATCGTATTCGAAAAATTGTAACTCCCTGACGCCATGAGTTTTTCTGTCCAGTCATCAGAATAATTAACCCCCAACAAATTAGACTGAGTAATCCCTTTACCGGACCCACCTGAGCTTTTTCCTCCTCTGGCTGTCCTTCCTCCTCCCATACTGTCAAATACCTCATCCTGAGCAAAACCGGTTGAATTAATATTATTTGATGATCCCAGAATACTGATTTTCTGCTTATTATTGAAGAAATTCATAATAAGACTACTTTCATAACGGTCATCAGAGCCATAACCCCCAAGAATTTTTCCGAAGTAGCCTTTGTTTTTCTTTTCATCAATTGTCAGGTTGATACTCGAATAATCTGATGTGGATTCTTGTTTAGATAATTCTTCTTTTTTGGTTTTAAAATCTGAAACCTGAACTTTTTGAATAATCTCGGCAGGTAAATTTTTCAGCGCTATGGCACCGTCCCTATCAAAAAAAGGTTTTCCGTTCACCAACAGCTGATTTACTTCTCTCCCGTTAACCATAATTTTTCCGGCATCGTCGATATCAAAACCTGGTAATTGTTTTAATAATGCTTCTACGTTTGCATCCGGACGGACTTTATAAGAAGCGGCATTATACTCTAAAGTATCCTGTTTCATACGGATTGGCGGAGCCTCACTTTTTACTACTACCTCGTTTAAGGCATTAACACTTTCCAACAGGTATAATTTCCCAAAATCTTTGCTTTCTAAAAGACCTTTTTGCTCTTCTGAGTAAGTTTGATATCCTAAATAATTTATTTTAAGAAAAACAGGTTTGTCCAGTTTTTTTGTATTTAATCTAAAGAATCCGTTTTTATCTGTTGTAGCATAATCAATAACCGTAGAATCTTTTACAGTGGTAAAATAAACGGTAGCCAATTCAACCGGCAGCTGCGTATTAATATCAAGTACGGTACCTTTAAGAACAATATCATTCTGAGCATTAGCTGAATAAGCAAAAACAAAAAGCAATAAAAAGTAATAAATTCTGGTCATAAAATATTTGGTTAGACCCATTAGACTTTCAAGGAGGCAAATGGTTTAATTGTAAATTCCACATTTAACCAAATATGATGCCATTTCGCAAAAGAGATTTATTTATCAATTAAAAAAAGACATAAAAAAAGTCCCAAACGGGACTTTATCATTTTTTATTTTTCTCTAATATATATATCTATCGGAACTCCTGCAAAGTCCCACTTTTCTCTAATCTTATTTTCCAAATAACGCTTATACGGTTCTTTTACATATTGCGGCATATTGGCAAAAAACACAAACTGCGGTACATCTGTTGGCAACTGCATGCAATACTTAATTTTTACATATTTACCTTTTGTTGCCGGTGGCGGATACGCCTCGATAACTTTCAACATGTATTCGTTGAATTTTGAAGTCGGAATTCTTTGCTTTCTATTTTCGAAAACCTGAACTGTAGCTTCCAATGCTTTCAACAAACGTTGTTTTGTTAAAGCAGAAACAAACAAAATCGGCACATCTGTAAAAGGCATTAGTTCTTTTTTGATTTTCTCTTCGTAATCTCTTGTAGACATGGTATCTTTTTCAACCAAATCCCATTTGTTTACCAGGATCACAATTCCTTTTCGGTTTTTCTCTGCCAGCCAGAAAATACTCTGATCCTGACCTTCAAAGCCGCGGGTTGCATCTATAACCAATATACAAATATCTGCATGTTCAATCGCTCTTACCGAACGCATTACAGAATAAAATTCTAAATCTTCTTTAACCTTAGCTTTACGACGAATTCCTGCAGTATCCACTAAGTTAAATTCGAAGCCAAAACGGTCAAATTTTGTATCAATTGCATCACGGGTAGTTCCTGCAATATCCGTAACAATATAACGGTCTTTACCAATCAAGGCGTTGATAAAACTAGATTTCCCTGCGTTTGGACGCCCAACAACAGCAAAACGAGGCAAATCTTCTTTAACCTCAACTTCTGGTTTCTCAGGAAATGCATCGATTAAAGCATCTAATAAATCTCCCGTTCCGCTTCCTGAAATACTTGCGAAAGTAAAATAATCTCCTAAACCAAGATTATAAAACTCAATCGCATCTTTCTCACGCATTGCATTATCTACTTTGTTTACAGCCAATAAAACCGGTTTTGTTACCTTACGAAGTAATTTTGCAACAGTTTCATCCATTGGTGTAATTCCTTCCTCCACATCAACTACAAAAATGATAACATCGGCTTCGTCTATAGCAAGCTCGACTTGTTTACGGATTTCGCCTTCAAATACGTCATCGCTTCCGCGAACATATCCACCTGTATCAATGACAGAAAACTCTTTTCCGTTCCACTCGCTTTTACCATAGTTTCTATCACGGGTAACCCCAGATACTGAATCTACAATAGCTTCTCTTCTTTGTATCAGCCTATTAAACAGGGTCGATTTCCCCACATTAGGTCTTCCTACTATCGCAACAATGTTATTCATTTTTTTGAATTTTAGATTCCAGACTCACAATTTCAGGTTTTGTTTTTAACTAAATCTCAGTAAATTATAAATCCAAAACACCTTATTTAAATTTTTTGCAAAGGTAGTTAAAAAAAGTTGCTAAGATGCTAAGTTTCTAAGTACCTAAGTTTTTATTGTATTTCTTGTTATTTTTTAAGGAGCTTAATCCAGCTGTCCACTATATCTTTTGTGGCGAACCCCGCCACAAAAGGATGTCGTTCCCATCTGGGCTAGGAGATCATAGTTTTAAGAATGTTTTCCTTAAAAAAAAAATCATTCTTTTCTTAACCAGCCCAGCAATCTGTTATTTTCGATTTTATATTTACCTTCCTTCTTTTTTAAAACAAAAGTCTCTCTTGAACTACTGAATGGCCCGGGATTTTGCTGAATAATCTCTATTTCATTTTCAGAAACTTTAGAAATTATAGCCACATGCCCGAATCTGTTTAAAAGCGATCCTGAAAAAATTACCAAATCTCCAATTTTAGGTTTTGCTTTACTCGAATTTGTATATTGAATTAAATCCCGTTTCGGATTCAATTCGCCATCTTTTATTTTAGGATCAAAAAAATCTTTTGCGTGACCGTACGCATCTGGCATTTTATGATTGTAATGTTCGTAATAATATCGTTTTACGAATTCGACACATTGATATTTTAAGCCTAAATTGTAATTGTCTTTTGTAACATTTCTCTCGGCAACGTTATCAACTCCACCGTTGTAATAAACTATCACTCCGTTTAAACTATCAAGTGGCTGACCTATTTTATAATCAGAGTTTAAATTTATTTTCTTTACAACTTTTATTCCCGCATATGTTAAAACTAAAACTGAAATAACCAGAAGTGTAATTTTTTTAATTTTCATTAATCCTTAGTTCAAATATAATAATCTGAATTGTTTTAATTTAAATAGTTCCTAATTTCGCTTTCCTCATTATCTCCAGCTAATAAATAAACCAACAAAGGCCTTTTATTTTTTTTATACAATATACAATGTGCATGATAATTGTTGATAGGCCCTTTTGTATCGATTGTAATTTTTTTACCCTCTTCAATTTCTAACTTCAGATATCTTTTTTTGGCGTATAAAATTTCTACTTTCATTTTCCTGAAATATTCATTCAATTCATGACTGTAATAATTCCAATCATCCATAGCCGTAAAATAAGCCTCAGCTTCAGGCGAATCTTCATTACTGAATGTTTTTATTTCCGGTCTAAAAATAATCAGCTTTGTTGTATTTATTATTTCTGTGTCATTGGCAATTTCATTTATAGGAGAAATAAAAGACATTACCTGCATTTCATTTTCTACACTTACACCTTTCAAAATTTCCCAATCAGAGGTAATCCTGCCCGATTCATTAAAAAAATAAGTTGTATCACCATGTTGACCAATCACATAGTTATCATGATCTTTGTACTTTCCGTAAGTGTCCATTTGCAATAACTCCCCCACGAAATCTCCATCTGTGTCAAACCGCGCAGCTCCCTTTAAATCTCCATTCTTCATATATAAGATCGAACCACCATTTGCAACAAACAAATGATTTACTTCTTTCTTTTTTTCTTCTATCTCAGCTTCTGAAAATCTATTCTTTTCTAAAGATGGAGCATTAACAGTGTCTTTTTTTACTGTAGTCGTGATTTTTTTTTGAGGTTTCTCTTCTTTACACGAATTTAAAATTAAGATGTAAATGAATAGCAACGATAGTTTTTTCATATTTGAATTTACAGATCTAAAGAAATAACATGTTATTGATTATACCCGAATCGTTTCAGCATATTGGCGTTGCTTCTCCAGTTTTTATTCACTTTTACGTAAAGTTCAATATGGATTTGTTTTCCAAAAAATTTCTCTAAATCAATGCGGGAATCCATTCCTACTTTTTTCAGAGCGGCACCTTTATGTCCTATGATAATTCCTTTCTGCGTATCACGTTCTACCATAATCACAGAACGGATTCTTATAATGTTTTCGTCTTCATGAAATTCTTCTGTTACGATTTCAACCGCATACGGAATTTCTTTGCTGTAGTTCAATAAGATTTTCTCACGGATAGTTTCGTTTACGAAGAAACGCTCCGGTTTGTCTGTTAATTGGTCTTTTGGGTAATAGGCTGGAGATTCCGGCAATAATTCTATTATTCTTCCAAAAACTTCCGGAACATTAAAATTCTGCAAAGCCGAAATTGGAAAAATTTCTGCATTTGGCACTTTTTCTTTCCAAAATGAGACTTGCTCTTCTAATTGTTCCTGGTTTGAATTGTCAATTTTATTCAACAATAATAACACTGGAATTTTAGCGTAAATAATTTTATTAAAGAACGCTTCGTCTTTAAGATCCTGCTCCCCTATTTCAACCATGTAAATTAAAATGTCAGCATCTTCAAAAGCCGATTTTACGAAATTCATCATCGATTCCTGCATTTCATAAGCCGGTTTGATGATTCCGGGAGTATCAGACAAAACCAATTGAAAGTCTTCTCCGTTTACGATTCCTAAAATTCTATGACGTGTAGTTTGTGCTTTTGATGTTATGATTGATAATCGTTCTCCAACGAAGGCATTCATCAAGGTTGATTTACCAACATTTGGATTTCCGATGATGTTTACAAAACCTGCTTTATGTGACATTTGTGTATTATTTTAAGATGCAAAGGTAGTCATATCAAGTCAATACAGAAAATAAAACATTTTTTTAAGTTTTCGTTGGATTTCTCAAAAATCGACGTATCTTTGCACCCGAAACATCGCGGGATAGAGCAGTAGGCAGCTCGTCGGGCTCATAACCCGAAGGTCACAGGTTCGAGTCCTGTTCCCGCTACAAGGCAAAAGACCTATCTTTTTTTGAAGATAGGTCTTTTTTTATGGTCTTTTGCTATATATCGTAAGTTTAACTTGCAAAAATAAAGTGATTCAAAAATCCCGTTAAGTTAACTAGAGGGGGATTCGAATAATAATTAAGTTAGATATATATTGAAAACCTAGTTTGCGGTTTTTATATTTGAATCTAACTTTTGAAATTATACCTAAATCTCATTAGGTATTTTATAATTTAAATTATATTTGCAACTATGAATAGAAAAGGCTGTCTTCCTCCACCTAGATTTTAATAGTATCTCTTGATTTAACAGAGCATACTTTCGGCAGAATGTCCGAATGATTCTTTATGCTTTATTGATAATATTAAAATCTGCCATAACTGGCACAAAAATTCATGAAAAAATCATATTTATTATTGCATCTTGCTGTATTTTTAGCAGGATTCACTGGAGTATTTGGCAAACTTATAACTCTAAACGAAGGTCTCTTGACACTCTATAGAGTTCTTTTCTCTACAGTTATATTATTTATTATTGTGAAATATTTAAAAATTGGGAGGAAAATCAACCACGCAGAAAAATTTTACATTGGCAAAATTGGAATATTAATAACTGTCCATTGGGTATTTTTCTATGCCAGCATTAAATATTCAAATATTTCGATTGGTGTAATCTGTTATTGTCTTACAAGTTTTTTTACGGCAATTTTCAAGCCTCTGATCGACAAAACTAAATTTAAATTCATTGAACTGCTGCTAAGTGCTCTTATGCTAGTAGGTATCAGCCTTATATTTCATTTTGATACCTCTTACCAGTTAGGCATTATTCTGGGAGTAATTTCTTCAGCATTTGCAGCTCTTTATACCATTTATAATGAAAGGTTAGTTCATTTATATGACAGCAAAATCATCAATTATTATCAAATGGCTGCTGGCTCAATTATTTTACTAATTATAATGCCCCTGTATCTTTATTTTTTTCCAGCTGAAACTGTGTTCCCAAATATAACTGATTTTGTTTATCTTAGCTTACTTTCATTATTCTGTACAGTAGGACTGTATGTTTTATTTGCCGAAGTACTAAAAAAGATTCCTGCTTTTACTGTAAATCTTACTTTTAATTTAGAACCGATTTACGCTATTGTGATTGCTTTTGTTTTTTTTTAACGAAAGTAAGTCTGTAAATGCATCTTTTTATATTGGAATATTTTTTATACTAAGTTCTGTTTCTCTGCAGTCATATGCATCATTAAAAAAGAAGTAAAAAATTCCACGATTTTGAATTGACAAGCCTCATATAGGGGCTTGTTATTTAGAATATATACAACTGGTACTTTTAAAGACTTAGATAATTTCTTCTAATTACTAAATTTTTATTCTGCCAATTTAATTATATCATTCATAAAATGGTTCGAAAATTGTCCCTTTAAGGCTATTAAGACAAAAAAAACTTCAGATTGCTCTGAAGTTTTTTTGTCTTATAAATTACAGCAAAGTTTATATACGTTTTAACATGCAGATCACTCACTCTCGTTTCTGAATATCGCATAAGCCTGAAAACTTCTGTTCAGATAAAATTCCATCGCTTTTAAATTATGTAAAACCAGAGCAGAATTCTATAATGAAAAACGTTGTTGCCCCTTGTAGTTTTGAATTAGTAAAATATTTTTAAAAAAATTAACTAATAAAAAATTATGAGATCATTTATGGCTAAACCTTCAAATTCCAACTCAATTAAACATTTCGATATTCAGTCTAATACAAATTTGATAGATGCTGAATTTTATTCTGAACAACAAACTTTAAACCCCTTAGTAGACTTGTACCTTAAGAATCACGACGAACCCGATTTTGATTGCGAATTTCTATGCGGTATTAGCCATTACTACAATGAAAACGAAAATACGATTGATCCGGAAACCGATGAAGATCCTGCAGATCTATATAACGACAATCAATGGGATGCAGATATTTACGACCCATACGTAGAGTCAAGCTATTTTTAATCAAAAATCTTAAATGCTAATTAGCCCAGATTTGCAATCGGACACTATATTTAGCTTCTTAATCTGATTTTGGATCTTTTGAAACTATAAATCTCATCAATCCGGGAAACCATCTTTGCAGCCAAACAGCTAGTTTGCCATGGACAGTGAAAATGTAATTTCGCTTTCGCTTTAAAATGGCTTCTACCATTACTTTCGCTGCTTTTTCAGCAGGCCACATTAAATTTGACGGTCGTGGATCTGGCTCTTCAGGATGCCAGATTCCATCATTGTCAATTCTGGAGATTTCCGAAACCACAAATCCGGGATGCATTGTAGTACAAGTCACACCTGTTCCTCCTCCCGAAGTATTCTTTAAATGACTTAAACACGCAAATGTCTCTGACTTTCAATTCTAAAAGTCTTCAACTTTACTAGAAAATAACATAATATAGATTGTCTCGAAAAGCTCACTTCAAATTAAACGATCAATAATTGAATTATCTCCTTTTTTCTCAATATTTAGTAATCCAGAATCAGTAAAATAATTACTGTTTTTCTTCTTCCCTTTTTGAGTCACCACTTTCTTTTATTTATCCTAATTTGCAGGGTTTGAGAGTTAATTTCTGATGCCAATAAAAAAAAAATAAAAAAAATGCATTTTTTTATGTAACAATTAAACTAGTACTGTATCAAAAGATAAATTTTAAAAAATTAAATCTTATGAAAACGAAATCTATTTTAATTATTGCCTTTATTCTTCTTATGTCAAAATCTGTTTTTTCTCAAACTGCATTCAAGGTAGAAGTAAAAGGAAAAGGAAATCCTGTCTTATTATTCCCTGGTTTTGGCTGCACAGGAGAAGTATGGAATGAAACAGTGGCCGAACTTTCTAAAAATTACGAATGCCACATTTTTACTTTTGCAGGATTTGGCAATGTTCCGCCAATTGAAGCACCTTGGCTATCGACTATAAAAGATCAGGTTATTTCGTATGTAAAAACCAAAAAATTAAAAAATGCAGTATTAATTGGTCATAGTCTGGGAGGAACTTTAAGTTTGTGGCTGGCATCTGAAGAAACTACTTTATTCAAAAAATTAATTCTCGTTGATGCTTTACCGGCAAACGCGGCTTTAATGATTCCTAATTACAAAGGCGAAACTCTTTCTTATGATAATCCTCAGAGCAAAATGATGCTGGCGATGGATCAAAAGGGCTTTGAAGCAATGAATTCACAAATGACTTCTTACATGTGTATGAACAAAGAAAAACAAAAAACAATCAATGAATGGATAAATATTGCCGATAGAAAAACCTATGTTTATGGTTATATTGATATGCTTAATTTAGACTTGAGAAAAGAAATTTCCAAAATTAAAATTCCGGTAGTAATTTTAGCAGCAACAAATCCAGATCTTGCTACCGTTCAAAACACCTATAAAGCTCAGTATGAAAATCTGCCATCCGCTAAAATTCTTTATGCATCAAAATCAGCGCATTTTGTAATGTACGATCAACCGGAATGGTTTATAGAAAATGTAAAATCAGAATTAAAATAAAGTGGCTGAAAAAAGACAATTCAACGAGATTTACTCCAAACATTACAATAAAGTGTTTCGCTTGTGCAAAGGTTATTTTTGTGGAGATACTGCATTGGCCTCTGATGCGACTCAGGAAATCTTTATCAAAGTCTGGGAGAAGTTAGATACCTTCCGAAATGACTCTAGTATCAGCACTTGGATTTATAGGATTGCAGTAAACACTTGCCTTCTTTATTTAAGAAAATCATCTTCCCGAAAAGAAATTAGGATCGATATCCTGCCTCAGACGGTTTCAGAAACTTATTCGGGCGAAAAAGACAAGCAGCTTCAACAAATGTATCAATGCATACAAAAACTTGAAGAAACAAACAAAATGATAATCCTGATGACTTTAGACGGCGTAGAATATCAGGAAATATCAGAAGTAATAGGGATAACCGAAGAAACGCTTCGTGTTAGAATTCACCGAATCAAAAAAAGTTTAACGCAATGTGTACAAAATGAAAACATTTGAAGAATTACAAAATATTTGGGATCACCAGACAGAATCTGATATAAAACCAACAGTCACTGAAATTATTAAAAAAGCAGAGGCACATACCAAGAAAATTAAGCGTAGCCATTTTTGGACCAAGGTAATTTTAAGTCTAACATCATTAATACTAATCTCTTATTTTATTTGGGTAGGCGCTTATAGACAAACACTGTTTGGTTTTGGATTATGCATTATGATTACAATGCTTCTTGTGCGTATAGCCTTAGAATGGAGGAGTGCAAAAAAGCTAGAGAACTTAAAGACTGATGTTAATTTAATTGAATATAGCAAACTGGCTCATCAGTTTTATGAATGGAGAAAAAAAATACATTATATTTTTACACCTGTCATTTACCTGGCTTATGTTGTTGGTTTTACCTTGCTTTTACCTGTTTTTAAAGACAATTTTTCAAGAGGTTTTTATCTTTATATCCTCTCAAGCGGATATGTTTTTTTATTAATATTTGCATTACTTATGATAAGAATAATCAAAAAGGAAATAAAGATTTTAAATTTCTTAAAAAATATCTCTTAAAATAAAAACTGATTTTGTTTTAGCCAAAACATATTTCTAAAATTTACAATTTCTAAGAAACAAAAAAAATGCGCAAAGTTCATAGTGAAATTTGCGCATTTTTCCATTGGAATACCTTGGAGACTCTGATATTACCAAATGGTTATTCTGTCTTTCTTGGGCAAAAACATTTTATCTCCAGGTTGTACATTAAATGCATCGTAAAAAGGAGTAGTATTCATTAGAGGACCATTAACACGCCAGTTTGGTGGAGAATGCGGATTGTTGTTTATCCACAAACGCAGGAACTCGTCTTTCATTTTTACCCTCCATATTTTGGCTATAGAAATAAAGAAGCGCTGGTCTGGGGTAAAACCGTCAATTTTTGTATTCCCTTTTCCTTGATCGGTCATTTTAAAAGCATCGTAGGCAACTGCTATTCCGGCAATATCTGCTGTATTTTCTCCAACAGTCATTTCGCCATTAATATGCAGATCTCCTAAAACGGTATAGGTACTGTACAAATCTATAACCTGCTGTATTTTGGACTTAAACTGCGCATAATCCTCTTTTGTCCACCAGTTTTTCAAGTTTCCATCCTTGTCATATTGAGCTCCCTGATCATCAAAAGTATGGGTTATTTCGTGACATATTACCATTCCGATACCTCCATAATTCATTGCATCATCTGCATTATTATCAAAATATGGAGGCTGTAAAATACCTGCAGGAAAAACAATTTCATTTGCGGTGGGGTTATTATAAGCCGTAACGGTTGGCGTTGTAGTATACCATTCTGATTTATCGACTGGTTTACCCAATTTTGCCAGTTGAAATTGATATGCCGCTGCAGCAGCCGAAACCATATTTTCAAAATACGTATTTCTGGCTACCTTTACATTACTATAATCTCTCCATTTATCCGGATATCCTATTTTCTTAGTCATGGCTGCTAATTTTTCTTTAGCTTTTTGTTTTGT
Organism: Flavobacterium calami; assembly: GCF_038290035.1. Lineage (NCBI taxonomy): Bacteria > Pseudomonadati > Bacteroidota > Flavobacteriia > Flavobacteriales > Flavobacteriaceae > Flavobacterium > Flavobacterium calami. The sequence continues at coordinate 144,070 of NZ_JBBYHS010000004.1, forward strand.
AACAGGGCTCATCCATTCCAATTTATCAATTCTTTTGGCATACGCTTTTTGCAGATTATTCACTAGGATTAACATGCGTTTTTTGGCATCTTCTGGAAAATATTTCTTTACATACAATTCACCCAATGCTTCGCCTAAGTAATTGTCAACTGCATTAGCCATTTTTTCGCCACGTGATTTTTGAACGGCCTGACCAGAAAGCACTTTTGTGTATTCAAATGAAGCATCTGCAAAAGGTTTGCTTAAATCATCTGCATATCTTTCGAGAGAATTTGCTTTCAGGTAAATTTTCCAATTAGCAATGGAGATGTTTTTTAGTAACTTATTAAGGGCATCATAATATGCAGGCTGACCTATATTAATAGAATCGGTTTTAGCGCCTAAATTATTTAAAAAAGTAGTCCAGTCTATGTTTGGATGTTTTTTTACAAGATTTGTTACCGCAGTTTTATTATAATTTGCCTGCACATCACGAAGCTGAACTTTTGTCTTATGCGAAACGGCGAGTTGTTTGTCTATATCGTAAACTATATCAGCATTCTTTTTTGCCTCCTGAGCATTGCTGCCTGTGAGTTGAAATAATGCAGCAAGATATTTTTTGTAAGCTCCCTGGATGGCAACTGTTGACGAATCTGATTTGAAATAATAGTCCCTGTCGGGCAAGCCTATACCGGTTTGATAGAGTTGAGCAATATTCATACTGCTGTTTTTATCATCCGGTCCTACTCCAAAACCTATGATAGAAGAATTGTCAACTTTTTCCTGGGCAACTACAAATTTCATTAAAGAAGGTACATCGCTAATTGCTTCAATTTTGGCAAGCAGAGGTTTGACAGGAGCATAACCACGTTTGTCAATGGTTACTGTATCCATACCCGATGCATAAAAGTCTCCTACCTTTTGTGCTATACTTCCTTCTGGGTTCTTACTTTGCGAAATACTGTCTAATATTCCCTGAAGGCGCATTCGTTGTGGAAAATTTAGAAACATGTAAGCTCCAACTCCTGCCTGTGATGCAGGTATTGACACAGAATCATACCATTTGCCATTTACATATCTAAAAAAATCATTCCCAGGCCGCAATGTGGAATCTATTCCAGTGATTGCAATATTTTTTTCTCCCTGATGTTTTGAGCATGCCGTAAAAGCTAAGCATGTAATGAAGAGTATTAATGAATTTTTCATAATCCGGACTTATTTCTATTAAAATGAACTAAAAAACGTTTGAAGGAAGCTGTTCTAAAATGTATATGCCTTGCCTATTTAATTTTAGCACAACAATATACGAATTCAGTTTTTAATTCTAAAGTTTTTCTGTCCTACTAATCTTTCAATGTTAAAGCTATTTAAATCGTAAAATGGTTTGAAATAACAAGCTTCATTATTTCTAAATTATGTATTGAATTCAGAAATACGTTTTCAATAATTATCTTTAAAAATAATGTAAATTGATTTTATACATTGAGTGAACAGCTTGACACTTGCATCAGCGGATTTACTTGTATTTACAAAAAAGTAATTTAAACTTTTTCAATTAGTCAGTGATTAATTTGAATTTTACAGGTTGAAAAAATATGTTAGAATTTTTCTCAAAATAAATTCCATTTTCTTTTTTATCTAATTTTACCTCGTAATTATGGATTGTGGTAGTTTGTGCAATTACATTGACCTGATAAGTATCTCCAATTTTGTTTGCTTCGGATATATCCTGAACAATACCATTAATCACAACCGATTTTGGAACAACAGCAACGTCATTTAATTTAAAACTAACCACATATCCTCTCTCATTATTTCTGTTATAACTTTTATACGTTTGGTTTTTAATATCTAACAGCGATCCGGAACAGGAAAAAAGAAAAAAAACTCCTAAATAAAACAATAAAAAGACGGTTTTTGGAATACTATTTTTCATACATTTGAGGTTTTATACTCACAAATCTAACTTAATTTTAAACATTAAAAAACAATGAAATTAAAATATATTGGTATAACATTGTTTCTAGGATTGGCTTTTACAGCTTGCAGCAAAGATTCTGATTCTGAAACTAATGTAACCACCCCTACCAAACCAGACGAGATTAACAACTTTGTCTGGAAAGCTATGAATTCCTGGTACTACTGGCAACCCAACGTTCCTGATTTGTCTGACAGCAAAATCACTTCTACCACAACATATAACAATTTTATTAACGGAAAAACTCCCGATGCACTTTTTTATTCACTCCTATATCAAAGAGGGACTGTTGATCGATTCTCATGGATTGAAAACAGCAATGAGATAGTGCGTGTTTCAAAAATTGCAGAAGTCGAAAAACAAGGTGGTTTTAGTTATGCCATTTATCCAAAAGACGCATCCAATACCAACATGGTAGCCTTAATTAACTACATTGTACCTAACTCACCAGCAGCTTTGGCAGGATTGAAAAGAGGCGACGTTATTACAAAAATAAATGGAAGCCAGCTTACTGCAAGTAATTATGACCAACTAGAAAACACGCAATTCACCATTACTTTGGCAGCAAGCGTGGATATTAGAAACGGTAGTTTAGTAACCACAGACAAAGCAGGAACTGTAACTGTAACAAAAGCCGAAATTGACGAAAATCCGATTGCTTATTACGAAAAGAAAGTATATGGAGCAAAGAACATTGGTTATCTGGTTTTTAATGCTTTTAAATCCGATTATAATGACGAACTCAATGGGGCTTTCGCTAAAATGAAATCGGATGGAATTAACGAATTGGTTTTAGATTTAAGATACAATGGAGGCGGTTCATTAGAAACTGCCGTTGCTCTGGCACAAATGATTAACGGAAGCTTTACCAACAAACCCTATATTTACTTAGACTTTAATAATAAACACAATAGTGAAGACGGCTATGAAAATCTTTCTGAAAAAGTAAAAATTTTTAACCTGACTGATAACGAACCTACTTTTCAGAGAGAAGAAAGTATAAACAGCCTTGCTTTGACAAAAATATATGTGCTGGTAAGTTTTCAAACCGCTTCTGCCAGCGAGCTCACCATACAATGTTTAAAAAAATACATTAACGTAATCACAGTAGGCGAAGAAACTGTAGGTAAATTTGTAGGATCCAACACTCTATACGATTCTCCTGCTTATGATTATCTCTCCTATACCAATCGGAGCACTACTCACAAATGGCAATTGCAACCCATTACTTTTTCATATTATAACAAAGACAAAGACGCAAATCCAGCAAAAATTACACCTGATTACGAAATTAATCCATACAGCACTTTCTTCAATCTGGTTGAATTTGGAAACGTAAAAGATCCTTATTTGAAGAAAGCCCTCGAATTAATTACAGGCCAAACCATGCGAACTACAGCAAAAATCACCAATCCTTCTTTGTCCATTGGTAATCTTGCTGCATTCAACCCTACCAATACTGCTAAAGGTTTATATATCCAGGATTTTAAAAGGTTGAAAAAACAATAACCAGCAACGAAATTTATAAATTAAAATCTAAAGGCTGGCATACGAGTGCAATGCTATTAAGTCAAGAGATTTTAGATTGATTATTAACGTTTTTTGATTTCAGATTTGGTTTGACTAAATATTAGATTGTTGATTTTAGGAGTTTTTTACTTCTGAAATCAACAATCATTTTATCATTTAATCTTTAACTTAATGACAATGGGTGCAAGTGTTTCGCTCCTGAACTTACGATTTCCGTTTGTTTAATATTTTACCATTTTATATTACGATCTATAAATTCAATCAGCTGTTTTGACATTGCCTCTTGTTCTTTTCTATTAGGATGATTCCCTCTTTCTTTATAGGGAAAAACCAAGGTATATATTTTTTTATCGTTTAATTGATTCACAGCTTTTTGGATATAGCCAGGCCATTCGGAACCAAATCTGGTAGCATCCATATTGCCCAATGCGCAAATTATACTCGCCGATGGATATTTGCTTCTAACAGAACGAACAAAATCAGCATAGGATTGAATTATAAAAGTTTCTGATGGTTTCTCAGTACCAAATCTTCGCTTAAACTGTTCATGTTCCGGTCTGTTTACAATCCAGGAATCATTCTGGAAGAGATTAATCACTACAATATCCGGCGTGTACTTTGTAAAATCCCATTTACTTAAAGGATCTAACGGTGCTGTACGATCGTATGTTTCGGGCATAATTTCAGGAAACCAGCTTACTGTAATTCCTATTCCGCTGCGGGCAATAATAAACGGCTTAGCATTATAGTGTCTTGCTGTTAGAGCAGCATAGGTATAATAATTATTGAAATCTTCGGGCATTCCCGAGTCTCTTCCTCCTTCCGGAACATCTACACCATGTCCGGCTGTAATGGAATTTCCATAGAATTCGATCTTTCTGGTACGATGATCCGGATTCTTCAATAATTTTGTTTGTCCATAAATTTCAAATCCATAAAACACATTTACGGATGTCGAATTCGATAGTTTATATATTTCTAATGTATGAATACCCGGCCCCAGATCTTTGGCTATATGTATTGTTCTTAGGGTATTATCTGTTTCAAATTTAAAAGGTTTTTTATCGTCTTTGTCGATTATGGCGTAAAAAAATGCTTTCTCTTTAAAAGACTTCATTTTTACTGAAACACCCGATCCTTTAAAAGTTATTCCTGCTGTAGTACCCGGCCAGTATAACATAGTGGAATCTGCTGTAACATCTACCCTGCCCGGTAATTGATTCTGGTGTTATCGGGCTTAACAAACTTCTGGGCATGGCTGTATGAAATAAAAACAAATAAAACTAATAACTGTAGTTTTTTGAAATTGATCATAATTTTATAATTAATTTAGAAAAAAGTAAAGTTATTATTTAATCCTTTGGGTGAAATTAATTTTAATGGTAATTTTTAGTAATTTCGAGTGATTTACAAGAGAGAATTATATCGGAAACAATTATTCTAAAAAACGGTTATAACTACATTTTTTTTCGTTTCTCTATCACAAAAATTCAAACCGCTTTTTTTATAATTAATACCCAATTGCTTATTGCAGCGGTTTTCAGCAGAAGATTATATGATTTATCAAAAATACGTTTAATGGATTCACAATTAGTTAAAATCCAAAATTCCTTTACCAAATGATTTTAATGACGCCTGAAAATCTTCTATTGATGTATGCGGCAGTCTTTTTATAAGATTTGTATTTACTATATAAAGTTGACCGCGATCTGAAAAAGGTACGGCTGGAATAAAAACAAGAGCTTTTTCCTGATCTGACTCTTCTTTCAACAGAGCAGGCTGCCAGTAATCTCCATATTTTAGTAATATTGGAACGTCAGTATTTATTTTTTTTACTTTAGCATTTAATTTCTCTTCCGCTATCTTTTTGTTTTTCTCATAACCTGGCAGAAAAATCATCAATTGATTGTCAATCCAGCTGGTGAATTTTTTCAGAAAAGCCAGTCGCATTAAATAGCCACTGAAATAAATCAGTACGATCAAAAAGAAACCACCAACAACATCTCTTGCTGCAGTACCTAATATATCATCCAGCCTAAGTAAATGAGCCGCTTTCTCGCCATAGTTCTGGAAAAATGACCAGATTTTCTGCATTATCACAAAAAAAACAATTAATGGAAGCAATACCAGCGCTCCGGAGATAAAATTACGCTCAGCTTGTTGAAAGAATTTTTTCATAGTAATTACCACATAACTTATTATTAATCAAAACCAAAACAATATTAACATCAAAGCTCTAAGACTACATATTTTTAATAATGTAAAACAAAATCTCCTCTTCTAATTCCTGTGATAAGTTTTCGTTTTCCAACTGCTGATACAAGTATTTTTCGCTTTTTTGCTTATTTCTTTCTGCCTTTATTTTACTAATACAGTACTGATCACAGATCATTTTAAACCTGTCATCAATTAGATACATTATTTTTATAGACTCCATATACTGCTCAAATTTTGAACTATGTAATTCTTTAGGTAGAGACATATTTAATTGAATTAGGTATGATTATGACTATTACTTTGGCGATTTAATCCTATCACTAAATTAATTATTAAAGCTAAAATTACGATCAGCCAGAAAATTTTAAATATTGATCCAGGTACACATGACAGGGTACACTTTTCAAAAAAACTTTTTGCAGAATAAATTTAACTTTTATAAACAAAGTGAAGAGGTTTTAATCATTTTATTTTGTTCCAGATTATAATTTGCTACATATAATTTTGCCAGCTTATTTACCTCATTAAATGTGGGTTACAATAAATAACTAATCAGCCTGTGTATATAAATTCGTATTATTTTACAACCAGGACTATTCAAATTTGTAAAATCAATTCGTATAGAGGAAAATCAAATTAGAAGAAAAAGTAAACCATAGAAGCACTTCTCCAATCCGTAAAACTTGCTCAATAACTACCACACAATGAATATCTTATTACATATTCTATAAAAAACAAAAGAGTTTCACTTTAAAAAAAAAATGTGCAAAATGACATTTTTAATTCCCTCAAATTTAGAAAAGAGAATCAGACAGTTAAAAAAAACACGTTCCATATTATAAAATGGAACGTGTTTTTTGGAATTTTTCAGCATTATTTTTCGTCCAAGAATCGTCAAATTACATTTTTTATAAATTTTAAACCCGGGCAACTTTAAAATTTCTAATCCGGGGAAGAAAGAATAAAAATATTCTTTTGAGGATAATTTCGGTTTGATTCCACCTTTATCATTTTAAACTTTAAACCCATAAATCATCTAAAAAAAGAATATTGCATGTAATTATGTAATCCCTTATTCGGATTATATAAATGAAATAAGTGTAATACCCGTAATTTTAAAATAAAGAATTAAAGATCACTTAATATATACAATTATGGAAAACTTAATCAACAAGGAAAACCTTGAGGAAATCAGAGAACTTATTGAAAGCAAAATTGCAGATGTACCAGGCAGTTATATCCTTATTGGTGCTCTTGGCTCCTTACTTTTATCAGCTTATCTGGATAAGAAGGGTAAAAAACAAGCTGCTTCTGCTATTGGAAAATTAGCCATTCCCATAATAGGAATAGGACTTGCCAAATATAAAGATGTGATAAAAGAAGAAATAGAAAATCAACTGGAAACTGCGTAAGAAGTCTTTAAAAATACTTCTGCCGAAACCTGTATTTTTTTTTTAACTGCCCTCAAAAAGTCAGACACTACTTGGGGGCTTTTTACTGATGAAATAATGCCGTGTCATACATCTCAGAACTTAAGCATGAACACATCCCAAACTCAAAAGATAGCGTATAGTGCCTAAAATTCAAGAAGTCCTATAACTGAGAACAGCTTCTTACTGTCCTTAATTTTACTACAACAGATTGTTCAAAATCGAAAGTCTGTTGCTTTGCCAATTTTATTTCGGCATTCTGAAAATCAACCCAATTATTGTTTTTTTTATTCAAAAAACTACAGTCATATTTCGCAGGTATTTCTTCTTTATTGCCTGCTATTCCTAATTTCATCAAACAGACTCATTTTTCTGTTTTTACTCAATTTTTGCGATGCTAAACTGCTTCTTTTTACTGTTTTTGCTTCAAATAAACTTATGTTAAATAATTCACAACATCATCCTATCTGAATTTTCTTTATAAAAACCACTCAACGGTTTAAAAAAAAACGTTTTCGCTGTACTTTTTTTCAAAATTCTGACTATGATAAAATCATAAAAAATTATTAAAACTCAAAATCAACAACCTTAGTCAGCCCTTACAAATACTGCATTTATATATTTATCAAATATTAACATATAAATTATATTATATGCATTTTATACAAATATAAAAAACACATACAAAAAAAATGCAGGATAGTGCAGGATAGAATTAGCAACAGAAGATTTTAGGTTTGACTATCCGTATTTACTAAAAAAAAGTTAAAACCAATTTAGACTTTCACTATATTAAATTAACCAAGAATGAAGAAAAAAATACACCAATTACTTGTCTTCTCGTTTTTAGTCCTCCTGTCAAGCTGCAGTAAGGACGCTTATGATGACTACTATGCTCGACCAGATTCCTTAGAGCCACCTATTTATCAGCAACTTCAAGCCCGCGGTAATTTTAAAAATCTTCTGGTTTTAATTGAAAAAGCAGGATACAAAGACATCTTAGGCAAAGCAGGATACTGGACTATGATGGCCCCTAATGATGAGGCTTTTACCAAATTTTTTCAGGAGCAGGGTATTACAGATGTAAACAAAATTGATGCTGAAACCGCTGGAAAAATTGTTCGATATGCACTTATTTATAATGCTTTCCGAACAGAGCAGCTATCAGACTATCAATCTTCAACAGGATGGCTTGTGGACAACGCTTTTAGAAGAAGAACAGCATATTATGACGGGTTTGTAAATAAAACGATTAACGGTAAGCCAATGGTTGTTGTAGGATCTAATCGAAACAATACCGGAGGTACCAGCTACTATATCTCAGGAGACAATAACAATAAGTATATCACTTATTTTGAAAAAGAGTATTTTGCTGCACAAGGATTAAATTCGAATGACTATAAATTCTTTTTTCCAAACTCAACCTACACCGATTTCAATGTTCTTGGAGGATCAATAAAGGAAGCCGACATCATTGCCGAGAATGGTGTAATTCAAGAAGTTAGTCAGGTTTCTCTTCCATTGGTGAATTTAGATCAGTATTTAGAAAACAATAGTCAGTATAGCCTTTTTCGTGAGTTGATACAGAAGAATCTTGTAACTTATGTTTTTAATCAGGGAGCTACAACCACTTATCGTAATTACACAGGCAAAGGGGATGATGTTTACGTAAAAATGTATGATGCCGGTTTGCCATATTCTCTTAATAATGAAAACTTCTTAAAGCAAATGGATAATGATGGGCAAAGTGACGCCTATACTTTAATTGCTCCTGATAATACTTCTTTTCAAAAATTTATTGACGAAGTTTTGCTTAAAAACTTTACAATGGATCAACTGCCTAAATATGTTTTTCAGGATTTACTAAAAGCACATATGGTAACTGGCGCCGTATGGCCATCAAAATTTGGTTCTTATAACAATGCACTGGATGAGAATTTAAGATTTAACATAAGTACTGATGTTAAAGAAGCTAAAGTATTAAGCAATGGATTCTTTTACGGAACTAATAAAGTGCAGGCCTCTAATTTGTTTTATAGCGTTTATACCTCTGCTTATCTGGATCCTAAATTTACTTTGGCAACACGATTATTCAATGACGGTACTTCATACAGAGAAATTATCAGTAATATCAATCAGAAATATACTTTGTTTCTTCCTTCGGATACTGTACTGCGTTCCCTTGGATATGATTATAATACAGCCAGATCAGAATGGATGTATACTCCGCCTAATGGTGGTACACCTGCAAGTGCAGTTGATTCCAGACTGCGCTTAATGCGTGTCTTGTATAACTGTATTGTTCCAACTCCTGAAGGAGAATTAAATAATTTATCAGGCTCCGGGATTATTCGTTCAGGAGATATGGATATCCCGGGAGAATACATCAAATGGAACAACAATAGAGTTTATGCCGCAGGAAATGAAGTTAAAGCAAATATGGCTAATATTCTTGGATACGAAGACCAGCAAAACGGACGTACTTATTATATTGACAACTTACTTGAATTTAGCGAAGAATCTCCAGGTGTAGATCTTAAAAAATTAGCTTCAGATGCAGGTTCTGAATTTTTCAACTTTTATAGTTATCTGAAAAATTCTAGTATTTACAATTCTGTAGCTGATAAAATTACAGGAGTAGATCTTGGAACAGCTTACACTATTATAGTTCCTAATAATGCTGCTATCGTAAAGGCCGTAAAGGCCGGATTACTGCCAGGGAATGTGACTACTGGAGTACCAGATTTCGCACCAACAGAAACATTTAAACAGGATCTGGTTGTCAATTTTATAAAGTATCATATTTTGGCAACTAAAACAGTTTCTGACGATGGTAATGTAACAGGTCAGGTAGAAACTCTACTGAAAGATGACCGAGATGAGAAGCTTTATGTAACGGTTATAAGCGACAAAGGAGCACTCTCTTTTATTGGTAAAAAAAACACTACAGCAACCTTCATCGCAAACAAGAGCAACAACTTAGCTGACAGAACCTTAATCCATTTAGTAGACAACTATCTTTCATATACGGAATAAAAATGAAACAAAATCTAACCAATTTAATTTACCGTTTTTCGTTTGCCTTGATTATTCTGGCAGCATTTCCATCTTTTGCTCAGGACTCTAAGGGTACACTGGTTCGTGGACAAGTTGTCGATTCAGGTGATAATTTACCAATTCCTTCTGCTACTATTGTGGAGCAGGACTCAGAAAACCGTACTGTTGGAGGTGTTTTATCTGATATCGACGGAAATTTTGCGATACACCTTAAAAACCCAAACAATAAACTATTAATTACAAACATCGGATATAAATCTAAAGTAGTTGCTGTTAATGGCAAAACCACAATAAAAATTGCCTTAGTATCTACTATTACCTCTTTAAACAATGTCGTTGTCACAGGACAAAAAAAGGTGGAAACGGGTTTGCTAAATATTGCTGACAGAAATAAAACAACCAGTTCGGTTACTATTAAAGCAGCCGATATAGCCAATTCACAAGCCGCTTCTATTGACGAACAATTGCAGGGACGTATTGCGGGGGTAGATATCATTGCATCTAGTGGAGATCCAGGTGCAGGAATGCAGATCAAGATTAGGGGATCCTCTTCTATTTCTGGTTCTTCCAGCCCATTAATCGTGGTGGACGGAATGCCTTACGAAACCTCAATTCCGGCAGATTTCAACTTTGGAACCGCCGATGATGATGGTTATGCTGCATTACTAAATATTGCTCCTTCTGATATTGATACCATTACAATTGATAAGGATGCTGCCGCAACTGCTTTGTGGGGTTCACGCGCTGCTGGTGGTGTTATTATCATCAATACAAAACGTGGTGGAATCAGTACGCCAAAAATTAATTATTCTTTTGTAGGTACCCGTTCAAAAGTTCCGGATGCGCTGCCAATGTTAAGTGGTGACCAATATTCACAATTGATTCCGGAAGAATTCATGAACCGAAACGGAGTTCCTTTGAATACACAAAATATTAAAGAGTTTCAATACGATCCTCAGGAAGTTTATTACTACAAAAACTACAGCAATAATACAGATTGGACAAAAGCAATTTCTCAGACTGGTTTTATACAAGATCATAACCTGTCTTTGCAAGGAGGTGGGCAAAGAGCAAGATATTATACCTCTGTAGGATATTACAACTCTAAAGGGGTTACTATTGGTACTGGTTTTGAGCGTATCAGTACACGTTTAAATTTAGATTATGTGGTTTCTGACCGTATTCGTTTTAAAACCGACATCGCCTACACTTTCTCCAGTACAGACCGTAACTACGTGAATAATTTCTCAGGAAGTGATAAAGATTTACTTAGAAGTGTTTCTTACGGAAAAATGCCTAATATGGGTATTTTTGAATATGACCAAACAGGTGTGCTTACCCCTAATTTTTTCTCACCGGCACAAAACGTTCAGGGAGGATATCCAGGCACATACAACCCTGTTGCTATGGCAGAATTTGCTACTAACAATCAGGTAAGTAACAGAGTTGTACCTCACTTTAATATAAATGTTGACATTGTACCAAAAAGATTCATCTCGACATTTGATTTACAATTTGATTTTAACAGTACAAAAGCAAAATCTTTTTTACCTCAAAATGCCACAGGAAGACCTATTACAGAAACTGTAGTGAACCGTGCATCAGATGTTGATGTGGATATGGCTAATATTACAACAAAAACCAATTTTGTTTATACTCCTGATTTTGGTGAAAAACAAAATTTATCTGTACTTTTATCTTTGCAGTCGAACGATTCACGCTATGAGTCTCATCAGGTAATAACCTCTAACACAGCATCTTCATTACTTACAGATCCGTCAAATCCGTCCAGAACACAAAATTCAGAATTGAATTTATATACCAGTAACAGCCAAACCAGAACTGTAGGTAGTTTATTAAATGCACAATACGGATTATTAGATCGTTACATTGTAAACGTAGGTTTACGTGCAGATGGAAATTCAAGATTTGGTCAGGAAAACAGATACGGACTATTCCCATCAGCATCTGCCCGTTGGAGAGTTTCAGGAGAATCTTTTATGAAAAACGTGAGCTGGATTGACGATTTGAGTTTGAGATTAAGTTATGGAGAATCAGGAAGAGCACCTAAATATGATTACCGTTATTATAATGTATACGGAAATTATCCATCTGACTATTTAGGGCTTAATGGGGTATATCCACAAAATATTCAATTGAGTAATTTACGTTGGGAAACACTTATCGGAAAAAATTTAGGATTCAATCTTCAAATGTTTAACAAACGTGTTCAACTGGACGTAGAAGTTTACCGAAACACAACAAAAGACATGATTTTCGAAAACGTTGATGTTACCTCGGTTTCAGGATACAGCAAAATGGACCAAAATGTGGGTACCATGGATAATCAGGGATGGGAAATTGGTTTATTTACTACGCCTGTAAAAACAGACAAATGGAAAGTCGAGTTCAACTTTAACATTGCCAGTAATCAAAACATGATTCGCGAAATTTCGGAATATTTTCCAAATGAAAGCGGAAATACGGATCGTAACGGAGAATACAAACGCTTCCTTCAAAAAGACAATCCATTTGGTTCATTCTACGGATATAAATACAAGGGCGTATATGTAGATAAAGATGCTACTCTTGCCAAAGATGCCAATGGAAATCCTATTACAGGACCTAACGGGCAATTGGTATATATGCGTTTTAATTACCCAAATACCGATTACACCTTTCAGCCTGGAGATGCTATTTACGAAGACATCAATAAAGATGGTAATATAGACAGTCGTGATGTGGTTTATTTAGGAAACAGTAACCCTAAACTTAACGGAGGATTTGGCCCAAACATCACCTTCAATAATCAGTTCAAATTATTACTGTTCTTTAACTTCCGTCTGAATTATGACATCGTAAACGGAACAGACATGAGAACAACCAATATGTACGGATGGGATAATCAAAGTACGGCAACATTATCAAGATGGCGTAATCCGGGTGATGTAACCAATATGCCAAGAGCCGTTTACGGAGCAGGATATAACTGGTTAGGATCTGACAGATATGTAGAAGATGCTTCGTTTGTTCGTCTTCGTTCAGTTACTTTTAGCTATTCTTTAGGAAAAAAAGCATTAAAAAAACTTAGAATGGACGAAATAAGAACATATATAACTGCAGATAACTTATATACCTGGACAAAATACAGAGGTCAGGACCCAGAAGTTAGTATGTCTTCAGGTCCTTTCGGAATGGCAATTGATAACTCAAGAACCCCTCCTACCAGCCGTATCTCATTAGGTATTATAACACGTTTCTAAATAAAATTGATCATGCGAACTAAAATAAAATCTATATTAGCAATCCTTCTAATCTTTGTTACCGTAACATCGTGTGACGATTATTTAGATTTACGCCCTGAAGACGGAATTGTACGTGAAGAATTCTGGCAAACCAAAGAAGATATTCAGGCTGCCGTTATTGGTATCTACTCTTCTTTATTAAAAAGACCACCGGCAGGACAAACCCCAACAGACGGAACTGATTACAATATCAGCGAATATTTGTTTATGTACGGCGAAATTAGAGCTGATATGATATCTCCTGCAACCAATACTACTCCCGACCAGAGAGATATTACCACCTCAAACATCCTGTCATCAAATGATTTAACGAGCTGGTCAGCATTTTACAGAACTATAAATTACTGTAATACTGTTATTGAACTGGCTCCAGCAGTAAAAAATAGCGACCCGACCCTGACACAAACCCAGCTGAACAATTATCTTTCTGAAGCTTTGGCTATCAGAGCTTATTTATACTTTACGCTGGCTCGTACTTTTAAGGATGTACCTCTTAAATTGAATGCAACGCTTTCGGATAAAGATAATTTTCAATTGGCCAAAACACCACAGAATGAAATTTTTGAACAAGTAATCAAAGACCTGGCTTTAGCAGAAGAATATGCTGTAACCACGTATGGAAATATACCTTCTGACAAAGGAAGAATTACTGTTTATACTATTAACGCCATGCAGGCTGATGTTTATCTTTGGATGGATAAATATACAGAAGCTCTTGCTGCGGCTGAAAAAGTAGAAAATTCAGGTAAGTTTCAATTAATTTCTGCTTCCAACAGCTGGTTCAACCGAGTATTTGCAGTAGGAAATACTACTGAAAGTATCTTTGAATTTCAATATTCTACACAAAACCTGAATCCTTTTTACGATATGTTTACGCAAAGACCGGAATTCATAGCTTCTTCCGGAGTTTTAGAAGATGTTTTTGGAATTGACTTTGCAGATGCTAACAATTTTGATGTTCGCGGTCAAAGATGCGCATTGGTACCAGGAACAAATCAAATCTATAAGTTTACAGGTCTTAACATGGACTCTTACAAGACTTTGTCTGAATCAGACACACACTGGTTTGTTTACAGATATTCAGATGTTTTACTTTTAAAAGCTGAAGCTTTAATCCAATTAGAAAGAGGAGATGAGGCTGTTGCTATTATCGAAGAAATCCGCACCAAACGCAGGGCCATCAGTCAAACCCATGAGAATGTAAATCCTGTAAACAAAGCAGAGGTAACTGATTATCTATTAGCAGAACGCGCACGCGAATTAGCTTATGAAGGAAAACGCTGGTTTGATGTTTTACGAAATGCCAGAAGAAATAATTATGAACGCTTAGATTTATTGACGAATATGGCATTGATAAGCGCTCCGGCAGATCAATTGCAATCTATCCTGGCTAAACTTCAGGATCCTGATAGTCACTATTTACCAATTAATGAATACGAATTGTATACCAATAAAGCATTAGTTCAAAACCCATTTTATAAATAATTAAGTCATGAAAAGATACACCACACTACCAAAATTGATGAGACTTACTTTAGCGGTTTTTTTAACCCTGGCACTTCTCAACTGTACTCCTGAGAAAATCAATGAGCGTACAGATGTAACAGTAAACATTACTGACTTTTTAAAACAAAATGATGAGTATTCCATGTTTTTGGAAATGTTAGAAATTACGAATTACTCTTCGTTTATGAACACTTATGGTACATATACTTTATTTCTGCCAACAAATACTGCTGTAAAACAGTATTTAACAGATGTTGGTGCAGCTTCTGTTAAAGATGTTCCTCTTAAGGATTTACAGGATTTAGTAAAACTCCATATCCTTGATCAGGAAGTGGCTACAACTTCATTCACAGATGGTAAAATTGCAACTCCAAGCCAACAAGGACAATTCCTTATTACAGGTGCTGCTAATATTGGAGGTTCTTCGAGTATAACGGTTAATAAAACAGCCCGAATTACCTCTTCAAATGTATCAGTAGGAAACGGAATCATACATGTAATAGACAAAGTATTGCGCGTTGCCAATAAAACTTTAGCGCAGACCATAGAAGAAAATGAATCCCTTTCTTTATTTACAGAAGCATTAAAAGCAACAGGATGGTATGATAAATTAAACCAGCCTTTAACAGAAACAACTGTGGAAGGAAAAAAAACACTTACCGGTCACCTGACTGTTTTAAGTGAAACAAATGAGGTATTTAAAGCTGCCGGAATCAACAGTC
Source organism: Flavobacterium calami (assembly GCF_038290035.1). Taxonomy (NCBI): domain Bacteria; kingdom Pseudomonadati; phylum Bacteroidota; class Flavobacteriia; order Flavobacteriales; family Flavobacteriaceae; genus Flavobacterium; species Flavobacterium calami. Next base: position 159,794 of record NZ_JBBYHS010000004.1, read on the forward strand.
TTGAAGATTTAAAAACAAAATACAGCCACTTGCACGATCCTTTGAATCCTCAGGACAGTTTAAATCTTTTTGTAAGTTATCGTATTTTACCTAAGCTTCAATATTTAGCTGATTTAGCTATTACTCCATCATTAGAAACCAAAGCACCGCTGGAAGTAATTAGTGTCAAAATGAGTACAGGTACTGTTTTATTAAATGAAGAAACTTTTAACGGAGTCTTAGAAAAAGGAATCCCTGTAAATCGTCCGACAAGTGATGTTACGGCATCAAATGGAGTAGTTCATACTGTTGAACAAAATTTCTTTATTAAAAAAAGAAACCCTGCCCCTGTTTATTTTGACCTGGCTGACCAGCCCGAATTTATGCAATTAAGTGCTATATTTAGAAAACCGGGCAATTGGGTAACTCTTGAGAAATCATTATTTAGTGAGGTGACCTGGGATGGTAATGACAAAATAACTTATGTATGCGCTGTCAAAGGAAGCACCAGCTATCAGGATCGTGCATGGCATGCCGATATAGTCGAAGCTAAACTTAGAAAAGACTATGTGCAAAATATGGCCTTCAAGACTCCTGTAATCATAAAAGGGAAATACAAAGTCTGGGTCGCTTACAGATACAAAGGTACTAAAAACCCTATCGTAAGAGTTTATGTTGATGGTATAGCACTTCCAAGACTTATTAACTTTCAGGAACAAGGGAATGTTACTTTAAACGAAAGAGTTTTAGAATCACAAGGGTACAAAAATCATGTCTTCCCTTTAACAAACCGATTCAACACCAGACTTTGTGGTATTGTTGACATACAAACAACAGGCCGTCATACCATCACTTTTGAATCACTTTCAAGTCCGGGTGATTTTTCGTGGTTGGATGTTGTAGAATTTAGACCTATAGATATGGATCAGCTGTATCCTAGATTAAAATCAGGCGGAGATGGATTTGCCGGCCCGCTTACCGATCCTAATAAATAGAAAAGCATTCTAATCAAAAACTTAATCACTAAAAATGATCACATTCAAAATAAATTATAAAACATTCCTTGTTAGCATGCTGACAGTCACTTTATTTTCGTGCTCTGACCCTTGGTCAGATCGCGAAAGTAATGGAGACGAAAACCTCAATTCAACCCTTACTGAAGCTATTACAAATACTTCACAAACCTCAAAATTTGCAGAGCTATTAACTAAAACAGGATATGACAAAATTTTGTCTGCCTCTAAAACGTATACGGTTTTTGCCCCTTCTAATGAAGCTATTGCCCAACTTGACGCTGCGATTCTTAATAATCCCGAAGCCTTGTCTGCTTTTGTAGCCAACCACATTACATTGACTGCTTATTCTTCTGCAAGAAGTGAAGAAACTGTACAAATAAAAATGCTGAGTGAAAAGTATTTAACTTTTAAAGGAAATAATCTAATCTCTGACGCTACTATAGTTTCTGCAGATCATTATGCAAAAAACGGTGTTTTTCACGTTATCAATCACATTCTTACACCACAAAAGAATATTTGGGAATATATCAAGTCACAGACAGGTTCTTCTTCGATGAGTAATTATCTAGTAAGTCTTGATGATTTTTACATCTATACTTCAGACAGTATTGCAAAAAGAAATAACACAACCCCGGGAGTGATTGCAGATTCTCTAAGCAACTCTTTTTTAAAGAATGTATACAATGTAAAGAACGAAAAGAATTCTTATACAATGTTTTTAATTGAAGATGAAGGATTTAATTCTGAAGTTAATAACCTTAAACCCTATTTAAACAAAACAACAAACAAACCTACTATTGATTCCACTACTATTTATTCAAGATATTTTACGGTTAGGGATATGGTTTTCCCAAAAGCGTATAAGCTAAATGAATTACCAGGCGAGTTAACTACCCGTTTTGGCGTTAAGGTTCCAATAAACAAATCTCAAATTGTAGGAGAACCTATTGTTTTGAGTAATGGAATTGTATACCGTATGAAAAAAATGGAGGTTCCTTTAAAAGATCGTTTGGTTCCAACTATAATTCAGGGAGAAAAAAATGCAGGCTACTTCCCTTCTGATTTACGAAGCAAGATGATGTATCGCGATCTTAAAAATCCGCTTGGTGTTGCATTTAATGATCTCTTCGTAATAAACACCAAAGTTTCAAATGCTCAGATTCGTTATGTAGCTACTGATATGTACAGCATTAAATACAAGGTATCCTGGATGGCAATAAACACTCAGTCAACTGTTTTTCAACAACGTGTGGCTATAGTTAATAACAAAATAGTACAATATCTCCCATACATCCCTGTAGCCGTAAATTTTTATGAAGAAGTACCTATCGGAGAAGTTGAGATAACACAATCCGGTGATTTAACTACTTACCTGTTAGCCAATCCTACAACTGCAGATGGTACCAATTCACTCACGCTTGATTATTTAAAATTTGTTCCTGACGTTAAATAATATTTTATAAAAATAGATATGTTAAAAAATTTACAACTGACCTGTGCGATAACCATCTTCTTTGCCGGAAGCCTTAGTGTATCCTTATACGCTCAAACCGATCAGGATTCAACAGCTACAAAGGTAACCACAGCTCCAAAAATAAAAAATGGAATTATGGTCAAAGGTATTGTCAAAGATGCTAAAACCAAAGGAGGTCTATCAGGAATAAATGTAGTAGTGAAAGACTTCTCGGCAGCAATTACCAATGATGATGGTAGTTTTGAAATAAACGTGCCTCATTTAGAAGCGCTACTTACTATAAGCGGACAGGAATTTCAAAGCAAAGTTTTTCCAATTAAAAACAGAAATAGAGATTTAGAAATCTTCTTGTATGAAGCCTATTACTCCCCTACTTATCAGGTAGCCAATATGCCTACGGGAGAAGAACTTCAATACGGAAGTACTAAGGCTGTAGAGGTAGTAAATTTCAAGACCAATCAATGGTCAAGCCCTATTAAAGAATCTGTTGGAGACTTTCTTCAGGGGAGAACGGCAGGATTAAACAGTATCAGAAGATCTGGAGTTCCTGGATCAGGTGCTTATCTTACCTTGCGTGGTTTTACTTCTTTATATGGATCAAACAAACCTTTGATTATCGTTGACGGAATGATTTATGATGATGAAGATTATGGCTCCGGAATTATTCAAAACAACAATTCTTCTCCACTAGACAATATAGATGTTAAGGATATCGAAAACATCACTGTCCTTAAAGACGATAGTGCCCTGTACGGAACTAAAGGCGCCAATGGTGTTTTGATTATCAACACCACACGCCCAACCGAATTGACTACAAAAATTGACTTTACCATGTACGGAAGCGCCAACCAGACTCCTGACCAATTACCGGTTATGGGTTCAGATGCTTACCGTACACATATTTCACAATTAGAAGCTACACGCGGGCTTTCACAAGATCAGATTTCTGCTCTTCCATATCTGAACGACAATCCTGCGATTCCGGGATATTACAGATACCATAACCAGACTAACTGGCAGGATAGAGTTTTCAAATCAAGTGTAAGCCAGAACTATTTCCTTAAAGTTCGCGGTGGTGATGATATTGCAAAATATGGCTTGTCTGTAGGATACCTTAACAATCAGGGTATTGTAGAAAATACAGAATCAAAACGTTATAGTACCCGTTTAAATGCTTCATTGCGTCTAACCGAAAAACTATATGTAGATGCAAACATGTCTTTCATCAACAACCTTCAGGATCAGAGAGATCAGGGATTTGCTTATAAAACAAGCCCGATTTATCTGGCATTGACAAAATCACCATTCTTATCTCCAAATGCTGTAGATGATAATGGAAATTTTTCTCCTAACCTTGCTGATACCGACGACTTTAATGTAAGTAACCCAAGAGCCATCATTAATGACGGAATTGGAATCAACAAAAATTACCGCTTCTTTGGTAACCTGAACTTTAAATATAACATCAATAATGCATGGAATGTAAATGCTCTTTTTGGACTTACGTATAACAAAGAGCGTGAATCTTTCTTTATTCCGGATAAAGGAGTAGCCGATGTTATCCTTCCGACTGCAATAGCCAAAAACCGTTCAGGTAGCGAAGTGCAAATTTACAATAGCATTTATACCGACATTTATGCTAATTACCTTAAGAGATTTAAAGAAAACCATAAAGTAGATGTTCGTTTTGGTTTTAGGACTCAAAGTAATGATTCTGAAAGTGACTTAGGTTTAGGATACAACTCTGCAACAGATGACTTTACCAGTGTAGGTGCAGGATCTAACTTACTGCGTCAGGTAGGCGGAGCCTTGGGAGAGTGGAACTGGCTAAACATGTATGCTAGTGCCAATTACAATTATCTTGATAAATATTTCCTGACTACAAGTTATGCTGTTGATGGTTCAAGCCGTTTTGGAGACAAAGAGAACGGAAATAACAAGTTATCTCTTATGACCGCCATAACAGGAGCATGGATGGTTTCTGCTGAAAATTTCATGAAAAATTCAAAAACTATTAATTATTTTAAATTAAGAGGAACCATTAGCGAAAGCGGAAATGATGACATCGGAAACTTTACAGCTCAAAAATATTATGTTTCTCAAAATTTATTAGGCGTACAAGGTTTAGTAAGCGGCAACATTGGAAACCCAAACCTGCAATGGGAAACTGTTAAAAAAATCAATTTTGGTGCTGACTTTGGTTTATTCAACGAACGTATCAATCTTTCTATGGATTTTTACGGAAAGAAAACCGACAATATGATTGTTTACGAATCTGTTAGCGGATTGAGCGGTTTTGATTACGTGGTATCTAATAGTGGTCAAATGAAAACTTTGGGTACTGAGATGTCTTTGAATGCCCGTGTTGTTAGTTCTCCTGATTTCACTTTTGATTTTGGTGTAAATTTAGCTACTTATAAAAATAAAGTACTAAGTCTTCCAAACGGAGATATCCTTACGCAATTTGGCGGAGCTACCTACATTACATCTGTAGGACATGATGCCAACTTATTTTATGGTTTAAAAACAAATGGAGTTTACTCCACTACTGGCGAAGCTCAGGCTGATGGATTATCCAGACGTTTGACAAATGGTGAGCTTGTTTCTTTTTCAGGTGGTGATATGAGATTTACAGATACTAATGGAGATAAGGTTATTGATGATAAAGACCGTATGGTAATTGGTAATCCAAACCCGGATTTAACAGGGAGCTTTACGACTAATTTTACCTACAAACGCTTCAGTCTTCAGGGATTGTTTACTTTCTCAGTAGGAAACGACCTTTACAATGGCGTACGTTACAATCTGGAAAAAATGAGCGGCTACGAAAATCAAAGCGTTGCTGTAGCTAACCGCTGGAGAGCCGAAGGACAACAAACAGATATGCCAAAAGCAACATGGGGAGACCCAATGGGTAATGCTGATTTTTCTGATAGATGGATTGAAGATGGATCTTATCTAAGACTGAAAACTTTGGTATTAGGATATGATTTTAATGTAGAAAAAATGAACTATATCAAGGCGATAAAAATTTATGCTACAGCCAATAACTTGTTTACCCTTACAGATTATCTTGGATATGACCCTGAATTTAGCCCTACCTCCTCTATATTTGGACAGGGAGCAGATACAGGATTAGCACCTCAGTTTAAAAGCTTCCAGTTAGGATTGCGTTTAGGCCTTTAATTATTTACACTTATAGAAAGAACATACAGATGACAACAACAATTAGTACAAAAACAAAAAAAAGCACCGTATTATGGGTGATGGCTCTCGTATTTGGCCTGAGCTCCTGTTCAGACTATTTAGATGTACAGCCTGAAGACAAACTTGTTGAAGAGCAAATGTACCGTAATATATATGATGCCGATGCTGCTGTAATAGGCGTATATGGAAAATTTATGGCACTTGCAGAAAAAAACGTTATTCTAAATGAAATGCGTGCAGACTTGATGGCGACAACCCGAAATTCAAGTCCTTACCTGAAAGAAATTTCAGAACACAATGTTTCAGCAAATAACCCTTATGCAAATCCTAAAGATTTTTATGTAGTGATTCAAAACTGTAATAATGTGCTTAAAAATTTCGACATGATGCTCGAAAAAAAGCGCTTTACACAAGAACAGTACGCACAACGCTACTCTGATATTGGAGCGATTCGCAGTTGGGTGTACCTACAATTAGGAATTCACTACGGAAGCGTACCTTACATTACTGATCCTATAGAAACTATAGATGATGTAAAAAATATTGGCAAATATCCAAAAATACCTTTCAATCAATTATTGGATGAACTTATTACATTTACAGAAAACCTGCCTTACAAGAAAGTGTACGAAACAACCAGTTCATTAATGATTAACATTGACGGTTACTACACCCAAAAATTCTTTATCAACAAAGAATGTCTTCTGGGTGATTTATATCTTTGGAAAGGAAACTATAACAAAGCTGCCATTTATTACAAAAATGTGATGGAAACATCCTCTAATAGTGCCAGTGATACCGAACGTTTTAATATATATCGTATAAAGTTTTCAGAAGTTGAGAGTCACGACGATTTAGCAGTTGGCTATAGAAGAAACTTTGAAGCTGATGCCACATCCTTAGTCAATAATAATACGCAGGGCTGGAGATCTATTTTTGCCAGAGACAGAGATGTACTATGGAACACCGAATGGATTTGGTCTCTACCTTTTGAAAACAATTTTGCACCAAAAAATCCTTTTATTGCTTTGTTTTCTAATAAAAATGGCGATTATTTGGTGAAACCTTCACAAAGCGCTATTCAATTGTGGAAAAACCAAACACAAGCTAACAATTTCCCTTATGATGCCCGTGGAGAAAAATTTACTTACAACATCGTAAATGGCGATCCCGTTATTATGAAATATTTGTATAGCAGCGAAGCAGTAGCTTCAACCGGAATTGCCAATACAAAAGGACAATGGTTTTTATACCGTGCTGCAAAATTACACCTTCGCTATGCAGAAGCAGCCAACAGAGACAACCAGCAAAAAGTAGCTTTTGCAATTTTGAATAACGGTATAAGAACAACATATACTCCAAATCCTGCACCTACTGACTTAACAAATGTTCAACAAACCTTTTTACCATTTCCTTATGATTTTAATGCCCGTATGGGAGATTTTCCGTTTTATAGAGACAACTGGCATCGTAATACCGGGATTCGTGGTCGTGCTTACCTAAAATCTGCTGGAGCTGTCGGGGACGATGTAATTACCACCGAAAATAACATTATTCAGGAAGATGCTTTAGAATTGGCATACGAAGGAAACCGCTGGGAAGATTTAGTTCGTGTAGCTTTACGCCGAAATGACCCTGCCTTTTTAGCTGACAAGGTTTATCAAAAATTACTTAGTGAAGGAAATGGCAAAGCAGACGAAGTACGCTCTAAATTAATGAATGTTAACAATTGGTACTTACCGTTTAACTGGTAAACCTTTATTTTAAAAGAGAATAGCTTTTAAAAAAATAAAAAACCTTAGTACTAAAACTAATTACTGCTAAGGTTTTTGTTTTTCATGAGCTCTTGCAGTCTCCTCTATATCTTCATGAGCTTAAAGAAAGTAACCAAAAGAATACTTTTTCTATCAGGGATGGCGAAGCATTAAAAAGGTTATTTAAATTTTTTGGGTTATTTAAAATTCCCAAACTAAATCACTGAAGGCACTTTTTCCAATAAATGCTGTATTAAATTTATAAAGTTTATCGGCTTTATCAGAAACATTTTCTTTTTTTCCTTTCAAAGGAACTAAGACTTTTTCTTTTAAAAATTTTCTGCTAAAACTCTCTTTGTCCGTTTCTATACCCAGAACCCCTTTATAAAGATTCATCAGTTCTGATATGGTAAATTTCTCCGGCAAAAGATTAAAACCAACCGGTGACTGGCGCATACAAACCTCTAACTGATACAAACTATAATCTAAAATTAAATTATGATCGTGAATTAAATCCGGTATGTCTGTAGTCAGGAACCATCTTTGATACAAATCTACTACACCAAATTTCACCCTGTAATCTTCTATGTTTATAACGGTATAATAGCGTAATGCCTGAGAGTTAACTTCTACTCCTTCTCTTAGCTGTTTTAATGACACATTTTTAAAACTGCCAAATTCATTCAGTAATTCTAAGGCAGCCTCATCTGTATTTTTTTCATCTTTTGCAATTCCTGATATAAGTCCCCATTTTGTGCCTACTCCTTTATTCTCTTTGGACAAAAGCACTTTTAAGCTTCCGTTTTCGTAGCCGAAAACAACACAATCAATTGTGACCTCATTCATAATCAATCGTTTTTTTAGTAATAAATTCTGACAATATTTGAGCTGTAAATAATTATCATTCACAAACTTATCCCATTACACCAACAAAACTGTCCTGAACCGTACTGCTCCTGAAACATTTTACTAAAAAACAAAAAAACACTCCTAAAAAAGAATGCCTTAACTATATAACTGTTATGCTGAGGGAGTCGAAACCTTTTTAGAACTTTAAAGCGTTCTACTAAGTTTATCCTGAGCGAAACCGAATGAACTCAGAAGGAACATCAATTTCTTAAATTACTGATTTTTTTACACAGATTGGCAGATATAGCAGATTTTCACTAACCTTTTTCTAGTGCTTTTAAAAAAAAGAGCTGTCAGGAAACAGCTCTTTTATGCCTTTCAACAAAATAATTAACTAACCCTGATTTTGTAAAAATGAAACACTAAGTATACATTATTTTAAAGGATTACCGTCCTTATCAAGCGAACCAGATTTGATGATGATCATTTTGTCTAACTGAATGTACTTTTTAATAGCATCATTCACCTGTTGCAAAGTAACTTTTTCAATATCTTTTGGATATTGGTCGATGTAATTTGGCTCCAAACCTCTTTCGATAAAACTCAAAATCGTTCTTGCCATTCCGCTTGTGGTAGACATTCCAACTTTAAAACTTCCTATTAAATTTGTCTTTTTATTTTCTAATTCTGTTGCAGTAATGCCATCCTTTACCCATTTATTTACCTGAACCATTGTCGCATCCAGTCCTTTTTGAAATAATGACGGATTGAAAGAAGCATTCACCATCCAGTAACCGCCAGTTTGGATATTTCCTCCTAAACCAGATGAAATACTGTATGTTAGTCCATCATTATCACGAACGGTCTGCATCAAACGTCCTGCGAAACCTGCTCCTAAAGTATAATTGGCAATATAAAACGGAATATAATCAGCATCCGCTCTTTTGAGACCTGTGTATTGCCCGATGTACAATTCGGCACTTGGTTTTTCAGGAATTGTAACGACTTCTGTTTTTGGGGATGCTTTTTGGGCTTCTTCAAATTTTAAAGTTTCTGAAATACCTCCATTCCAGTTTTTGAATGATTTTTTCAAAGAAGCATTCAAATTAGCTCCATCGGTATCTCCCACAATGACCAAATGCATCGAGGCAGGACCGAAATATTTTTTATGAAATGCTTTTACCTCATCAAGGGTTGCATTTTTGATGTTGGCTAAATCTTCTTCGACACTTAGACTGTAATTCGGGTTTCCTTTTGGATAAATTGCCTGAGACAAAGCGATATCTCCTCTTTCACCCGGGTCATTCAGATTTTGCTGAACGTTTCCTGTAAACTGCTGTTGCAATTTTTCGAATTCTTTCTGGTCAAATAAAGGAGTACGAATTTCTTCTGCCAATAAAGCAACAACCTGATCTAAATCTTTTTTAAGACATTTAAATCCAATATTTATTTTGGTTGTTGAAGCACTTACATTTAAATTAACACCTAACTTTTGAAGTTTTTCTGAGAATTTAAATTTATCATTCAGCGTAGTTCCTTTTGAAAGCATCGAAGCTGTTAGAGAAGAAATCATCGGATTTTTAGTCTCATTAACAAAATTCCCTAACGAAATACTCGCTGCAACGGTTACGAAATCTTTAGCAGATGTTTTTACCGAAACCACATCAATTCCGGCTACTTTTTCTCTTTTGAAAGCCGATGCTGTTTTTTCGATTATACTTTTGTCTAAAACAATTTCTGCAGTAGTATTATTTTGTACTGAAATTTCAGAAGAAGTTTCTTCGTGTGAATGTCCGTCTTCCGGATGTCTGTAGTAAAAAGGACCATTTTCAGGCATAAAATTATTAGCCTGAGCCGCATCCTGATTTTGAGTACCGGATTGTTTCGGAATAAAATAGCCTGTTGTACTTTGATCTTCAACCAAATATTTCTGAGCTACACGTAAAACATCTGCAGGGGTTACTTTTTTCAATCGGTCAACTCCAGTTACAAAGTCTGTCCAGTCGCCGGACGCAATAGCTTCGTTTAATTCTGATGCGATAACACCCGATCCGTCACGGGCTAAAATAGTCTGTGCACTAATTTTGGCAACCACACGGTTTACCTCCTCCTGCGTTACACCATCTTTCTGAATTTTGGCTATTACTTCACTTATTTTAGCGTCGATATCTTCGTGTTTTGATGTGGTTGGAAAACCAACTCCGATCGTAAAAAGACCTACTTCTTTAAAATTTGTAGCACTGGCATAAGCGTAAATTCCCATACGTGTATCTACAAAAGTTTTATTTAAAATTGCTGAAGGCCCTGACCCGATAATTTCACCTAAAATATTCAAAGCAGGCAAATCTTCATGCAGAGCACCCGGAATTTTATACGCTTTATTTACAACACCTAATTCACCCGGTTTTCTAACCACAATTTTACGGGCACCATACTGCTCAGGTTCCTCGGTATAAGGCTGAGGCAATACGTGAGGTGCTTTGGTAATTCCTCCAAAATATTTTTCGATCAATTCAAAAACATTCTCTTTTTTAAAATCGCCAATAATGGTTAAAGTAGCATTATCAGGCCAATAATAGGTATTGTAGAAATTACGCAAAACCTCTATTGGTGCTTTTTCAATATCCGATTTCCATCCGATTGTCGAATGATGATACGGATGCGCAATATAAGCCGAAGCCCATATTTCTTTATCCAGTAAACTGTTCGGGTCGTTTTCGCCACGTTCAAATTCATTGCGGACAACCGTCATTTCAGCATCTTTGTCTTCTTTGGTTAACAAAGAATTTCGCATTCTGTCGGCTTCAATCTGCAAAGCCAGTCCAATTTTATCACTTGGCAGTGTTTCGAAATAATTGGTTCGGTCGTACCAGGTTGTCGCATTTAATTGTGCTCCGGTATTTTGAAGCACATCTGTAATTGTCGTACCGCTTTTTTTGTTGAAAGTTGGCGTTCCTTTAAACATTAAATGCTCTAAAAGATGCGTCGATCCTGTATTTCCTAAAACTTCATGTTTAGAACCTACACGATACACAATTTGTACGGTTGCAACAGGTGAGGCATTGTCCTGCAAAAGCAAAACATTCATTCCGTTCGGCTGGTACAAATATTCTTCAATTCCGCCCAGTTCTTTTATTTTCTTAAAATTATCCGATTTGCCCTGTGCTGAAACCAGCGTACAAAAAGCAAGTGAGCAATAACCCAGAAAGATGTGTTTTTTCATTGTGTTTGATATTTTTATGAAGAAATTTATAATTCGTTATTTAGATTAAACACATAGAATCATAGTTTTGTAACCGTGAAAAGACGTTTCACTTATTCAAAAAAATATCCATGTGTTGAAATATGTTTCTCTTTTGTATCCTTTTTATGTTCCTATGTGTTTAATTTTTTTCTGAATTATAAGGCAATTTATGATTTACTGAAAATTTCTTTCAGTTTTGACTGAAGTTCAGCTTCTCTAAGGTTTTTAGCTACAATTTTTCCGTCAGGACCAATCAGATAGTTTGTTGGGACTAATTTTACACCGTACAAAACAGCCGCTTCATTTTTCCAGCCTTTAAGATCTGAAACATGTGTCCAGGTTAAACCGTCTTTTTCAATTGCTTTTTCCCAAAGTTTCTTTTTATCATCTAATGAAACTCCTAATACATCAAATCCTTTATCATGGTATGTTTTATAAGCCAAAACCACATTTGGATTTTCTTTTCGGCATGGTCCACACCAGCTTGCCCAAAAATCCACCAATACATATTTCCCTTTATAATCAGATAATTTTACCACTTTTCCGTTCACGTCGGTTTGAGAAAATTGTGGAGCCACAACGCCAACCGCCGTTTTATTATTCAATTCAATTCCTTCTTTTATTTTTTTACCAAAATACGATTTTTGTATTTCCGGAGTTAAAACAGCAAAATATTCATTTACCTGCTCCGGTGTTCCGTAAGTTACCAAACGGTCATCTAAAACTAATGCTCCTGCAACCTGATCTTTATGTGATTTGATAAATTTGAAAGTCAGGTCATCTGCCTGAGTCTGCAAATCTTTCCATTTTTTATCCATCATAGCCTGCTGCTCTGCGGTAAGTTTTACTTTTCCGTTTTGACTTAGAGAATCTGATAATTTATAAATTGGTCCTGCCACATTCTGAATCTGTTTAAATTCATTTTTGTAATACGAAGCATAAATTGAATCCTGAGTTGCTCCGGACAATTTCGCCATGTAAACTGAATCCTTATGTGCTGTAAATCCAATAGTTTCGTTAGATAAAATAAAGGCTTTTCCGTATTCCTGACCTTTTAGTTTGATACTGTATCGCAAAGGCTCTTCTACTTTTCCTGCAAAACTAAATTTACCATCCACAATTTTGGCTGAATCCTTAACTACAGTTTGATCACCATCCTGAAACTCTAAATAAACGATTCCGTCTTTTTGTCCCGGAATATTTCCGTTGATAGTAAACCCTTCCTCTTTTTTAGAGCAGGAAATGATTACCGTTACCAGCGCCAATGCTAATATACCTGATTTTAAGATTGTGTTTTTCATTATTTGATCTTTTTTATTTGTTAAAACCGTATTATGATTTTAGTAATTCTTTTAATTTCGCATCCAAAGCTTCTCCTCTCAAATCGGTAGCGATGATTGTTCCGTTTTTATCCATTAAAAAAGTAGCCGGAATGGTTTTTACGTTAAACGATTTACTAACAACATCGTTGTCCAACAAATTTGGCCAAAGCATATTTTCTTTAGTCATAGCAGTATTCCAGGCTTTTTGATTGTCATCGGTAGAAATACTCACGATTTCAAAACCTTTAGTCGCAAATTCTTCATAGGCTTTTTTCAAATTGGGAATTTCTTTGCGGCAAGGCGCACACCAGGAAGCCCAAAAATCGATTAAAATGTATTCTTTTCCTTTAGCAATATCTTTAATTGAAACCGATTTTCCGTCTTTATCTTTTAAATTAAATGCCGCTACATTAGTCCCGACTAATGATTTTGGATTGACTTCAGCATCTGCCAATTTTCCGTAGTAACTGTTTTTTGCTGTTTCAGACAATTGGTCAAAAAGAGGTTTTTGCTCTGGAGTTAAATACGAAAATTGAGACATCATGAAAAAAGCGCCCCACCAGGAATCTTTATGACGTATAATTAAGTCGGTCATACTTTTTTCAACATTTGTAAAAAAGGCTTTTTCGTCGGCTTCAAACTTTTTCCAAACCGGAAGATTTTGCAATGAATCCAATTTTTTAGTTTCTTTATCTTTTCTGGCTTGACCAATTAATTTGCTTACCTCATCAGATTCTTTTGTATGGTATGCCGCATACGCTTTATCCAAATCATCTCGATATGCGGTTTCTTTTTTGAAATATGCATCAGATTTAGAACCTGTAAATACTGTATTTTTGAATGCAATTCTTTTATTTTCATCCGTTCCCAACTCAGCATTTGAAGTAAGGTTCATTTTTGAATTTTCGAACATTACGGAAATAAAACCTTGATTTTTTCCAAAAACTAAATAGAACAAACGAGGTTCTGTTACATTTCCTGCAAATGAAAATTTCCCGTTTTTAACAGTGGTTTCTGCCACAGCCGGATCTGATGAATGCGTAGCGCCTGGAATTAACTTTACGGTCATTCCCTCTTCAATACCTTTAATAGTCGCTTCAAAACTATAAGAAGAACTAGAAGCTACTGATTTCTTCTGTGCCTGACTGTTATTTGAAAACATCAGAAGGCAGATGCAAAATCCTAAAATTTTAAATTTAATTGTGTTCATTTTTGATTGATATTTTGTTGCTATTTTTAGTAAAAAGCTCCCCTTTCGTAAATCCTACTCAGGAAGCTTTGGGATTTTTATTTGGCTACATTTTGTGTTATAGTTCCATTACCCGGATTTTTTACTGCTCCTTGTGGGAAAGGCATTGTCCACATGTGAGAAGTTGCTGATAACGTATACGTTGTTCCACCAGCTACTTTTGAGAAACTTACCGGATAAACACCCTCTGCATTTAAACGACGTGCATCTGCAAAAGGAATCAACGTGTTGGTAAGTTCATTATTTTTTGTTCTGTAAATAGCCTTTAAAGCAGTTGTTTTGTCTGTAGTCGAAATATCCTGATAAGAAGCAGGAAGAATACGTGTTTTACGAACAGTATTCAAAACAGCCAATGCATCACTGATTTGGTTGGCACGTGCCAAACATTCTGCTTTAATCAAATAGATCTCTACAGTTGTCATTCCGCCAAAATTAAAAGCACCGGATAAGGTTCTTCTAAAATAGGTTTCAGCACCAACAGTGTAGGTTTTCCAACGTGACAAGAAACGCGCATCTCCGGCTTCAAAACGCTGCGCTCGTTCAACAGGAATACTATTTTCTGTCGTTAAACTATTGAAAGAGCCATGACGATAGTTGTAATTTTCTACATAATTATAGCCCATTGGAGAGACAAATGTGGTATAATTAGCAGGAGTTTCTATTAATGTTTTATTAGCATTGTAAAATGCAATCCAGTCATACAGTTTATTGTTTTCTGCCAATGCCAGATCTGCATATTTCAAAGCTTCTGTATAATTGTTCATCTGAAGATATACCCTTGCATAAAAAGCATATCCTGTCCCAAGATTTGGATGTAAAACCGTCTGAGAAACTTTTGGCAGATAAGGCAAAGCTTCTTTAACATCATTCAGAATAAAATCATACAACTCCTGAATCGTTACCTGTTTACTTGGTGCATTAATATTGGCACTTGTAATTAAAGGAACAGATAATTTTGTTGAAGCTGTTGAAGCTACATAAGTATCTGCATAAAAATTAACCAGATTAAAGTAGTTCATCGCGCGAAGTACTTTTGCTTCAGCCCAGACTACTCTTTTTTCCTGTTCAGTTGCATTAGTTGTTGTTAGTGCATTTTCAATAATTAAATTGAAAGTCGAAATTCCCTGATAACTCGCATAATAAGTAGTTTCATCTGATACTTTCAATGCAATTCGGTCGGCATTTTGATCCCACATATAATTGGCATTGATTAATCTGTCACTTGATAAAGTAGCAAGCGTTGCATATTGGTCATTCATTAATTGTGAAGCTCCTGTTATATTTACTCTGTGATTGGTATATTCGTCACGAAGAAAAGCCTCATAATCCGCTAATGTTGTTGGCACTTTAGATCCTTTTGGAGCGTCATCCAGATAATTTTCGCAAGACGCAAAAGCCAATCCTAAAGCTAAGAAGCATACTACATTTTTATATATATTTTTCATCATTTAGTCTTTAAAAATTAGAAATTAACATTTACACCCATAACAAAACTTGGAGACTGGAAACCTCCTAACATGTATTTAGCATCTCTGCTTTTTGCCCATGTGTAAACATTTTCTGCATTCAGGTTGAAACGCACATTTTGTAATTTTACTCTCTGAATAAGATCTTTTGGCAATTGATAACTCAATGAAATGTTGCTTAATCTTACATTTGAAGCATCCAAAATGTTGATATCTGCATACGAATAAATCGTACGGGAGTCTGAATTAAAATCTGCTTCGTACTCGTACACGGCTCTTGGCACATCTGTAAATGCTTCGTCACCCGGCTGCATCCAACGGTTTGCAATATTATTATTGACCACTGTAATATCGGTTACATATCCACCCGCAGCACCATTATAGCTATTGCTTAACATTGGCAGGAATGTATTTCTTACTTTATGACCTAACTCGTAAATGAAAAGTGCAGAAAGTGAGAAGTTTTTATAACTAGCAGATGTATGGAAAGATCCGCTGTGTGTAGGAACTGTTGAACCAAAATCCTTAATAGCATCAATTTGAGCCGGATTATATTTTACTGCAGTTCCTGAAGCATCATAAACCTGAGGCACTCCTGTGTTGCTTAAACCAGCCCATTTGTAACCATAAATGGAATTATAACTCGTACCTACTCTTGGAAAAGCCTGAGCCTGATCCAATTGTAAGTAATAAACAGGAGCTTCTACATCTACGTAATCTACATTGTTTTTGTTATACGCATATAAAACTGTTGCATCCCATGAGAAGGATGGTGTTTTTATCATAGCACCTCTTAAACTAACCTCAATACCTTTGTTGGTCATTTCTCCATTATTGGTTTTATAAGTAGAATACCCCCATCCTTCTGTTGGAATTCCCTGGCTGCTTGCCAATAAATCCTCTCCTTTTTTGTTGTATAAATCTAAAGTTCCGCTTAATCTGTTTTTGAATAATGCAAAATCTAAACCGATATTGGTTGTCGCGGTTTTTTCCCAGGATAATTCAGGATTTGGTCTGTTGTTTACAGTTCCCTGATTTCCTCCAACATTAGAATTAGAATTATAATACGCCGTCAAATACGGTGCAGAGTCTTTTGCTATATTTCCTCCAATACCATAAGAAGCACGAACTTTAAGCGCATCTACCCATGAAACTTTAAAAAAGGATTCTTTATCAATATTCCATGCAACACCTGCCGACCAGGTTGGTTTATTCTGATATTTACTGTCGGTTCCCCAAAGGTTCGAACGATCCCAGCGTACACTTCCTGTTGCAGAATACTTTCCATCATAAGTATAACCTCCCGTTCCATATACCGAAACATAACGGTTTATTAATTCTCTTTCTAACGAAAATTCGTTTTGTGTCATATATCCGCCAAAAACACTTCCAAATACTTTTAGTAAATCAGCCTGGTTTATTGGGGCAAAACCTAAAGTCTGATCATCATAACCATAACGTGTATTATCTGTATACTCTAGTTTTGTATGACGAATTTCCATACCTGCAATAGCGGACACATCATGCTTTTCATTGAAAGTCTGATTGAAATTTAGCTGTTGACGGAAATTATAAGCATTATTGTATTGATTTGCTTCTTTTATAATGTCTCCGTAAGGCAGATTATAAACTGGTTTGTTATTTACAACAGTCACCATACCATTCACTTTGCTTCTAACATAGTATGATTCTTTTTCAAATAACTGACTTGTACGATCTGCACCATATTCGTACTGGAACATTACGTTGTAATTGAATGCATGACTGATCTTAGCATTAAATTTAGCAAACGTTCTGTTTAAGAAATTTTTGCTTTCAATCAGGTTTCTTCCAAACTCGTCCATTGGAGTAATGTCCATGTTGTAAAGGCCATAATTTTGTAAAGACTGAAGCGTAAAAGCATTATAACGGGATGCTGCAGTAGAAACAAAATTAGTTCCGTCGTTATTAACCAACTGATTGTATGGTTGATATTTGAAACCAGGTCCTGAAGTAAAATTAGGCTGCGAAGCAAAATAACTCTGCGTATCTCCTTTACCATAATTTATATAAGTCCCTAAATCCAAAGACAACCAGTTGTTAATCTGAGTTGTATTTTTTAAATTAATACCAACTGACTCATTTTCAGAATAAATATCTTCAAGCTGATTGTTTTTATATGTCAAAGAAGCATTAAAAGTATTGTTTTCAGTTGCCTTACCTAAGCTAAGGTTATGCTGCATAAAATACTGATCGCGTTTGGCATATCTTGCAATATCATCAAAATATTTATAACCTTGACCAGCTAAGGAGTTTAAACGATTATTTGCTTCTGTCTGAGAAATATTTCCGGCATAACCGTTTAAAATAGTCTGCATTCCTAAACTTGTAAATACAGCATTATTTAATAAAGATTTGGCATAGGTGCTTGCATTTGCTCCTTGCAAATTAGGGTTTCCTGCTGCCCAGCCTCTTTCTAAACCAATAATATCGGCAGAATCAGTTAGGTTTCCTGTATAGTTTCTGTAAGGTGTAACGGTTAAGTTACTTGAAAACGAAATATTTGTTTTTCCTGCTTTTGCTTTTTTAGTTGTAATTACCACAACTCCATTGGCCGCACGTGCTCCGTAAATAGAAGAAGCTGCTGCATCTTTTAAAACAGTAATCGTTTCAATATCTTCTAAATTCAGATTAGGCACATTTTCATCAAGAGCAGAATATGGAGTTAATTTTGTGTTCTCAACAGGAAATCCGTCAATAACATACAACGGAGTTGTTGTTCCGGTCATAGTAGTCGTTCCACGAATTTTACCATCCTGATACCCTACAATACGTCCTTCTAAAATGGAGTTTAAACTGCTTAAACGCTGTTCCTGAAAATCTTTTGCTTTTAAATTTGAATAAGCTCCTGTTGCTTTTTCTGCAGTAATATTTTGATATCCCGTAGTCAGCACAACTCCCTCCAGCTCCAGGACATCTTCTTTTAACACGACATTAATAACACTTCTTCCCTCTACTTTAATTTCTTGTCTGATGTATCCTAAGTAAGCAAAAGCTAAAGTAGTTTCGCTACTTACTGCAATAATCTGATATTCTCCGTTAAAATCAGTTTCCACACCACGACCTGATCCATTATCAGAAATTGCTGCTCCTACCAAAGGCATTCCTTTTGTATCGGTTACCCTTCCTTTTACGATAAAATCCTGTACCTCGGCTTTTGGTTTTTCAACCGGTGCTTTTTTTGGTGTCAAAACAATATGTGAACCGCTCACTTTAAAATCGGTTCCTGAATCTTTAAAAATGGTATTCAGGATCGTTTCAATAGATGCATTGGTTAGGTTAACATCTATTTTACGCTCCAAATCAACCGATCTTACGTTATATACAAATCTGTAATCACTGGTATATTCAAGCTTTTCAATCGCTTTTCCAACAGTCATATTGCTGGCGCTGAAAGAAAGTCTGGCCTTTTGAGAATAGGTCACACCCGCTTGCATAACAGATAGAGTGGTTAATAATAATAGTGTAGTCAATTTCATCTTCAAATCAAATTTCAAAAAAGGCTTGTCGAACCTGATTTTGTTCAATACTTTTTTCATACTTTTAAAATGTTTTTTTAATGTTGGTTGGTTAATTAACTGACCGCATTCCTATACCGGGAAATGTTGGCGCATTTTCCGGTTTTTTGCGACCCATCCTGGACTTTTGTTACATAGGCGTAATAATTGTTAATTGTTAATTGTTAATTGTTAATTGATTATAATTTTATCTCTGTTAATAACATAATCTATTGCATAACTGTCGCTAAAATATTTCAGCACCACTTCAATCGGTTCATTATCAAAACGGGCGTTAAAAATTTCTTTTCCGAGCATTTTATTTCTGTTAATGAAAGTCACATTATAGCGACGTTCCAGTTTTTTTATAATATCGTCAAATGAGGCATTTTTAAACACTAAACTTCCCTTTACCCAAGCTGTATAATAATCTGTATTGACCTCTTCGGCTGTAATTATCGACTTCCCTTTTATATTCGACCCTTTGAAGCCCGGTTTTAAATAGACCTGATTTTCATTAGTTTTCTGACCTTTATAAAGCGAAACTTTACCTTCTACCAGCACTATATCTGTACTAGCATTGTCCATATACGCATCAGCATTAAAGCGGGTTCCCAAAACCTCAACGCTTACTTCTTGTGTATTTACCGTAAACGGATGCGCCTTGTCTTTGGCAACTTCAAAATAAGCTTCGCCAGTCAAATTCACTTTTCGTCCCTGGTTCTTTAAAAACTGTACCGGATACGTCAATTGAGTTCCGGCGTTCAGATGTACAAGAGTTCCATCTGATAACTGTATTTCAAATTTTTTACCGTACGGAATTTTAATCGTATTGTAAACCAATTTCCCTTCTGCATACGCTTTATTGTACACGAGTCTGTTTTTTTCCTGTCTTCCGATGATGTTTCCGTCTTTATCCGTTAAATTTCGGGTAGCAGACGTATCAATTTCTTCTTCCGAATTGTTATCTAATTGTAAAACAATTTCATCCTGTCTCGGAATAATAACATTTTGTTTTTCTTTTAATACATTCGAATTTTTATAAAAATAAAATCCACCCAATGCGACAACCAAAATCGCTGCGTATTTATAATAAGAAGAAAATCTTCTTTTATAAAAAACACTGTTTTCTTTCTGAATTCTTTCTGACAACTGCTTTCTTATTTCAGCTGAATCGAATTTGTTCATAGTCGTGTCAATGGCGTAATTTGTTTTTACAAATTCTCTGAACTCAATTTGGTTCGCTTCATCCTTTAACCACTCTGTAAGCATCTCAATTTCATCCTGGCTGGCCTGATTTGTGATGAATTTTACCATTAATCGCTCTGACTTTTTTACTGTCATTCTTTATTTTTTTAATATTATTACGAAGCCAAAAAGCAAAACCCTAACAATTTGATAAAGTTTTTTTGATTTTGCTGATTTTTTTATTTTTCACAAGTGTTTTCTTTCAACAAACACTACTAATTCCATAGAATTAAACAAATAAATATTTTATCTTTGCCTTTTTATGTGTTTTTTATTTGTAATAAAATTCAAGTAGAAAACCTGAATAAGGCCTTTTTTAAGGAAATCTGCCTTCTGATTTGAGCCTCAAAATTTAAAATTTATATATTTGTTACTATGAAAACCGATGATTATAACGATAACAATATCCTGATTGAATCTCTAAGAAACGGAGACGAAAAGGCATATACATACCTCATCGACTCTTACCATCATAAGCTTTGTGTTTATGCCAACAGTCTGGCAAAAAACATTTACAGTGCTGAAGACATTGTTCAAAATGTCTTTATAAAAGTTTGGGAGCAAAGAGCGCGGTTAAAATCAGATCATGCCATCAAAAGCTTTCTTTACAAATTAGCCTATAATGAGTTTATTGATTTATACAGAAAAAATCAATCCTTGTTTTCTCTTGAAAAAACATATCATGATGCTTTAAATTCAGTTGTTCTTGAAGATGAGTCCGAATCTTTCCAACGCATATTAAAGGTAGTAAATAAAGAGATAGAAAGTTTACCTCCTAAATGCAAGGAAGTTTTTATTTTAAGCAAAAAAGAAGGTTTGACCAATATTGAAATTGCGGAACATCTTGATGTCTCCATCAAAACCGTTGAAGCGCAGATTACCAAAGCGTTTTCGATTTTGCGATCCTCACTTGAAGAAAAGGTAAAAAGTGTTTTATTTATGTTCTTCGGAAAAAGAAAAAACTTGGTTTAAACTAAATTGTATTTCAAAAGATTAAAAAAAAGATAAAATGATTTTGTTTTTCTTTTGCAAATAAGATTTCTATATTTGCAACTTGGTTGCATTATAATGCCCGAAGATTTCCAAAAACAAGAATGAATAAAAAGAAATTCGTACTCATCAATCTTTTTATGTCTGTAATGGTATTGTTCGCAATGCTTTTTCAGACAATTCACTCTTACGAACATATTTATGCGCAAATTCATGAGAACCATTGCGATCATAAGTATACTCCCGGTCAAAAACAAATCACACACATTCATAATGTAGAGAATAATTGTTCTATATGTCATTTTGAATTTAGCACTTTTGTTTCCAACACATTTTATACTTACACCTTTCATAAAGCAAATGTTCCTGATGTACAGGAATTCATTTACAGCCCAAAAACGACAGTGTTTTTTAAGGGCAGTCTATTTGCCTTACGAGGGCCTCCTGCTCTGGCTTAGTTTACTATATCATTTAAAAAAAACTCTTTTGCTTTTTACTCAAAGCGAAGGATAGGTAAGTCGAAAGTTTAAATATCTTAAAGTCAAAAGAATCAATACTGCAAATAATGGGTTAAAAACAACCTCTTGCATGATTTTGTGTGATTTTAAAATACGACATTATACAACTGTTATTACCTTAGATTCATTATTATTTTTTAGATAAATGATTTAACCGAAAGACAAACTCTGTTAAGTCATACTATATCTTCTTTTTAAATAATACATAGTAAACTCCCACCCCTATTTCGACAATACGATTTTGATTCAAAAACAGCTGCGTTTTTCTGAATCAAATCATTCTTTATCCATAATTCCCAAACAAATATAAAAACGATGCTTACCGCAGAAAATCTGACAAAAAAATACGGCGATCAAATTGCTTTGAATGCCTTGAATTTAACCATTAAAGAAGGAGAAATTTTTGCTCTTTTAGGACAAAACGGAGCCGGAAAAACGACAACAATAAATCTCTTTCTCGGATTTATAAAACCAACCGGGGGCGAAATTAAAATCAATAATATCTCTGTTGTTACCGATGCAGATAAGACCAAAAAAGATGTGGCTTACATTCCTGAAACGGTAATGTTATATCCAAATCTTACCGGACTGGAAAACCTGAAATTCTTTTCGTCTCTTGCGGGATTTAAATATTCAACCGGAGAACTGACTTATTTTTTGACTAAAGCAGGTTTACAAGTTACAGCCCATGACCAAAATTTGGGAGGATACTCAAAAGGAATGCGTCAAAAAGTGGGTATTGCGATCGCCATTGCTAAAAAAGCAAAAGTGTTATTACTGGACGAGCCTACGAGCGGTTTAGACCCAAAAGCCTCCAACGAGTTCTCTCAAATCCTCAAAGAACTCTCTGCAGACGGAACAGCCATTTTGATGGCTACGCATGATATTTTTAGAGCTCGTGAAGTCGCCACACACATCGGAATCATGAAACAGGGCAATCTGGTTACGATTATTGAAGCCGAAAAAATATCCGCAAACGAATTGGAAGATTTGTATTTACAAACTGTTTAAAAAGGAAAGATTTCCATCCCCATAAAAATGAAACATATATTTATAGTACTGTTTTTTATCTTAAGCTCTGCTTACTTAAAAGCCCAGACGAATACAAAAAGTAACGACAGTATCACAAAGGATTCTACTAAAGTGGAAACCAAATTAAACGAACTGCAAACGGTAGAAATCGTAGGCCGTTCTACCCGAAAATACAACAGCGATTATTCTTTCGGAGCAACAAAAACGGCTTCACTCAATAAAGACATTCCACAATCGATTTCTACGGTTACCAAAGAATTAATTGCAGACAAAGCCGCAATTTATCTGGCCGATGCTGTAAAAATGACAAGTGGTGTGATTCCTGCGAGTTATTACAATCAGTACACTATCAGAGGGATCAGCCAGAACGAAGAGGGACAAATTATCAACGGAATGCGTACCCGTCAATATTATTTCCTGCAACCACTTACCAGTAATATTGAACGTGTGGAAGTAATTAAAGGTCCATCGAGTGCTACTTTTTCATCTGTTGATCCGGGCGGAAGTATCAATTTAGTTACCAAAAAACCTCTGGCAACTGACCGAAAAGAAATAAGCCTGAGTGCCGGAAGTTTTAGCACTTTTAGAGGAACTCTTGATTTTACCGGTCCTTTGAACGAATCGAAAACCTTATTGTATCGTGTAAATGCAGCCTATCAGGAAGCAAAATCGTTTCGTGATTTGGTGGGCAATAAATCCTATTTGTTTTCACCTTCTTTCAGTTATATTCCGAATGAAAAAACGGCTATCAACACTGAGCTGATCTTAAGCGACATGACCGGAATTCTGGATCGCGGACAGCCTATTTTCGGAGCCGTTGCCGGAGTTACCAGTCTGAATAAAACCCCAATAAGCCTGAATTTAGGTGCGCCAAGTGATTTTTTCAAGTCGAAAGAAATGATTTTTACTACCAATTTCGCTCATAAGTTCACTTCTAAAATTGGCTTTAATGCCGCATACATGAAACAATCCTGGAGAGAAGATTTGCAGGAACACCGAACCACAAACGGTTTTGCCGTAGACATGAACAATCAGCCGGTAACAAGCCTTGCCATGATGCAGTTTGTACAGCGCCAGCAATACTGGAATGTGGACAACTTAACCGCTTTCTTAAACTTCGATTTCAAAACCGGAAAACTAAATCATAAACTACTAACTGGTTACGATTTAAGCAGCTGGAACAAAACCAAAGGCGGCGGACAAAACGCAGCCAGAGGTTACCTCTTGAAAGACGGAACTGTTGCAAGTACTTTTGTACCCGCAAATGCATCCAATTATCAGACTATTACAATTGACGGTGTTACTTTACCAAAACCAAACGTGAATTATTTTAATTTAAATAATCCGACTTATACCGTAAGAAGTCCTGATGATTATACTTTGAATATCAGAACAGCATTACCATCGGCTTTAACCACTACGAATGCTATTTATATTCAGGATCAGATTCAGTGGGACAAGTTTACTTTTTTATTAGGATTACGAAACGAATGGTTTGAAGACATCACCTATTACGAGACGAATAACGAATTAACCGTTAAGAAATCGGCTTTACTGCCTCGTGTGGGAATTACGTATGCCATCAATACCGCTATCAACGTTTATACAACTTATCTCGAAGGCTATCAGCCGCAATCGAATACTGTTACCTTGATGCCGCAAACCGGAAGTTTACCCGCCGGAAGTTTGTTTGATCCTCTCGAAAGCAATCTGAAAGAAGCGGGCTTAAAAGCTACTTTTTTAAACAATTCAATGAGTTTTAACGCCGCTGTTTACGAAATAAACCAGCGTAATATCCTGATGAATGCCAACGATCCTGTTAATCCTGATTTACTGGTAACCAGAGGTTCTGAGCGCAGCCGTGGTTTCGAATGTGATTTGGCAGGCTACATCACGCCCGACTGGCAAATTAATGCTTCATACAGTTATATTGATGCCAAAATTACCAACGACCGCAATGCTTCCTTAATTGGCGCCAGAAAACAAAACACGCCAAAAAACAGCGCCAACTTATGGACACGTTACAATTTCAAATCCGATTCTGCTTTGAACGATTTAGGAGTTGGTTTTGGAATGCAGTATCAAAGCAGCAAGATTCCATGGTTTACCAGAGATTTTACACTTCCTGATTTTACCATTTTTGATGCCGCTGTCTATTACAAACCAGAGAAAAGCAATATTCAGGTTGCTGTAAATGCAGGAAACATTTTCAACAGAACTTACTGGTTAGGCGCTCAGAACTATTTGAGATTATTTCCAGGAGCTCCTAGAAATGTAACGCTTACCGTAACTTATAAATTTTAATCTGCAGTTATGTCATTACACGTAGAAAATTTAATAGCCCAACATTTTAGAAAATCTGTTTTTAAAAATCAGGCTGTTTACATCATTACCCTTTTTATTGGGATTTTATTGCTGTACGCTGCGTTTTCGGGTTGGAAAAATTACACGAATCAAAATAAAACCAGCGAAAAATACCAGCATGAGTCCAGGGAGGACTGGTTGAAAAACCCCGATAAAAACCCACACCGAATGGCGCATTACGGAAATTTTGCTTTCCGAAAAAGTACTTCTTTAAGCGTTTTTGAATTTGGAATGGAACCGTTTTTCGGTAATGCGATTTTTCTCGAAGCCCATAAACAAAATACAGCTAATTTTTCTGAAGCCGGATTTTCAAACAGCATGCTTCGTTTTGGAGAAATCAGTATTGCCATGGTTTTACAAATTTTGCTGCCATTATTCATTTTTTTCCTCGGATTTAATTCGGTCGCAGCTGAAAGAGAAAACGGAACATTAAAATTACTTTTGAGTCAGGGCATCAGCAGGAAACAGCTTTTAATGGGAAAAACACTCGGAATTGCATCTGTCGTTATGATGCTTTTTATTCCGATCATTATCGTTTTAGTTTTGGTTTGGCTTTTGCTCCAAAATTTCTCGATTTCAGTAGATGAAACAATCAAAATGATCTTGTTTATTGTTTTTCATTTTATATATCTGTTATTTTTTTGCGCCATTGCCGTTTTGATTTCTGCTTCAAGTAAAACTTCAAAAAAAGCGTTGGTTTCGTTAATTGGGATTTGGTTGGTTTTCACAATTATTTTACCGAGAACAACGCAGGCAATTGGCGCTTATATTTACGAAGCGCCTTCTAAAATTAAGTTCAACAGCGATATCGAAAAAGATATTCTGAAACAAGGAGACAGCCATAACCCAAATGATCCGCATTACAAAGCGATAAAAGATTCTTTGCTTCGAACTTATAAAGTAGATTCGGTTCAAAAATTGCCTTTCAATTATTCCGGTTTTATCATGACCGAAGGAGAGAAAATAAGTTCGAATATTTACAACCAACATCTTGAAGATTTATTGGAGATTTATAAAAAACAAAACAGTTTTTCTAAGACCGTTTCGTTTATAAATCCCTACATCGCCATGAAAAATTTATCAATGGGATTATCGAATACCGATTATGATTCGTACATCGATTTTCAAAAACAGGCTGAAGCGTATCGTTACGACATGGCACAAAAAATGAATGCTTTGCAGATTAAATATATCAGCAATGATAAAAGTAAACCAGCTTCAATTAATAAAGAACATTGGGCTGATGTAAAGGAATTTTATTACGATCCAAAAGGAATTTGGGAAGTTTTGAAAAGCGAAATCATTTCAATTATCTCCATTATTCTCTGGATTAGCCTGCTGGTTATCTTTATAAAAATAGCCGCTAAAAACCTAAAAGCCATTTAATATGTTAGCATTATTATTTAAAAATTTTATACGCTCAAAAGGAACCAAAATTGGATTGCTTTTTTTGCTGCTTATCGGGTTCATAAGTCTTTTGATTGGGCATCAGTTTCAGGAAAGGCAAAGCCGGAATATAACTGAAGCAGCGACTTATCAAAAAGAACACATTGCAAGAAATGCTGCATATCATTCAGACGAAATGGGACTGCTACTCTATTATGTAAAATTTTCGCTTGTCAATAAAACCTTTCCGATCAGCAGTCTGGCAATCGGACAGCGTGACGTAAATCCATCGATACAAAGCGTTACGATTCGTGGTTTGGAAGGTCAGAAATACGATTCGGAATTAAATAATCCACACAATTTGATGTTAGGAAATATTGACTTTAGTTTTGTCCTGATTTATCTTTTTCCGCTTCTGATTATTGCTTTTACGTATAATGTGATTTCCGAAGAAAAAGAATCCGGAACCTGGAAAATCGTGGCAACACAAAGCGATAATACGTTTTTGTACATTCTAAAATTGTTTTATATCCGAATTTTAAGTTTAGTTATGCTTCTAACTATAGTACTATTTATTGCCATTTTCTTACTCAACATCCCATTTAACAAATCACTTTTTACTTTTTACACAATAAGTATTTTATACATCCTTTTTTGGTTTGCAGTTTGTTTTTTTATCGTTTCCCTGCAAAAAAATTCTAATTTCAACGCCGTGATTTTATTAACGATCTGGCTGTTTCTGATTATTATTCTTCCGGCAACAATTAATACCTATATCGTGAATAAATACCCTGTTCCGGAAGCTTTGGAGCTGACACTGAAACAGCGAAATGCATATCATGAAAAATGGGACATGGATAAAACAGCTACAATGGATAAATTCTACCAGCATTATCCGCAATTCAAAAATTATGTTTTACCTGATACCGAATTCAGCTGGCTCTGGTATTATGCGATGCAGCAAATGGGTGACGACGAATCGGAAGTTCAGTCAAAAGAACTGGAAACAAAACTGAAGCAACGAAACGAAGCCAGTCAAAACATTGCACAATTTATTCCGACGATGCACACTCAGATCCAGTTAAACGAAATTGCAAAATCTGACTTAGGAAACCAGCTTTTATTTATGGAAAAAACAAACCAGTTTCATGAAAAACTGCGCTTGTATTTCTACCCGAAAATTTTTGACAACGCCGATGTAAAAAAAGAAAACTGGTCGAAATTTAAGGTAGAAACTTTTGAAGATACTTCGAAAACCAATTTAGCAACAACATTTTTGCCATTGGTATTATTCAATTTACTATTAATTGGTTTTGGATGGAGGAATTTCAGGAAAGAAAAAGAAATCTTTTAAATATATCTGTGTTAAAATCATAAAAAAAAGACTGCTTTCTATAGGCAGTCTTTTCTTTTTTAAATTCTAAATAAATTACGCTCTAAACAAAGCAAATTTATTATAATCGTATAAAACCTTATCGTAAGGAACCAATAAAGTTTCAACTTTTTCTGAAGATTCCTCAAAAGTGATTCCGTTATGTTTTCTGAATAAATAAATCTCTTTCAGGCAATTAGACAAACTCTGATGAATTTCGGATGTGAATAATGGCAATTGTTTATCACCTACCAATAAATCTATCTGGTAGTTTGAACTGCTTTTTGAAAGATTGTTTCCAATAATTCTAATAGTAAATTTTGTGTTGTTTCCGTGTTGTTTACCCTGATAATGTATTACCATGACCTTATTATTAAAAGATTAAAATTTATTTTACCTGATTGAACTCTTTTTTGAATTCAATAATTAAAGTTATGAAAAAAAAGCAAAAACGTAAAATAGCCCATATTAAATTATTATTTTTTTAGCATAAAAAAGCCGTAACGAATCACGGCTTTTTACAATTAACTAAATATATTTAATCAACTTTTTCACGAGTAAAATTCATTCATAAGCACGATTAATTTTAAGACACATCAAGACATTGATGTTCTGCAAAATTACATTTTTTAAAACTTTATGACAAGCGATGTCGATAAACTGTTAATAAGTAAAACCATGCATTTTTTAATATTAATACAAATACACCATTGAGGCTAATTTTTAATTAAATTTGATTAACTAATTATAAAACCCTGAAATCATGAAAATTAACTTTATCACTTTTTTGGCTGCTGCAGTTATTACACTTGTAATCGGATTTATCTGGTATAATCCCAAAGTTTTTGGAAAAATCTGGATGAGAGAAAATAATTTTACACAGGAAGAGCTCAGATCTGGCAATATGCTCAAAATATTTGGTTTTACATATATTTTCTCGGTACTCATTTCTATGGCTTTAATGTCGTTCACAATTCATCAGTCTGGTGCTGTAGGAATGATTGGCGGCCCGCCTATGATGGAAAGCGCAAAACCATCCTTTCATGCTTTTATGGCTGATTATGGAACTGCTTTTCGTACTTTTAAACACGGTGCACTTCATGGTTTTATGGCTGGTTTATTTTTTGCTTTTCCTGTCATCGGAATCAATGGGTTATTCGAAAGAAAATCATGGAAATACATTTTTGTACATGCGGGATACTGGATTGTTACACTTACCCTGATAGGCGGAATTGTCTGCGCATACGCCTAATGAAATCCTAAACATAAATCCGTTTGAATCTGGATTTCAAACGGATTTTCTTAATAATAACTTAAACCAGATAAGTTATTATAAATATTATCTAATTTTGAAGAAATTAGCTCACTCACTTGAACACAAACTTTTCTTTCCAAATATATAAAAGTGCATCCTTACTGCCTTCTGAATGGAATTCGCTCGCCTCAGACAACATTTTTTTGACACGTGAATACCTTGAAGTTCTGGAAAATTCCTGTCCGGTGAATATGACCTGCTATTTCATTGGACTTTTTGAAGAAGAAAAACTAATCGGAATTGTGCTGACCCAATTTTTATTTGCAGAAAAACTCGAGTCATTTGGAGAACGCGACAAATGTTTAAAAACTTCTGTTCGAAATTTTGCTCTCAAAAACTTTGCTTCGCACGTACTTTTTGTAGGAAACAATATGCTGACCGGACAAAATGCTTTTGTTTTTGATAAAAATATAAAACAATCAAAGGCGATTAAAATTCTTCATAAAGCGATTACTCAGCTGAAAAAAAATTTAAAATCGAGCGGAAAAAAAGTGCACATTACAAGCATAAAAGATTTTACAGCTGAAGAAATCAAACCATTGCAGGCTGAATTCAAAAACAATTATACGTTTTCTACACAACCTAATATGATTTTTGAAATCAATAAAAACTGGAAAACAGAACAGGACTATATTGATGCCTTATCCAAAAAATATCGTGATCAGTACAAACGTGCCCGAAAAAAATCGGAAGGAATCGTAAAACAAAAAATGTCTTTGGCAGATATTCGAAAATATGAAGACGTCATTTACGAATTATATTTTCATGTGGCAAAAAATGCGCCTTTTAATACTTTTCTCTTAGCCCGAAATCATTTTAGTTTTTTCAAAGAAGTTCTGAACGATAATTTTCTTTTGTATGGTTATTTTCTGGACGAAAAACTGATTGGTTTCAATACATTGATAAAGAATGGCAATGTAATGGATACTTATTTTTTGGGTTATGACGAAAGCGTACAACGCGAAAAAATGCTTTACCTGAACATGCTTTACGACATGATTGGGTACTCTATCAAAAAAGGTTATTCAACGATTGTTTTTGCCAGAACGGCTCTTGAAATCAAAAGTTCTGTTGGTGCAAAACCTGTAAAAATGTATGGTTTAATTACACACAGTAATGCGTTGATAAACCATAACATTTCAAGGTTTTTTAATTATCTGGAGCCAAAAACAGAATGGCAGGAACGAAATCCGTTTAAGTAATTTTTCTTAAATTATTATTTTTAAGGAATTGCAATTTTCATTTGCTTGTGTAAAATATGAATTTCTAACGAATTTTGTGCCCCGCAATATTCGCCATCAATTTGAAAATGAACAGGATAATCTGTTTTTATAGTCGCCTTATCTGTCGAAATAATCACAACATCTTCAGAATCGATAGGCATATTCCCGGTGATAATTTGTCCAATCAATAACAAGTCAAGGCTTTTCAGTATCACCAATTCAAATTTGCCGTCATTCATTGCCCCATTCGGGTTAATAGTTACGCCTGTCCCGTATTTTTGAGAATTTGCAATTACCAACATCCTTGCTGAATGTTTAACCGTTTCTTTATTTGCTGTAATTGTAGCCACAAAAGGTTCGTTTGCATCGGTAAGCGTTGTAAATGCCTGCAATGCATATCCCCAGAAACCACGGACATCGCTTTCTTCGTAGTTTTTTACCAGATTAGCATTTAAGCCAAGATCACTTAAATGAATGCTTTTTTTGCCGTTAATACAAATCATATCCATTTCGATGTAATGGTGTAAAAAAGCAATTTTTAGATTTTCCTCAATTGTGGAAGGCAAATTTAAATCGACCGAAAGTCCGTTGGCAGATCCGGCCGGTAAAATACCAATAATTACATCGTGTTCTTCCATTGCTTCGGCTACCATTTTTATAGTTCCGTCTCCGCCGGCAACGACAATTCGCTCAGGTCTATATTGATTATAAAGCGATTGTATTTCTTTTGTATCATTTTTCCCGGTAGTTTCATACACTTCTAAATCAAAATGATTTGTAGTTGCAAACTCACTCACAGCCTCAATTAAATCTGATTTATCCAAATCTCCGGAAATTGGATTTACTATAAACAGGATGTTCTTTTTCAAAATTTTATTTTTAAAACCAATTAAATTAAGTAAATTACAGTTTCATAAATATACACAATTAATGAAACCAATATTACAATTATATCGTGGTTATGCAAATGAACAAGAATTAATTGTAATGGGGCATGTTTTGAGAAGAGAACACAATTACGACTTTGAGAAAAGAAAACTAAAAAATGCAAAATCGATCCTTAGGCTGTTCCGCATAAAAACCATACAAAACTTTGATGTATATCTTCATTACAACAATGAAATAATACATACTAAAACCTTAGACGACGGTTATTTTAAATTTTGTATTCCGTTAGAAAAAGAAACCCATTTTGGCTGGATGCCGTACGAGGTAAGTTTAAAATACAAAAATGAAACTGTTCGTTCTGAAGGCAGTTTTATCAGGCCTCACAAAGGAAAACTCGGTATTATATCCGACATTGATGACACTTTTTTGATTTCGCATACAAATAACTTCTTTCGAAAAATTTATATTTTACTTTTTAAAAATGTTAATGACCGAAAGGTTTTTAAAGATGTTGTTTCACATTATCAGGCATTGAGTCAGGCAGGAAGAAACAATCCGGAAGAGGGAAATGCTTTTTTTTATATTTCTAGCAGCGAATGGAATCTATACCGGTTTATTGCCAAATTTACGCGAATTAACAAACTGCCAAAAGCTGTTTTTCTACTAAAAAATATCAAAAGGGGAATCACTGATTTTTTTATGAGCGGAAGAGGGAATCACGATCACAAATTCGAAAAAATCAAACATGTTGTTGAATTTTATCCCACCTTAAAATATGTTTTAATGGGAGACGATTCTCAGCACGATCCAATTTTATATGAACGAATCTGCAAAATATTTCCTGTTACGGTAATTGCAGTCTACATACGCCAAACCGGAAGATCGCAGAAAAAAGGAGTCAAAAAGATTTTAAAAAATTTAGAAAGTCTTGACGTTTCGGTTTGCTATTTTAAAGAAAGCAGTAAAGCGATTGAACATTCAAGATCTATTGGGATTATTAAGTAGATTTTTCTATATTTTTTCAGTACACCCTGAAACGTCTCTTAGCCCAGATTACTTCACTAAATTTTTATTTCAATCTGAGTTCAGTGAATTTCATTTGAAGTGGAAGGACCGGAGCTAAAAACCCTGATTTTTCTTGCCTGAAAACAGCGACCAGAGGAAGCTCGTTTTATGGCTTAGAAAAATCAGGGTTTTAGTGAGGACTTGAAACGGAAAGCTGGATTAGCTCCCGAAAATCATATATTAAGCATTAAAATTATCAATTTCTTCCTGAACAATTTCCCAGTCGATTAACAATTGATCCAGATCTGATTTCTTTTTGTTGTAAGCAGTAAAAAACGAAGCGTCTTCGATATGTTTGTCGTAATTTGAAGCCAGCATTTTATCGTCGTGCTGAATGTCTTTTTCTAACTGCTGAATCTGACTTTCGATTTTACTTAATCTGTTTTGAAGCGCTTTTGTTTTCTTTTGATCTTCGTAAGATACTTTGCTAACTTCTTTCTCTTTTGGAGCAGCTGCTTTTACAACATCTTTTTTCTCCACTTCACGCATATTTTCAAGATTGCGCTGTTCTAAGAAAAAGTTAATATCTCCTAAATATTCTTTGATTTTCTGGTCTTTGAATTCATACACGATATTCGACATTCCCTGAAGAAAGTCCCTGTCGTGAGAGACCAATAATAAAGTCCCTCCGAATTTTTGAAGTGCTGCTTTTAAAACGTTCTTAGATTTAATATCCAAGTGGTTCGTAGGCTCATCCATCAGCAAGACGTTAATTGGCTGTAACAACAATTTACAAAGTGCCAAACGGTTACGCTCTCCTCCGGAAAGTACTTTTACTTTTTTCTCCACATCATCTCCACGGAAAAGGAAAGAACCTAACATATCGCGAACTTTCATACGGTTTGTGTCGGTTGCCGCATCTTCCATTGTTTGAAGCAAAGTAATTTCTCCGTCTAAATATTCAGCCTGATTTTGAGCAAAATATCCTAATTGCACATTGTGACCCAATTTGATATTCCCCTGATATTCAAATTCGTTCACTAAAGCTTTAATAAAAGTCGATTTTCCTTGTCCGTTTTGACCTACGAAAGCGATTTTACTTCCGCGTTCAACTAATAAACTGATGTCTTTAAGAATTGTTTTGTCTCCATAAGCTTTCGTAACATTTTCGGCTTCGATTACTACTTTTCCTGGTTCTTTAGAAACCGGAAAAGAGATATTCATTACCGAATTATCATCTTCGTCAACTTCGATTCTTTCTACTTTATCTAATTTTTTAATCAACGATTGCGCCATCGAAGCCTTTGAAGCTTTTGCACGGAATTTCTCGATTAATTTTTCGGTTTCTTCAATTTTCTTTTGTTGATTCTTTTGAGTGGCTAATTGCTTCTCGCGGATTTCATGGCGCAGTTCTAAATATTGAGAATAGGGTTTATTGAAGTCATAGGCTTTTCCTAATGAAATTTCAATTGTTCTATTCGTGACATTATCCAGAAACATTTTATCATGCGATACAATTACGACAACTCCAGGATAATTGCGAAGGAAATTCTCTAACCAAATAATACTTTCAATATCTAAGTGGTTCGTAGGTTCATCCAGAAGCAGCACATCATTTGATTGCAATAAAAGTTTAGCAAGTTCGATACGCATTCTCCAGCCTCCGGAAAAAGTTTCGGTTTGATTATTGAAAACTTCCCTTTTAAAACCAAGACCTAAAAGAATTTTCTCTGTGTCTCCCACATAATTGTAACCTCCAAGAAGTTCAAAACGATGTGTATAATCAGATAAATCTTCGATAATCTGTCCGTATTCTTCACTTTCATAATCGGTTCTTGTTACCAATTGATGATTGATTTCTTCCAGCTTTTTTTCTACAATCTTAATTTCAGTAAAAGCCTCGTATGCTTCCTCTAAAACAGTTCTTCCCTGTTCAAAATCGATATCCTGACGCAGGAAACCCATTCTGATATCTTTCTCCTGCGAAATAACTCCTGAGTCCGGTTTAAAATCGCCAGCCAGCATTTTTAACATTGTAGATTTACCCGCTCCGTTTTTACCAACAAGACCTACACGGTCGCCAGCACCTAAACGAAAAGTAACTTCTTCAAATAAATAAGTTCCTCCAAAAGAAACAGAAAGATTGTGTATATTAAGCATAATTTGTGACTGTAGTTACAAGAAATAAAGGCGCAAAAAATGTACCTTTGATAAAATTTTTGCAAATGTTAAAAAAAGGATCGAAACTAAATAGCATTTTAACAGGAAGTTGTCCAAAATGCCAAAAAGAAAGCAT
This sequence comes from Flavobacterium calami, assembly GCF_038290035.1. Classification (NCBI taxonomy): domain Bacteria; kingdom Pseudomonadati; phylum Bacteroidota; class Flavobacteriia; order Flavobacteriales; family Flavobacteriaceae; genus Flavobacterium; species Flavobacterium calami. The sequence goes on from NZ_JBBYHS010000004.1 coordinate 194,527, forward strand.
GTATGAAGATCAAAATCCGCTTCATTTAAGTAAAGTTCTCAAAATGAACAATCATTGTAGTCATTGCGGATTAAAATACCAAATCGAACCTTCTTTTTTTTATGGTGCAATGTATGTCAGTTACGGCCTGAATGTAGCCTTAGGAATTGCGGCTTTTATTATTTCATTTATGTTTTTTGGAGCCACTATAGAACAATCTTTTTTAACAATCGTCATTACTTTGATTGTTTTATTCCCTTTTATCTTAAGACTTTCAAGAAACTTATATATCAATATGTTTATTTCTTATGACCCTGCGGCCGGGAGGAAATAAGAGATTTTAAATACCTTTTATGGAATCTCTTAATATCAGCCTCCTCATCAATAGGATCTCCTTTTTCTATATGATTAAATAATGTCAGTGCTAAAGCTGGACCTAACATTACACCGCGTGTTCCTAATCCGTTTAAAATGTGAAGGGACTTATATTCTTCATGTGTTCCAATAATAGGTCTTCTGTCTGCAACAGTTGGGCGAACTCCCCCGAAGTGTTTTACAATCTCAAAATCGCATGTAATAATTTCTTTAATGCGTTCTAAAAGTTCTTTTTTACCTTCTTCCGTAGGATCAGCTGTCTTGTCATACCAATTATAAGTTGCGCCAACTTTAAAAAGATTATCACCCAGAGGCAGTATAAAAACACTTGTATTTACAATAACATCAAGATTTAAATTTGGAGCTTTTATTATAAACAACTCTCCTTTAGTACCATCCAGTGGAAGATAGTTAAAGAAAGGATTTTTATGCAATCCGAAACCTTCTGCAAAAATAATATGCTTCGCCTGAATATTTTTATACTGAATACCAGAATCTAAAAACTCAATATCATTACTTTCAAAAGACGCTTGAAGCAATAAGTTGTTTTCTATCAAATACTGTTTATACTTCTCTAATAACAAAGCAGTGTTAACATATCCGGTATGTAAAACCTCCCCATAATCATATGGAGAATCAATACCGCTAAACTTCTTAGAAATTAATTTAGTCGATAAAAAAGGCTCCAAATTTATTTTATCAGAAGCTGCAAACCAATTGTTCTGCTCTTCAATAGAGAAAAACTTTCTTAAAATTGGCATTTGAAAGTTAAATTTAGTTTTTAATTTATTCTCAACCTGATTGTAAAAATCATTCATTAAAACCAATTGTTGCTTAGCATTCCAAACCTCACTAAAACGCTTCAAAATCACAGGATTATACAATCCACCAGCCACTCTAGAAGAGTTCTGGGATTCATCATCGATAAGTAAAATAGTTTTATTGTTTTTAAGGGCAACCTCCGCAAAAGAAATCCCTGCCAATCCAGATCCGACGATTAAATAATCAAGCATTAGAAAATAGTATATAAATAAAAAACTCTTACTACAAAGGTAGTAAGAGTTTTGTTATTATGTCATGCGAAACTTAGTAGTTCCACATATCTTGTTCGAAATTACGAATCTTTTCTTTTACTCTTTCAGATTCTAACAACTGGTTTTGAGCATTATCTTTCATGTATTCCTTAATCTCACGATCTCCATACATGTTTTCTTCTTTATACACAACAGCGTTAAAACGACGAGAGTTAAGAATCTGGTCAAAAGAAATTGGAAGAGCTGAGTTACTATCATTAAAAGCTTTAGCTTCATGCAAAACTTCTCTTGAATTTGGATAAAAAATCCAAAATAACTCAATATAATCCTTTTCATCACTGTTCATAGTATAAACGTCAGGTGTTACAGGACAAATACCAAGTAAACGATATTTTAACTCACTTTGGCGTTTGTCAAAATACCAATATCCTTTTATTTTATATTGAGTTACATCTGCCGCTGTAAGATCCTGTTTTAAGATATATTCTGCAGGCACAGTTCTAGTAGGTCCAACTGTCTCATCAACATAAGTTACTACTTTCTTTTTACCTGTTCCAGTAACTACTTTTTTCTTAACTACACGAGTTTTGTAATCGTCAGGATACTGGTTGATTAATTCTCTACCTGCATCAGTTGTATCAATACGTGATAACGATCCTTCGATGTCTTTCAAAGATTTTTTAGTATTGAAATAACTATCAGCATATACCTCTGTAATTTTCCCCTTTTTCATCGCTTTAGTCAAAACATCATAAAGAGAACGTCTATCGGCACCAATATTAGCCGTGTCTACAGGAAAATATAATGGAAAATTGATTTTTTCATTCAAATCAATAATCTCCCAGGTAGTTTTTCCCATTAACACATCTCTATCATCCACATAACCATAAGCCAAAGGCTTGTCATTATCTGAGATAAGCTGTGCAGGAGTTTTAAGTCCAATTTGAGCAGGTGTCTTAGCATTAAGCAAATTGGATTGCGCATTAGAAGTAAAACCTCCAGCGATAGAAACAATAGCTATTAAAAAATTTCTTACTTTCATCATGATATCATTATAAGATATTGAACGTAGGATATACCTACTTTATTATTGTATTTCGTAAATTACCGGAGCAGTTCTTGGTAATAAATAACTTCCAGCTCCAACAAGTTTTGTTTTAATTTCAGAAATAGTAACCTGATCTCCTTTACCAGCCTTTGAAAGAACTGATTTACATTGTGCATTTAATCTGTTACCAGAAACCACAACTGTAGGTTGACCAGTAATCTTCAAATTAAATCCTACAACATCTAAAGCAACTTCAAAGTCAAAATCAAGTAATTTAGCACCAATAGTAGCAATCTCTAAGTTAGATTTAGGACCTTTAACAACTCCCATCTCTCCTCTAATTGTTCCGGTTGGACCAGGTATACCTTTAATTCTGAAAGTTTTCTTATCAGATACTTTATCTCCGTTTGGTAATGTTCCTGTAACAGAAATAGTTGCTTCAGTACCCTGACCAGGACTCATATTATATTTACCTGGTTTCCCTGCAGAAACTAATCCCGGAGCACTTGCTACAATTTTATTCGCATCAACACCAGCAAAAGAAACAGAGATTGGATTAACAACACCTCTATATACAACGTTCATTTTATCTGCAGAAATTGTAGCAGAATTTGGTCTTGGAACTACAACATATTTTCCAGAAAATTTAAGCGGAATGTTTTTACCATCTTCTAAGAACGTAAATTGTCCATTAATATCCTGTTCTCCAACACCACCTGCTGTTAATGAAATAACAGCCTGACCGTTTACAATCTGTCCTGGACCAGAAAAAGAAGTAGGAGTAGTATTTTCATCATAACGACCTAAAACCACTTTACCTGTAACTTTTTCCCCTTGAAAATAAGCATTTTTATCCAATACTACAATTGCCTGATAATTGCTATAAGAAGCAGCAGCAACAGCAGCTTTACCTAAAGCACTATTATATACGTCAGCTTCTACTTTTTTAACGTCATTTTGCCAAGCCGAAAGTTTAGCAGCTGTAGCAATCGCTGGGAATCCTTTGAAGTGATAAGCTAAATATTTTTCTTTGATACCTTCTTTGTTTTTCACTTCAGATACATCAAATTTTTTCTCAACTTCAGCAATAATTCCTGCGTATTTTTTATCTGTTCCTAAAGCCGCTTTTATATCAGCTTTATATTTTTCGATTTTAGAAATAATTTCGTTTCCTTTTTTAGTATATCCGTCTCCGGTAAACCAGTCATCGATATTATCTCCTCTATCCATAGCTTCATAAGGCATTTTTCCAGTTTCTTTATCAACTTCAAAACCTTTTACTGCCTGAGCTTTTAGAGTACCTATATAATCATAAAAATCTTTTGTAATAGTTTCAACTTTGTGAGCTGTTTCTGCAGCAATAGCAAACTCTCCTTTTGCTTCAGTTGCTTTTTGATCTAAAGACATTAATAAACTAGCGTTTGTCTCTTTTGAACTTGTATTTGCGCCTTCAAATTTCTCGTTCATCAAACCAAAAGCAGAAATAACTTCTTTTGATACATTCATTGCTAACATCGCGATGAAAACCAAATACATCAGGTTAATCATCTTCTGTCTAGGGGTTAATTTTCCTCCTGCCATTTTTTTCTAATTAGTTCTATTAATAAATTTAATATTTAGTTAAAAACTAATTATCCTTTGTTACTCATTGCAGAAAGCATACCACCATAAACACTGTTTAAAGAAGCAATGTTTGCAGTCATAGATGCCATTTGTTCTTTTAATTTAGAAGCGTTTTCAGCAATTTCCTTGTTAGCTTCAGCGTTTCTAGAAGCGCTTTCTAACTGTACTTTATATAAACTGTTTAATGATTCCATTTGAGCAGCTGCAACAGATAATTCTTCAGAATATTTCTTTTGTCCTGCTATTGAATCTACAGTTGGCGCAATTCCTTTTGCTGCAGATTCGAAATTTTTAATGCTGTTTCCTAAACTTGACATTAATTCTCCATCAATTTTAGCCTCTTTTAACAATGAATCCAGTTTTTGAGACAATAATCCCTGAGCATCAGTTGGAGTTTCAACTTTTTCTGTTTTTTTTCTAGCTTGTCCATTAGCCAATTCTGGATAAACAAGTGTCCAGTCTAATTCTTCTTCTACTGGTTCGAAAGCCGAAAGTGCAAAAATTAACGCCTCCGTAACTAATCCAACTGAAAGCATAACTGTACCTGTTAATGGTCCAATCTCAAAGTGAGTAATTTTGAATAATGCTCCAACGATTACTACTGCCGCTCCCATACCATAAGCGAAATTCATTGCTTTTTTACTTAATAATGCCATAATAATACTTCTTTTTTTAGGTTTTAAAATAGATTTGGTTATTGAATTGAATTTAATTTACTTAATTATTTTTTGCTTCCGGTAGCCTGAGTTCCCATATAATCCTGTACAGTTCTGAACCCAATGTAACTTCTTGCAGAATCTGCATATTCATGATCACGTGTTCCTACCTGCAGGAAGTAAGCAACATCTTTCCATGAACCACCACGAACAACTTTTCTTTGATTATTTCCATCAATAACATTTGGATTCATCGTAGAAACATACTCGTATGCATTTGGATTATAAGCTGAATCTGTCCACTCAGAAACATTTCCTGCCATGTTATACAATCCGTATCCGTTCATCTCATAAGATTTTGCTTCAACTGTATATAAAGCTTCATCCGCTGCATAATCTCCTCTACTTGGCTTAAAGTTTGCTAAGAAACAACCTCTATCACTCTTAGTATAAGGACCTCCCCAAGGATAAGTTGCAGATTCAAGACCGCCTCTGGCAGCATACTCCCATTCTGCCTCTGTTGGCAATCTGAAAGCATTTACTAAATCACGCCCTTTTTTCTTAGATTTAATATAACTGTTTTTATTTAAAGTTCTCCATGCACAAAATGCTTTAGCCTGTTTCCATGTAACACCAACTACAGGATAATCACCATAAGCTTTGTGCCAGAAATAATCATTATGCATTGGCTCATTATAAGAATAAGCAAAATCTTTAATCCATACCGCAGTATCAGGATAAATTGGCACTTCTTCTGTTTTCACAAAATCTCTTCTTTTTCCAACTTTTGCTTTTGCAGCTGCCTGAATATCCATCCAAGAATAACGGAACTTCAATTTATTAACATCAATTGTTCTTAAACCATTATATGATTCTTCAATTGGCAAATACATAGAGTCCATTACTTCAGCGTAATATTCATCCGGATACGCTTTTGTATCTTTTATTAATTTAACTTTTTTATTTAATTTTCTTCCTGCATAAGGATCATCTTTCGTCCCTACACTATAATAATTATCATACATATATTTATCGTAAGCCGTCATTTTATCTGGCTCAGAATCATTAAATGCATAATCAGCAATACTACCTGCTTTTTTACCTTTAACATCTGTAGCAGCTTTCTGACCTGTTTCGTCTGCTAAAATAGCTAAACGAACTCTCATTGTAGAATCTTTTACCCATTCTACAAACTGACGATATTCAGCATTTGTAATTTCTGTTTCATCCATATAGAAAGAACGAACAGTTACTGTTTTAGTAGGAGCGTCTTCTACAGCAGCTAAATCACCATCTGATTTACCCATGATAAAAGATCCGCCAGGAACCAAAGTCATTCCATAAGGCTTTTCAGGATGCCATTTTCCTCCTTGAACACCGACTAATTCGCCTTTATCGCCTGATCTTCCACAGCCAATCACTAGTGTTAACATTGTCGCAAATGCAATAAACTTCTTCATATAAATTTGGGATTTCTATTCATTATTTTAAGTCGTAAACCTATTTATTATTTTTTTAAAAAACAATACTCTATCTATATTTATTTCAGTGGTCAAAATTAATGTTAAAAAAAATAAAAAAAAAATATTTTATCAGTAAAAGTAACAGAAAAAGTCGGTGTAAAACGTTAAATTTTATCTTTAAAACCTCAATTCCTATTAATATCTTCAAAAAATCAAAAAACAATTAAAACAACCAGACAAACTACAACCTATAAAGCGTTTTTACGCTGCGCTTTCCACCATCTTTCAGGAAGCTCCTGATTACAGGCACATAAATACTCTTCATACGAACAAGGTAACAACGTATTTCTTTTTAATTTATTGTTTCCATTAGACAAAAAAGGAATTTCAATCCACCAACGGTCTGTTTTGTCACTTTTATAAAATACAAGTTCTTCATCTTCTAACGGAACAATATATTTTAAGTAATTAGTTCTGCTTCCAAACGGATATTCCTTAGAACGATAATGATAACCTTCTACAAAATACCAAATTATCTGCGCAATCATAGCCGCTTCTGAAACAGTACTATTATGATTAAATATTCCAAAAGAAGAAACTTTATCACTAATTCCTGCATATCTGGACAGAGCACAAATTTCTTTTCCGTTGAAACCATTTGGCTCAAAAGAAACAGTATTTCCTGATGCTGATGATTTAACCGCATTCAAATCAACACTAACCAAATCAGCATCCCTGAAAACAGGTTCTGCTAAAGCTATATTATTTGAAATCTCGCCTAATCTATAAGCATCGAAAAACAATTTTTCTATTAAGTCAATTTCTTCTTGCGAATTATAATATGTCTGATAACCTATATTACAATAATTAAAAAGATTATTTGGTTCATCAATAATAATTTTTGTCAGGTAAGAATTAGCCGTAACCAGTTCATTTTCTTTGCCAAAATCAAATTTATTATCGACAGCAACCAAATTTACCATTTGCTCTAAGTCATCGTAAGCACGATACAAAGCATAAGTCAAATCCTGAGAACCTCCCAGGACTATCGGAATGACTTTGTTTTTTATCAGTTCAGAGCTTATTTTTTTTAAAGCATAGTACGTATCTTCTACAGATTCCCCTGCCAAAACATCCCCTAAATCAGCAATCGAAGCGTCCCAATTACCCGGAAACATACTATACAGCTTTTTTCGAATTGCGGTCAGATTAACCTCATTCACCATATTAATGTTTCGTCTGTCTTCCAAAACACCAATAACAGCAATATTAATTTTACTTATATCAGGAAATTGATCATGGGTATGCAATACAATTTTACTACCCAATTCCTGAGAAGACAAGGAATTGATAAAATTTACAACTCCATCATTAACTGGTACTAAAAAATCAAATTCCATTTATTAGATTATTTCTTTTTAGCAGCTGCTTTTTTTGCCGGAGCTTTCTTTGCTGTTGCTGTTTTTTTAGCAGCAGTTTTCTTTGCTGGTGTTTTTGCCGCTATCATTTCCTGAACATTAGCCAGTGTCAATTTTGAAGCATCGACATCTTTACTTAATTCAATTTTGATTTTCCCTTTCAGAATCACAGAACGTCCCCAACGGGCTTTTTCTACCACAATTCCTTCTTCTTCCCAATTATGAATGACCTTATCTATATTCTTTTGAAGTTTATCTTCAATTAACTCTTCAACATCTGCCTGAGATAAATTATCAAAATTGTATTTTTTACTGACATTTACAAAAAGTCCATTCCATTTAATAAAAGGACCAAAACGCCCCACTCCTTTTTGAACCGCTTCTCCTTTGTAAACTGCAATTGGCGCATCAGCAAGTGCTTTTTCGTCAATTAATTCCTGAGCTCTTTCTTTAGAAACATTAAGCGGATCTTCGCCTCTTGGCAATGATATAAAAACACTTCCGTGACGCACATAAGGACCATAACGTCCATTATTCACTTCCACTTCTTCCCCTTTATATTCACCCAAACTTTTAGGAAGCAAGAATAAATTCAGCGCTTCTTCAAGTGTAATATTTCCTATATTTTGGTCAGCCATTAAGCTGGCGAATTTTTTATCTTCATCATCTGCTTCTCCAATCTGAGCCATTGGTCCAAATTTTCCTAAGCGAACAGAAACTTGTCTTCCATCAGCATCTTTTCCTAAAATTCTCTCACCGCTTTCGCGTTCAGCGTTGGCTTCAACTTCTTTTACATTTGGATGAAACTGATTGTAGAAATCCTGCATCATCTTTGCCCAGTCAATATTTCCTTCGGCAATTTCATCGAAATCCTGTTCTACTTTTGCAGTAAAATTGTAATCTAAAATATTTCCAAAATTCTTTACTAAGAAATCCGTAACAATTGTTCCGATATCTGTTGGAACTAATTTTCCTTTATCTGAACCTGTATTTTCTTTCAACACTTTCTCATCCACTTTACTGTTTTGCAAAGTAAGCTGTGTATAATTACGCTCGTGACCTTCAAGAGTTCCTTTTTCAACGTAATTTCTATTGATAATTGTAGAAATTGTTGGTGCATAAGTCGAAGGACGGCCAATTCCAAGTTCTTCAAGTTTTTTTACTAAAGACGCCTCAGTGTAGCGCGCAGGTGGTCTCGAATACCTTTCGGTTGCAGTAATATAATTATTAGCTAATTTTTCGTTTACTTTAAGCGCCGGAAGCATTCCTTCTTGTTCTTCTTCATCGTCATCATGACCTTCCAGATACACTTTTAAGAACCCTTCAAAAAGTAAAACCTCACCAGAAGCTGTAAAAATTTCGCTGTGATTATCGGCTTCAATTTTTACGTTTGTTCTTTCCAATTGTGCGTCGCTCATTTGCGAAGCCAATGTTCTTTTCCAGATCAAATCGTATAAACGAGCCTGGTCACGGTCGATATTTACTGTATGGCGAGACATATCTGTCGGACGAATAGCTTCGTGCGCTTCTTGTGCTCCTTTATTTTTATTAGCAAAAACTCTCGGTTTAGAGAATTCTTTTCCGTACGATTTGATGATTTCTGCCTCAGCAGCGTCCATTGCTTCTTTTGAAAGATTTACCGAATCCGTTCTCATATAAGTAATAAGTCCGGCTTCGTATAAACGCTGTGCTAATTGCATTGTGATTCCAACTGGCAAATACAATTTTCTTGCTGCTTCCTGCTGCAAAGTAGACGTTGTAAATGGTGCTGTTGGAGATTTTTTGGTAGGTTTAGTTTCTAAATCAGCTACCTTATATTTAGAACCGATATTCTGATTTAAGAAATCTTCGGCTTCTTTTTTTGTATTGAAATTTTTTGGCAGTTTTGCTTTAAAAGCTTTTCCTGCTTCGTTTACAAATTCTGCAACTACTGAATATGTTGCAACTGCGTTAAAATTTTGAATTTCGCGTTCTCTTTCCACAATCAAACGCACAGAAACAGATTGTACACGACCAGCTGAAAGTCCTCCTTTGATTTTTCTCCACAAAACCGGGGATAATTCGTATCCTACTAAACGATCCAGAACACGACGTGCTTGTTGCGCATTTACGAGGTTATAATCTATTTCTCTTGGATTATCGATCGCTTTGAGAATCGCTGATTTTGTAATCTCATGAAAAACAATTCGTTTGGTTTTTTTTGTATCTAGCTTCAGTTCTTCCGCCAAGTGCCATGAAATAGCCTCTCCCTCGCGGTCCTCATCGCTCGCTAACCAAACCGTTTCGGCATTTTTAGATAGTGTTTTTAGTTTGCTTACCAAGGCTTTTTTATCTGGAGAAACTTCGTATTTAGGTTTAAACCCATTTTCTACATCTACTCCTATTTCCTTGGAAGGCAAGTCGGCTATGTGTCCATAACTCGACTCCACCTGAAAATCGCTACCGAGAAATTTCTCGATTGTTTTCGCCTTTGCAGGTGACTCCACTATTACTAAATTCTTTGCCATAGTCTGTTTTTCTGCAACAAAAGTAGAAGTTTTTTTTAAATATCTACCTTACGAATGCATTTTTGAGGTATTTTGATATTATGATTCTAAAAAATGAAGATTTATCTATAAACAGATTGATTATATATATAGGTATAACTTTTAATGATTTCTGACCGAGAAATGTGCTTTTTGAAACCGAATGCCATAGCCCGGATTACTTCACTATACTTTTATTTTAATTGGAGTTCAGTGAATTTCATTTGAAGTGTAAAGCCCGGAGTTAAAAAAGAAAAAGTTTCCTGTTTTAAAAAAGCGACCAGCGGAAGTTCTTTTTAAAACATTAGAAACTTTGCTTTTTTAATGAGGACTTGAAACGGAAAGCCGGAAGTAGCTCCTCATAATTAAAATACGATTTATAAAAATGTAAAATGTATCTGTAAAACAATGTTAAGAAACGACTCTGAAAACATTGTTAATTCTTTATCTGACATCTTGTCATATTGATAGTATTTACGCTATCTTTGCACTTTGAATTTTTACAATGGAAAAGATTATTGAAGAAAGTAAGCAGGGCGAAAGTCTTGTTTTGGAAAATAAACCTGAGAATACTAAAAAACTATTTATAGAAAGTTACGGCTGTGCGATGAATTTTTCGGACAGTGAAGTTGTAGCTTCGATTTTATCTGACGGTGGATACAATACAACTTCTATTTTAGAAGAAGCCGATTTGGTTTTGGTAAATACTTGTTCGATTCGGGACAAAGCGGAACAAACAATTCGTAAACGTCTTGAAAAATATAATGCTGTAAAACGCACCAATCCAAAAATGAAAGTGGGTGTTTTGGGCTGCATGGCGGAACGTTTGAAAAGTCAGTTTTTGGAGGAAGAAAAAATTGTTGACTTAGTTGTTGGTCCAGATGCTTATAAAGATCTTCCAAATTTATTAGCAGAAGTTGAAGAAGGACGTGATGCCATTAATGTAATTTTATCAAAAGAAGAAACTTACGGAGATATTTCGCCTGTTCGTTTAATGAGTAACGGAATCACAGCTTTGGTTTCTATCACTCGCGGATGCGATAATATGTGTACGTTTTGCGTTGTACCTTTTACTCGTGGCCGTGAAAGAAGCCGTGAACCTCAAAGTATTATGGCTGAAATTCAGGATTTATGGAACAAAGGTTTTAAAGAAATTACACTTTTGGGACAAAATGTGGATAGTTACCTTTGGTACGGCGGCGGACTGAAAAAAGATTTCGTAAACGCTTCTGAAATGCAAAAAGCGACTGCGGTCGATTTTGATCAATTGCTTGAAATGGTTGCAGTTGGTTTTCCAAAAATGCGTATTCGTTTTTCGACTTCAAATCCGCAGGATATGCACGAAAGTATTTTGCATGTTATCGCAAAATATCCAAATATCTGTAAACATATTCACTTGCCGGTTCAGTCTGGAAGTAACCGAATTTTAAAAGAAATGAATCGTCTGCATTCTCGCGAAGAATATATGGCTTTGATTGATAAAATTAGAGCGATTGTTCCAGATGCTTCGATTTCGCAAGATATGATTGCCGGTTTCCCAACAGAAACGGAAGAAGATCACCAAGATACTTTAAGTCTAATGGAATACGTAAAATACAATTTCGGTTATATGTATTCGTATTCTGAACGTCCTGGAACTTTGGCTGGAAGAAAAATGAAAGACGATGTTGCCGAAGAAACAAAAGCGAGAAGATTACAAGAAATTGTCGATTTACAGCAAAAACACGCTTGGTTTAGAAGTGAAGAATTTGTTGGAAAAATAGTTGAAGTTTTAGTCGAAAAAGTTTCTAAGAAATCAAAAGACGAATTTTCTGGAAGAAACTCACAAAGTATCACAGTGGTTTTTCCAAAAGAAAATTATAAAATTGGAGATTTCGTAAACGTAAAAATCACAAGCTGTACTAGTGGAACTTTGAAAGGTGAAGCAGTGGGCTATTCTCAAATGAATTAGTTTTTTAACCGCAAATTTCACAAATTTTCGCAAATTATTTTTCATGATTGACACTAACGAATATTACTACAAGAAAGATCAAAATTATCATATTGTAGGCATATGTATGGAAGTACATAGATTATTAGGACCTGGATTACTTGAAATTGTATATAGAGACGCGTTGGAAATCGAATTTAAAAATAACAACATTCCGTATCATCGAGAAAAGGAATTTGCAATAGAATACAAAGGAGTTATTTTACCTCATAAATTTTATGCCGATTTTATAGTTTATGAAGATATAATATTAGAAGTAAAATCAGTTAAGGAAATTAGCAATGATCATCTTGCTCAAACATTAAATTACATGAAACTTGCAGATACTCCAGTTGGAATAATTGTAAACTTTCAAAACAAATCATTAGTACACAAAAGATTGATAAATTCATAAACAGAATTTGCGCTAATTTGTGTAATTTGTGGTTAATTTAATAAGATCCATTTCTAAAGGTTTTTTTTTAAATCTGAGTTAATGTGCATTAATGTGTGGTAAAAGATAAAAAAATATAAGCCCAAAGTTTAAAGGTCAAAGTATAAAACCTGAAACCTGAAACAAACAAAAACTTGAAACAAAAACTACATGGAAACAGTTCAGGCAATAAAACAACGATTTGAGATTATTGGTAATGATCCGAAATTAAATCGTGCTATCGAAAAAGCCATTCAGGTTGCTCCAACTGATATTTCGGTTATGGTAACTGGGGAAAGTGGTGTTGGTAAAGAAAACATTCCGAGAATTATACATTCGCTTTCGCACAGAAAGCATGGTAAATATATTGCCGTAAACTGCGGTGCAATTCCGGAAGGAACTATTGACAGTGAACTTTTTGGTCACGAAAAAGGTGCTTTTACAGGCGCAACAAGTACTCGTGAAGGTTATTTTGAAGTGGCTGATGGCGGAACAATATTTCTTGATGAAGTTGGAGAATTACCATTAACAACTCAGGTAAGATTACTTCGTGTTTTGGAAAATGGGGAGTTTATTAAAGTAGGTTCCTCTCAGGTTCAAAAAACAAATGTTCGTATCGTTGCCGCAACAAACGTGAACTTATTTAATGCTATTGAAAAAGGGAAGTTCCGTGAAGATTTGTACTATCGTTTAAGCACAGTTGAAATCACACTTCCGCCTTTGCGAGAAAGAAACGATGACATTCATTTATTGTTCAGAAAATTTGTGGCCGATTTTGCTCATAAATACAAAATGCCTCCTTTAAGACTTGATGATGATGCAGTACAGCTTTTACAAAAATTCAGATGGAGCGGAAATATTCGTCAATTGCGAAATGTGGCTGAACAAATTTCTGTTTTAGAAACCAATCGGGATATTAACGCAGCAACCTTGCAATCATACCTGCCGGCAGAAGGAAGCAGTCTTCCTTCAGTAATTAATGACAGTAAAAAAGAGAGCGATTTTAGTACCGAAAGAGACATTTTGTATAAAGTCCTTTTTGATATGAAAAGCGATTTGAATGACTTAAAAAAACTTACCCTTGAATTGATGAAAAACGGTTCATCAAAAGTACAGGACATCAATCCGAATTTAATTCAGAAAATATACGGCAATCAGCAGAATGACAGTGAAATTGATTTTGAAGAAGAACCAAGAACCGCTGTAATGACAACACCTGCAGTTCGAGAAGAAAACTATCAGATACCGGATGACAATTATCTTTTTGCAGAAACTATCGAAGAAGAAGAGGTTTTGCGTTTAGAACAAAAAGAAATCGAAATGATCAAAAAATCATTAGAAAAAAACAAAGGAAAACGCAAGGCCGCAGCTGACGAGCTCGGTATTTCAGAAAGGACTTTATACCGCAAAATCAAGCAATTCGATTTATAAAAATAATTAAATTACAATTTTAAAAATCCAAATCCCAATTGACTATATTTGGCCAAAATTGGAATTTTAGGACTAAATATTATGAAAAAAATATATTCATTTTTCGCTCTTATCAGTCTTTTTATGCTGAGTGGCTGTGGAGTTTACAATTTCACAGGAGCTTCTCCTATTGAAGGTAAAACATTTCAGGTAAACTTTTTTCAGAATAATGCCGATTTGATTGAACCCGGAATCGATAGAGAATTTACATTGGCATTGCAGGATTTAATCATGAACCAGACCAATTTAAACCTGGTTAGTTCTAATGGCGATTTGCTTTATGAAGGTGAAATAATAGATTACCATATTTCTCCAATGACAGCAACTGCAGATCAGCAGGCAGCCCAAAACCGTTTAACAATTCGTGTAAATGTCCGTTTTTCAAACAGAAAGAAAGAAACAGATGATTTTGAAAAAACATACGAATTTTATTATGATTATCCAGCGCAGTCACAACTTGTCGGAAGTGTTTTAAACGAGGCGATTAAAACTATTTTTGAAAGAATTACGCAGGACATCTTTAATGATTCGTTGGCTAAATGGTAATTTTTTGTTTTATGAATCAAACAAACTATTTTTAGACGCATAAAAAAGAAAAGTAACAATTGATGAACGTAACTAATTATATATACCTCATAAATAACCCTGATACTATTACAGAAAAACAAACAGAAGCATTGTCAAGTGTTCTGAATGAATTTCCATACTTTCAAAGTGCCAGGGCATTGCGTTTAAAAGGACTTTACATTCAAAACAGTTTTAAGTATAATTATGCTTTAAAAGTTACTGCTGCTCATACAACAGACCGTTCCGTTTTGTTTGACTTTATCACTTCAGAAACATTCACCTCTATTCAGGCCGAATATTACAACAAAAAACTCAATGCTTTACTAAATATGACGGTTTTTGACAGTGAAATTGTTTTAGCTGAAGAAAAGAAAAAGACTGCAGAAATTCGTATTGATCCCATTGAACGCTCCATTTTGGATTCTATAAAAGAAGCTACATCAGTAAGTTTTGAAGAACCTGAAAAAATTGTAGAAAAAACCGATGAACCCGTTATTGAGCAAGCAATATTTTCATCTGTAAAAGAGGATATACCTGAAACAGCTTCAATCATTGAAGCAACTCCAGTTATCGAAGTCGCTCCTATCGTTAAACCTACCCTTACTTTTTTTGATGAAATTGTAGAAGACGAAGATGAAATCGAGTCACCGGCTGATATCGTTACTCCATTATCAAAAGAAACCATATCAGTAATTTTGGAGGAACCTCAAAAAACTGAAGAAGCGAAAGAAACCGAAATTCCTGAACCGGTCCAAGAAGCAATAAATGAAATTCCGGAGACTAAAAAACTTCCGGATTTTTCAATGAATGAGAAACACTCTTTTCAGGAATGGCTTGAATTATCAAAAACAGAACCTATTGACAGATCTCCGGAACATATAGCAGAAATCGAAAAAGTCGAAGAAGAAAAAAAGAAAAAAGCAGAAATAATCGATAAATTCATTGAAACCAACCCGAAAATTTCACCAATAAAACAAACCACAATAAGTCCGGCAGTACAACTTGACATTAATAATGAAAACAATCCTTACTTAATGACAGAGACATTAGCAAGGGTTTATCTGGAACAAAAGAAATACACAAAGGCGATTCAGGCATATGAAATATTAATTTTGAAATATCCAGAAAAAATTACTTTCTTTGCAGACCGCATATCGGAAATAAAGATTTTACAACAAAATAACAATAACAATAATTAAGTAATGAGCACATTTTCAATTTTTTTAGTTTTAATCACAATAGTTTGTTTTCTATTGATCGTCGTTATCATGGTACAAAACCCTAAAGGAGGTGGATTGTCTTCTACTATCAGTGGAACACAAATGTTAGGCGGGGTGCAAAAAACAACAGACTTTTTAGACAAAAGCACCTGGACACTAGCCACTATTTTGATAGTATTGATCTTGCTTTCGAGTTTAAGTTTTACAGGATCCTTAAGCGATACTGAATCTAAAATTATTGAAAAAACTGAGGCTGCACCAGTGAACACTCCTGCGCCTGCTGCGCCTGCACAACAAACACCTGCTCCGGCAACACCAGCAGCCAAATAATAATTTTGAAACAAATACAAAATGCCAGCCTGTCAAAGCTGGCATTTTTTTTAGGAAAAAATGTCAGTTTTATGAGCGTGGCACAATTTCTGAAACCCAATTGAACATTAAAATAAAGTTTAACTATAATAATATAAAATCATGGCCTTAAACATTAAACCGCTTTCAGATCGCGTACTTATTGAGCCTGTTGCTGCTGAAACCAAAACTGCCTCAGGTATTTTTATTCCGGATACTGCTAAAGAGAAACCTCAAAAAGGAACTGTAGTTGCAGTAGGAAACGGAACTAAAGATCATACTATGACAGTAAAAGTTGGTGACACTGTTCTTTACGGAAAATATGCAGGAACAGAATTAAAATTGGAAGGAACTGATTATTTGATCATGCGCGAAGATGATATTCTTGCTATAATCTAAAAACCAATATTTATTAAGTACTCAGGATTAAAATTAAGACTAAAGTAACTTGAAACAAATAAAACTTTAAACAAAAATTAAAATGGCAAAAGATATAAAATTTGATATTGAAGCACGTGACGGATTAAAACGTGGTGTTGATGCATTAGCAAATGCTGTAAAAGTAACTCTTGGACCTAAAGGTCGTAACGTAATTATCGGAAAATCATTTGGTGGACCGACTGTTACTAAAGATGGTGTTTCTGTTGCAAAAGAAATCGAATTAAAAGACGCATTAGAAAATATGGGTGCGCAAATGGTAAAAGAAGTAGCTTCTAAAACTAATGATTTAGCGGGAGACGGAACTACAACTGCTACAGTTTTAGCTCAGGCTATCGTAAAAGAAGGTTTGAAAAACGTTGCTGCCGGAGCAAACCCAATGGACTTGAAACGCGGTATCGACAAAGCTGTTGAAACTATCGTAGCAGACTTAGCAAAACAAGCTAAAGTGGTTGGAAGTGATTCTGACAAAATCCAACAAATTGCTTCTATCTCTGCTAACAATGACGAAGTAATTGGTGAATTAATCGCTACAGCTTTCGCTAAAGTTGGAAAAGAAGGTGTTATTACTGTTGAAGAAGCTAAAGGAACTGATACTTTCGTAGACGTTGTTGAAGGAATGCAGTTTGACAGAGGATATCTTTCTCCTTACTTTGTAACAAATCCGGAAAAAATGGAAGTAGAATTAGACTCTCCTTACATTTTATTATACGACAAAAAAGTATCTTCTTTAAAAGAATTACTTCCGGTTTTAGAGCCAGTTGCGCAATCAGGAAAACCATTATTGATTATCGCTGAAGATGTTGACGGAGAAGCTCTTTCTACTTTAGTTGTAAACAAATTAAGAGGTGCTCTTAAAATTGCTGCTGTAAAAGCTCCAGGTTTTGGAGACAGAAGAAAAGCAATGTTAGAAGATATCGCAATCTTAACTGGCGGAACTGTAATTTCTGAAGAAAGAGGTTATACCCTTGAAAATACAACTATCGAAATGTTAGGGAACGCAAAAAGAGTTTCTATCGATAAAGACAATACAACTATCGTAAGCGGTGCTGGTGAAGCTGATATCATCAAAAACAGAGTAAACCAAATTAAAGGTCAGATGGAAACTACTACATCTGATTACGATAAAGAAAAATTACAAGAGCGTTTGGCTAAATTAGCTGGTGGTGTTGCTGTTCTTTATGTTGGTGCAGCTTCTGAGGTTGAAATGAAAGAGAAAAAAGACAGAGTAGATGACGCTTTACACGCAACTCGCGCTGCTGTAGAAGAAGGAATCGTTGCCGGAGGTGGTGTAGCTTTATTAAGAGCTAAACTTGCTTTAGCAGGCTTAAAAGCAGACAACGCTGACGAGGCAACTGGAATCCAGATTGTTTCTCGCGCTGTTGAAGCTCCATTAAGAACTATTGTTGAAAACGCTGGTCTTGAAGGCTCTGTTGTTGTGGCTAAAGTTTCTGAAGGTTCAGGTGATTTTGGATACAATGCAAAAACTGACGAGTATGTTGACATGCTAAAAGCTGGAATTATCGATCCTAAAAAAGTAACTCGTGTTGCATTAGAAAACGCTGCATCTGTTTCTGGAATGATCTTAACTACAGAATGTGCATTAATTGATATTAAAGAAGAAAATGCCGGAGGCGGAATGCCAATGGGCGGCGGAATGCCAGGAATGATGTAATCGTTTCTTAATTTTTTCACAACTTAAAACGCCAGATAGAAATTTCTATCTGGCGTTTTTTTATAGATCTCAATTACCTCAGCCTTTTTTTGACAATAATCCGAATTAAGAAACAACTTTGTATCCCGGATCTTCAATTACGTCTACCTTAATAACTGCATCGGCATTTTTTAGCAGTTGTCTACAATCTGAACTTAAATGCTGTAATTCTATAATTTTATTTTCCTGATTGTATTTTTTGGTCAGATTATTCAAAGCTTCAATTGCAGACATATCAGAAACACGGCTTTCTTTAAAATCTATAATAACATGATTTGGATCGTTCTGAATATCAAATTTTTCTAAAAAAGCACTAACTGAACCAAAAAATAAAGGGCCGTAAATTTCGTAATGTTTTATTCCGCTTTCGTCAATATAATGTCTTGCACGAATTCTTTTGGCACTTTCCCAGGCAAAAACCAAAGCCGATATAACGACTCCAATTAAAACTGCTAACGCAAGATTATGAAGCAAAATCGTAATTACTGCCACCAAAATTCCAACAAAAATATCGTGTTTAGGCATTTTGTTAATAATCCTGAAACTAGCCCATTCAAAAGTAGTAATGGCAACCATCATCATTACTCCCACTAAAGCCGCCATTGGCAGTTTTCCAATTACCGGCGCTCCAAAAAGAATAATCATTAAAATAGTCAAAGCACCAATTATTCCGGACAATCTGGCTCTTGAACCTGCACCAAGATTTACTAACGTTTGTGCAATCATCGGGCATCCTCCCATTCCGTAGAAAAAACCGTTTAAAATGTTTGAGCTTCCCTGTGCTATACATTCTCTGTTACTATTTCCTCTTGTTCCGGTAATTTCATCAACCAAATTCAGTGTAAGCAAGCCTTCCGTTAAACCGACTGCTGCCACAATTACAGAGTACGGGAAAATTATTTTTAAAGTCTCAAAAGAAAATGGAATATCCGGAACATGAAACGGAGGAAATCCGCCCTGAACAGAAGCAATGTCTTCTACCGTTTTGGTTTCGATATTAAAAACAATTACCAACGCAAAAACTACCATAATGGCAACTAAAGAAGCCGGAACTGCTTTGGTGATCTTCGGAAAAATTAAAACAATCGCAATGGTCAAAGCAACCAAACCCAACATAATATACAAAGGAGTTCCCTGAAGCCAGGAAACCTGACCATTAACAATAGTTTTAAACTGTTCCAGCTGCGACATAAAAATCACCACTGCCAATCCGTTTACAAAACCAAACATAACAGGCTGCGGCACCAATCGAATAAACTTCCCGAGTTTAAAAAGTCCGATGCAGATCTGGAAAACACCGCCAAGCGCAACGGCAGCAAAAACATATTCTATTCCGTGAGATTTCATCAAAGCGATTAAAACAATCACAGTTGCTCCTGCTCCGCCCGAAATCATTCCGGGTCTGCCTCCAAAAATAGCTGTAACTAATCCCGCAATGAAAGCCGCATACAAACCAACTAAAGGCGGGAATCCAGCCAAAATAGCAAATGATAACGATTCAGGAATCATAGTCATAGCAACCGTTAAACCTGCTAAAATTTCATTTTTGTAGTTGACTTTTTGGCTAAAATCGAAGAGTTGAAATGCTTTTTTCATAGGCACAAATTTAGAAAAAATAATGTGCATAAAATCGACTGAACCTTTCTCTGCAAAAAAGAAACTTTTCTGCTTATAACTGTTCCAACAACAGCATTATACAAGAAAAAATAAAACTGACCATATTTTTTATTCTAACGGAACACAAACGTATCCCAGATGGTTAACATATTCTATAATATTTTCGGGTCTAAGTTCATCACCTTCAACCCTTAATATTTTATCGCAGTCTTCTAAATCAAAATTGATTTTATAAGAAGGAAACTGAGTCTGAATAAAATTCATAACATGATTTTTATCTGCTTCTTGCTGAACATTTGTTTTAAAAACTTCAACTACCATAATCATTAATTTAAGTTCTAATGTGGGAACTAGCGTTTTTTATTGAAAAGATTATATGAGATTCCAAATCTAAAATACCCCTGAGTATCTTCTTTTTGGCTATAAACATATCGATTCGTCCTTTCCCCTTTTTCGGTAATTCGGGTGGTCAACACATGATTAACCCCACCTTTTACAAATGCATTTATTTTGGGTGAAAAACTATATTCATAGGTGATTCCGGTTTTTAGCTCTAACTGATTAAGTTCATAAACACCTTTTAAGTTGGCTGCATCTAAATTGAGATAAAAGTTTTCCGAATTTAATTCTGTTCCAAAAGAAATCCTGCCGTCTTCCAGCAATTCTCTTCTAAACAAAATTCGCTGTGGCAGAATAAAATCCATATCCCACTTTGAATTTTTAAACTTATGATTCATAGAAAAAAGCGGTGTCAGAGGAATTATCGATGACGGATCTAATAATACCAAAGCTCCGGCAGTAATGGTTGTAGAAGGGGTTCTTTTAAGCACAAAAACTACCGAAACAAAACCTTTTAAACGCTGAAAATCATCTTCGTTTCCATCAACGGTTGCAGTTGCATTATAAATAACCGGTTTATGAAAAAGCGAAGACATATAAGTTGCACTTACAGCTCCGGCCCAATATTGGGCATTCTGATTCTCCCGAGTATAAACCTGGTCTGTATTATAATTGTAAACTTCTCCAAAATCATAACTTTCATATTTATAACGCAATGAAGTCGTCAAAACAAACTTTTTGGATTTTGACGCATAAAAAGGCAAATTAAAAGCGGCTTTAAAACGACTATGATTTTCAATTCTTCCTCGTTCAAATCTATTTCCTAATAATTCCGAATTATAATTTGACGGTCCTAATTGTTCATATTGTATATCAAAAGTTCTGGTACTTGGAAATTTATCAATTATAGCTTTACCAAACGTTTTCATATCAGGTTCTTTTTCCTGAGCTATTGTTTGTAAAGATGTAAATACAACGATCAACGAAATTATTTTTGATTTCATAAACTTGAAAAACTGTTTTTTTATGATGATTAAATCCGAATCAAAAATAACTTAGGTGTCCAGATTTTAATAACAATTTTATACCAGTGGCGTATGTTTTATACGAATGGCGTTTGAATAATTTATCCTTCACAAACAGCTATAAACTATACTATTATATTATTTTTGCCGTTATGACAATCGCAAAAATTTATCAGAACTTTTTTCTACGTAACCTTATCGTAAATACGCTTGTCTATCTGGTTATTCTGGCTTGCGTGTACGATGAAATAAAACTTGATGGTCATTACTGGCCTTATATTCTCAGTAAAATTGCCATTGGCTATTTTCCATGCATTGTCTGGGTCACTTGTTTTAATTTATTTATTATCAAACCTTTTTTATTTCGCAAAAAGTTCAGACTTTTTTCTGCATTACTTATAGTTTACTGGACAGGTTTTTATTATTTCACGGCATGGTTTTTCCCAGAAGTCGGATTAGGAAACTTAAGAACCCTGCAAATATTGTCACTCATTATAAATGGTACTTTTTTCTATTTCGTACACATCTTTATTACCAAAAAAATTACACAGACAGACAAAGACATCATGAATTTTAAGTCGGAACTTTCGTTTTTAAAACAACAACTGAATCCACATTTTTTATTGAACGCCATGAATAATCTTTACGGAGAAGCATTGGCTGAACCGGATAAAGTTCCTGACCGGATATTGAATCTTTCGGATATGCTTCGCTATCAGATTGAAGCCACCAAAAAAGATTATGTTTTAATCGAAGAAGAAATTACTTTCATTAAAAAATATATTGAATATTATACTTTCAGAAATGAAAGACTGACTGTTACTCAAAATATTGAGGGCATTTATGACCAGATCGAAATTCCGCCATTGTTCTTTTTACCATTGGTAGAAAATGCTGTAAAATTCTCTGCTGAAACCGAAAAACCGTTTATTAAACTGGATTTAATAGTAAAATGTCGAAATTTGACTTTTACTTTAAAAAACAGTTATCTGGAATCATCACGACTTACGGGAACCGGAATTGGAATTGAAAATCTAAAAAGACGTTTGGAAGTCTATGGATTAAAACACGATTTGAGCTGTAA
The DNA here is from genome assembly GCF_038290035.1 of Flavobacterium calami. NCBI lineage: Bacteria > Pseudomonadati > Bacteroidota > Flavobacteriia > Flavobacteriales > Flavobacteriaceae > Flavobacterium > Flavobacterium calami. The sequence goes on from NZ_JBBYHS010000004.1 coordinate 216,872, forward strand.
AAAAGAAAAAAATATGTTTGTTGTAAAACTAAGTATATGGCAACTACCTACCGCTGTCTCATAATTGATGACGAATCGCCGGCTCACAAAGCATTGATTTCACATATCTCAAAATTTGACGAACTGGAACATTCCGGCAGTGCTTTTAATGGCATGGAAGCCATAAAAATGCTTAACGAAAACGAGTACGATATTATTTTTCTCGATATCAATATGCCTGTCATTTCGGGTGTCGAATTGATGGAATTGCAACCCAACCGTCCGATTACAATTGTAACGACAGCTTATTCTGATTTTGCGCTTTCGGCTTACCAGAATGATGCGATTGATTATCTTCTAAAACCTATTTCGCCTGAAAAATTTGCCAAGGCCATAGAAAAAGCCAAAACTTATTTTTCCGGAAACAGCCTTAAAAAAGAAATCAATACAAACGTAAAAACATTCTCCTATCGTATAAACGGACAAATGACAGACATCCCTCTCGAAGATATTATTTATATCGAAAGTCTTGGTAACTACATGAAACTCTATTGTTCCAAATCAAAATCACCGATTATTATTTACGGCTCGCTTTCTAACATTTCTACAGAAATTGACAATAATAATTTTGTACAAGTGCATCGTTCTTTTATTGTAAATGTGAATAAAATTACTTCAGTTACCTTCAAAACTTTAACTATGTCTAATGGTGAAACGATTCCTGTAGGAAGGAAATATCAGATTTTATTAGATGTTTTTTTGAAGTAATCTTCATCCCAATATACTTGTCAAAACTCTCAACTTAATCAGTTGAGAGTTTTTTTTATTCTTTAGTCACCTGTCTTTTTTATTTTGTAATAAAATCCATAACAATTACTTATTCTTGATTGGAGAATTAGTGCTAATTTTGCTACAGAATCGATTATTGTAAAACATTTAAAATGCCCATATAAAACAAATTAATAGAAAATTCAACTAATCAAACCAAACTCTCCCAAAACTATGAATGAAGAAAGAACCGCACTTGACACGTTATACTTCGTAAACGATTCTAATAAAAAAGTTTCGCTGGAAGTGATAACAGGCGGGCTGGGCCAAACGAGTACTTTTGATGCCAAAATAGATGGCATTTTGGATCTTCAAAAGATCAATGGAAATCTCCCGCAAACAATTATTACAGATAATAGAAGCCTAAAAGGCAAAGTTTTAATCCTTTCCTGTACCATTACTGACACTTCGAGAGATACCAATTATACAGAATTAAGAATACGCTTAAACGGCGGAATTATGTTTCTCGAATATCCTTTATTTGCCAATGTTGAAAAGGAAGGCGATACCGTTAACTATCGTTGTATAATTCGTTTCTTTAATCCTTCATAATATGAAAAAGATATTCTTATTATCAGCCTTTGCTCTATTTTCTATTCATTCATACTCACAGGATAAAGGAATCGATCTTGATGTTTTAAGGGCTCCGTCATCTCCTGCATCCAATTTATTGGGTATTGCAACAACAGATATTGATAAACCTACGGACATTTCTTCTTTTATGGTTTCTGTACAATCGGCAAGCAATTCTTTTACCGCATTTCCTTCTAATTACGGAATCGATCTTTCGCCGTATTATTTATTTTCAAAAGGATCGACTGATTTTACTACAAAAGGTTTACAGGACAAAGATTTTAAAAGTATTTTCAAACAGACATTTGTTATTTCGTTAGCCATTTCAAATCCAGATTCTACTAATACTTCTTTCAATTACAAAAGTACTTATGGCGGTTTAGGATTTAAGTTTTCTATTGCTCGTGGTGAATACGATTCTATTACAAAAGCAAATCTTGATTCGATTATTGTAAGACAGGATAAAATCAATAAACTTTCGATTCAGGCCATGGAAGACTGGCTGAATAATAATGACGAAAACTATAAAGCTTTATTGAAACAAAGAGAGGATTTATTTAAGGGAGTCACTACAGCTGATGAAATAGAAAAAATCAGGCAGAGTGATAAATATAAAAAAATAGAAGCTCAGTTAAGCGATATGCTGACAAACTTTAAAAAATCGGATAAAGAAAAAGAATTACTTGTAGAAATAAACTCCATCGCCTCAACATTTCAGACACAAAGAATTGGTTTTTCATGGGATGTAAATGGTGGTATCAGCAGTGAATTCAGGAATAGGAATTTCGAAAACAGTAAAGTATATAATGCCGGATTCTGGACCAACTTTGGTTATACCAATAAAAAAGGAATCGCTTTTCTTGGACTTATTCGATATTTATATAATCCTGATAAAATTTTGGCTCTCGATAATAATCTCAACACACAAAAAGACATTTCTACATTAGATACCGGAGGCAGAATTGCGTATTCTAAATTACAATCAAAATTTAGCTGTAGTATCGAGGCCATTTACAGAAGTGTGCTTAACGGAAATACAATCGATCCTTCATGGAAAATGATTTTCAATGCCGATTATTCTATTCTTAAAAATCAAAAACTGACTTTTTCATTTGGGAGGGATTTTGATGGAACAATTTCGAAAGATGGAAGCTTAATTGCTGCCTTAACTCTTATTGCTGGGTTTGGGAATAAAAAATAAACTAAAACCTTTCAACAAATATAAACTACAAAACCTTTTGAAAATAAATTTCAAAAGGTTTTGTCATAAAAAAGAGTAACAATATAAATAACCTGTTAATCATTTACACATCCTAAAAAAAAAGAGCCCGTAAAACACAAGTAACAACTGATTTTTATAGATTTGCATAACCCATAAAATACCATAAAAACATTTGGGTAACAATTCCAAAACACAATTATAATGCGATCTATTTCAACATTTTTATTTTCAATCTTTGTTTACTCAAATTCTTTCGCTCAGTTGAGTTCAGACAAAATATTCGAAAGCTTCAAACAGGGAGAACGTACCAACTGTTCCTCGATCGCTTTTATTAAAGCCGCCTTAAATGTTTATGGATTAGACAATCTTTTTATCAGCGAAAAAACAGACGATAGCGCCTATAAAATAACCTTAAAAAACAATGCTTCTTTTAACCTGTCACAAGATGAACTAAATAAAGCTAAATTTTCTGCTGGTTTCGTTTTTATCAAAGCTACTGAAGAGAGTGAAAAAATAAAAAACTACGCAATTCTGACCTATGCCGTTATGGCAAAATACAAACAAATTATTGATAAAGATGAAACTTTCACAAAGGCACTGGACGATTTAGAAGATGGTGAAGTGCATACCCCTACAATTTATAAATATCTGGGATTCGAAAAAGGAAAGCAAATCCAGATATTAAAACGTTCTTCGGGAAGCGAATTCTGTGGAGTTGTAGCATGGTCAAAAGCACATGCGGTTTTTGTCTGTGAAGAGTATATGGACTATTATGGTAATAAAAAAAGTATTTGGCAAAAATATCCTGGACGTTTTAGAATTATTAAGTCATAATTAAGAGTGTGTTTTTTTAATAAACTCATTAAAAAAATTACTTAAAACAGAATCACAAAACTTCTACAATATTTTATAGAAACTTTAATACAAACACCACTCAAAATCAAATTTGGGGTGGTATTTTTGCATTACTCAAAAGGTTTTTAAAATTAAAGTCCCAAAATTTCACTATGACACGAGAACATTATATTCCTTTTAATAAGGAATTTTTACTCGAACAACAGCTTTCCGATTTCGCAGAAGATGCTAAAAAAGTTGATGATTTTAAAAAATTATTTGATATCATTGAGCATTATTACCATTATCAGGCTTTTAACCTGAACCGGGATCTCAAACAAAATTACGCCTTGTTTGATCCTGATTTAAGTGAAAAAGAACGTGAAAGTTTTATCGGCAAAAGTGATTTTTCTGCTTTTAAAGAAGGATTGCAAACTGTTTTGAAACTAGGAAATTACACTCGTATCGATCAGGAAACTTTAGACAAAGCCTTTACCGAATCTGATTTAATTGGCTTAAACCTTTCTATTGATTTTAATGCCTTTAAAGATTATGAATTGTACGTTCGGGGCCATCACAAGGCAAAAGAAAAAATCACTAAATATTTTTTCTGGAAAAAAGAGATAGAAATCGAATATTATGACCGGGTTATGATTTATCTAAATTATAGCGAAGCAGAGTATCTTAAAGAGAAAAATGTCAAATTAGGAAAACTGCCTATTGATCCCGGTTCTATTGGCTTAAAAATCTTTAAACGTGTCCCTAAAAACGATTTGGAAACGATTTTTCCAAATGCAATTCCGAAAATGTCTTTAAAAGACAAAATGTTGCTTTGGGTTCCGGGTATTTTTGGTGGAATTTCTCTTCTAAGCGCCAAAGTAATTCCTGCACTAATCAACATGTACGAAGCTTATAAAACCGATGAAGCCATCGATTTTTTAAACAGCAAAACCTCATTAAATCAGGGATTAATTGCTCTAGGGATTTTGGCAGCTTATTGTTTTCGCCAATACAATAATTTTGTAAACAAAAAAATAAGATATTCTAAAATGCTTTCAGATAGTTTGTATTTTAAGAATCTGGGAAACAATAGTGGCGCATTTTATTCTCTGCTAAATTCTTCTGAAGAAGAAGTTTTGAAAGAAACAATTCTTGCTTATTGTTTTTTAAGCCGAAGTCAAAAAGCATTGAGTCCTGAAGAGCTGGACAATCAAATTGAATCGTGGTTTAAAGTAAAACTAAATACCAGTTTAGATTTTGATGTTCATGATGCTTTGCTAAAATTAAAAAATATAGGCCTTAGTACTGAAACAAATGGAAAATGGGAAGTTATTCCTTTAGACAAGGCTCTCATTCAAATTGATGAATTATGGGACAATATTTTTGGGTATAATCAGAAACAATTGTAATCAAAAACGTAATTCAAAAGACACAAACTACTAAGTTTTGTGTCTTTTTTGTTTTTATTCTCTTCTTGAAAAAGTATACATTAAAAAAATATTTTTTGTCTGCTTTTTTTTAACATCCATAACGAATAGTAGCTCTTTTTAATTAGCTAAAAATCAAAACTGCACGACTTTTATTAAAAATTTTAATCCGCTCTTGAATTCAAAAAAAACCTTAACCCCTAAAAACACTGAAGATTTGAGCGTTTTGCAGTAAAATCTTTCGAATAATAAAAACCAAAGTATTTAACCTGATTATTTTGCAGTTTGTCGATTTTATTTGTAATATTGACCCGTTAAAAAGAATAGAAAAATCAGCATCTTACTTAATTATATTTAAAGAAATTATTCGTTTCAGGCAATACGTAGAAAAATAAACATATTAATAGTTAAAATAATTATTTTTCATCAAATTAATTAACAAGTATTTATTCTTTTTGTTTTAAACCCTAAATTTACTCATAATGACAAAAAAATTATTACTTGGAATATGGATTACTATACTATTTAGCGCTGCACTTATATTCTTTTTAATGAACGAATCCTTTTAAACAAAAAAAGAGAACTGTTTAAGTCCTCTTTTTATAAATTTTAAAAAATCGATTATTCATGTTCAGCTTCAATATAATCATCTGCTGTTTCTCCTGCCGAAACCAGTTCTGATTTTGAACTTTTCAGCGTATTAAATCGTTCCATTTTCTCCAAGTCATCCTCTTCTCCACTGAAATAAGGAAAAACATCCATAATTGGTGATTCTGAGATTGCTGGAATTGTGTAATCTCCCATCGTATTTTTCATTGCGACAACAGTGTTGTCATAAGCCTCTTTGACATCATTCGCCTGAACCAGCAAATACATATTCGTTTTGCGTTCCTTACCGCTTTCTTCATCAAAAGCTATTAAAGATACCTTTGATTTGAACCAGCGGTCAGCATTTTCAAACGGATGGATTTCGGCAAAATTTGCCACTTTTATATTCGTGATTTTAAACTCTTCGCTCACATAAGCAGCCATCTCCTCATTTATTCTCTTCTCTGCTTCTGTATAAGAAATTGCATCTATCAAATAAGGCTCTGTTGTAACTTTTTGCGATCCAATATCATCGGTTTTTCTATATTTTACCTTGCATTCGTACCAAATTGTGCTCATCTCTGTTTTTATTTAAAGGAAGCCAAAGATAGATTTTACCAGAAATAAAATCTATTATTCTCAAAATAGATATTCACAATTTTTGAATCACCCAAAATGGCTATTAAAATTCATTCAAAGACTCAATTTTTTTTAATAGATTTGATATAATCCTAAATGCAAAAAAATGAAAACTTTAGAACAATGGTTTGAGGAATACGCTGTTAGTCATCAAAACCCAAAGAACAAAGCCATACATTACATATGTGTTCCGGCAATTTACTTTTCGATCGTAGGATTATTGATGAGCATTCCGTCTGATTTTATTTTCTCTAAATTTCAGCTTAATGCTCCAATAATTGAGAATTGGGCAGCGGTAGTTTTACTTTTTGTGCTCTTTTTTTACATTCGGCTATCAATTACCATGGCCTTTAAAATTGCTTTTTTTTCGGCAATTTGCCTGATTGTAAATTATTACATCTCGCAGTTTTTCCCTCTATGGATTTTTTCGATTGGTGTTTTTATAATTGCCTGGATTGGCCAGTTTTACGGACATAATATCGAGGGCAAAAAACCTTCTTTCTTAAAAGATCTCCAGTTTTTATTAATTGGTCCGGCCTGGGTTGTTGAAAATATATTTTCTAAAAAATAGCAGGAAATTTTTAGAAAATTTCTGTTATTTAATACGTATGTTTTACAAAGTTAATAATAGACTTTGAAGTAAGTTCGGGATACTGATGCTGTGGCGCATGACCAGTCCCTCCGTAAACGATCATCTGCGCATTGGTCATTTGATTAAAAACTGCATACCAGTTTTCTACTGCAAAACTTACATCATGATCACCACAAATAATTAAAATTGGTGTTTTAGTTTTTTTAATCTGCTCCCTAAAATTCAGTATATCTTCTCTAAAGCCATCTCCTCCCTTAAAATAAATCTGGAAAGTCTCCATTGTTGATGGAATTTTCGACACATCTATATGTTTGTGAATCCGATCATGAGAAGCTTTTGCTGCTGCAATACTAAAAGCCGACTTTGGTTCGAAAAACAAAATCACTTCGTCTTCAAAATCATTCACGGGTTTTAAGGCTGAGTCCAAAAAAACCTGCTCAAAAGGAACTTCATTTTTACCTGGTGGATTCGTTCCTACCAATATCGAATGTGTTACCAAATTAGGATATAACAATGTAGCTGCCTGCGCTACCAGTCCTCCATAAGACCAGCCTAAAACAATAATTGTATCCAGCTTCAAAGCACTGGCAAGATCTTTTACATCCTGAGCTACAAGCGTAATCTCAGAAGGCATATTACCGGTAGACGAACCTATTCCTGAATAATCGAAGGTAATGACATTAAATTTTTTTGCCATCATTTTGATAAATAAAGGATCCCAGGTATCCAAAGTTCCTCTAAAACGGTTTATAAGAATCACAGTCTTGCCTTTTCCGTAAGATCTATAAGCTATTTTTCTATCTCCTAAATCGGCAAAACTTGTTTTAGTTTCGTGAATTTTTTTCATAAAATTATAATTCAAAGATTAAACGTCTTTGCTTTTAAAGTGTTCTGCTATACTGTAAAATTTAATCTGACAAAATTTAAACTTGTTAAATATAACAAATTAATTCATTACTACAATATTAACTTATTGCAAAACAAATACTTAAAGAATTTACAGTAATTAAATTCTATAAAACTTGTTATGCATTTATAATTTAATTTCATGAAGAAAACCAACTCAAAACGAAGGCTCTTAAAGTATAGGCGAGCTTCCGAGAAGATATTTTTAAACATAAAAAAACCTATTTCATAATGAAATAGGTTTTTATTTAGTGACCCCGGAGGGGTTCGAACCCCCAACCCTCAGAGCCGAAATCTGATATTCTATCCAGTTGAACTACGAGGTCAGTATGCTATCAGTATACATATTTTAGATTGCTCACGAATCTAAATCTAAATACTGAAATCTAAAATTATATTTATGACAATAATTTTTTTACAATTGTAGAAATGGTTTTTCCTTCAGCAGTTCCGCCTAATTGAGCAGATGCTAATCCCATAACTTTACCCATTGAAGCTATTCCAGATGCTCCTGTTTCTGAAATGATTTTTGCAATTACAGCTTCCACTTCTTCTTCGCTGAGCTGAGCTGGCAAAAACTTCTCGATTACAGCCACCTGTGCTAATTCTGGTTCTGCCAAATCAGGACGGTTTTGCTCTGTAAAGATTCTTGCGCTTTCTTTACGAGTCTTAACTAATCTTTGAAGTAATTTAATTTCTTCATCTTCTGATAATTCTTCCTTAGATCCTGAAGCTGTTGAAGCTAATAACAATTCAGATTTAACTGCTCTTAATGCTTCTAATGCAACTGTATCTTTTGCTTTCATGGCAGTTTTGATCTCGTCCATGATTTGTGCTTGTAAACTCATCTTTTATTTTATTAAAATAAGCTAAATACTTATTTATGTATTGATATTATTAAGAACATTTTGTTTTTTTCTACCAAAAGCAAAACGATTAATTCCAAAAAAACCAATTAATGGAAATCAAATTCTAAATTCTGTGCGAAGATAAAAAAAATAACCCGAAAATTAAATCCAATTTCGGGTTATCCAAATATTATGATTTTTAAAACTAATCTACGTTATCGTGCAGAAATGAATTGTTTGATCTCAGTTGTAAATCATTATTACTGTCTGTACCAACTGAAATTCTTGAATTCGTGTTATTTGATTGAGAATTCGACAAATCAATACCTAATCTTTTGTAAGCTGGTTCTTTTTCCAATTCATCGATTCTGGAAACATTATTATGGAATTTATAATTAAACTCTTTTAGTTTCTTTCTTCTTTCCTCAGCTCTCAAACGCAATGTTTCTTCAATTGTCAATTCCATAGGAGAAACTTCAGAAGTAGTTGTAAAATCAGACTGACTTGCAAAATCCACTCTTTGTTTCAAAGTAATATTCAATTCCTCCGGAACGGTTTCCTCTACTACTTTTTCAACAGGTTTTGACGCAACCAGATCATTTTCAACCTCCATATATTCTTCTAATGAATATTTGATGATTCCGTTCTCCGAAAGTTCTGTTACCGGTACAAATGAAACCGGTTCATTTACTTTTATATTACGGGTATCATTTGTCAATTCGAATAAAATTTTATTATCCTCAACAACTGGTTCTTTTCTCACCTGAGGCTCAGCTTTAAAAAGAGGCAGATCAAATGAAAAAGTCGTTTGTTCTTCAAAAGTTTTTTGCTGGACTTGTCTTGTCTCCTCAAAAGATTGAGTTTGCGGAGCTGTAACAGTAAAATCGATATCAGTAATTGGTGAAACAATTTCAAAAGTCACATCAAGGTTTTTAATAAACTCTGACATCACTACTAATTCTTCCTGATTAATTGTCGGTACAGGCACATGAGCAACCGGAGCCTGAACTGGAGCAACAGTATCTTCCATCAAATCAAAGACAATTTTTTCTTCAGATTTTGCAGTAGGTGTTTCAGCATTTAAGTCAAAAGAAGCAATTGGTCTGTTGGTTAAATTATGAACACTTTTCTGTTCATCCTCTAATGTATGAATGATTTTTTTAGGTTCTGTATTAACAATTTCATTTTGCTGTTCTACATCAAAACCAGTAGCAATAATCGTTACCGCAATAGCTTCTCCAAGAGTTTCATCTTCCCCAACTCCCATGATAATATTAGCATTGTAACCTGCTTCTGCCTGAATATGATCATTGATTTCTCCAATTTCATCAAGCGTTATTTCATCGGATCCGGAAACGATAAGCAACAATACGTTTTTGGCTCCTGTAATTTTATTATCATTTAACAATGGTGAATCCAGCGCAGACACAATAGCATCTTTTGCTCTGTTTGAACCTTCAGAAACTGCAGATCCCATAATCGCTGTCCCGCTATTTGCCAAAACAGTTCTGGCATCACGTAAATCGATATTTTGAGTATAGTGGTGTGTAATTACTTCAGCAATACCTCTTGAGGCAGTAGCCAAAACTTCATCTGCTTTAGAAAATCCGGCTTTAAAACCAAGATTTCCGTATACTTCCCTTAATTTATTATTATTAATTACAATTAAAGAGTCAACCTGTTTACGTAATTTTTCTATTCCTAAAAGTGCTTGTTCCTGACGTACTTTTCCTTCGAACTGAAATGGAATGGTCACGATACCCACTGTTAGTATCTCTCTTTCTTTGGCTAATTGTGCAATAACCGGAGCAGCACCTGTACCTGTACCACCACCCATACCAGCGGTAATAAAGACCATCTTAGTGCCACGATCTAACATTTTTTCGATATCAGCTATACTCTCAATAGCAGACTGTTGCCCTATGTCTGGATTTGCACCAGCCCCAAGACCTTCTGTTAAATTTACACCTAACTGAATCTTATTAGGAACTGCGCTATTTTGCAGCGCCTGCGAGTCGGTATTACAGACAATAAAATCTACCCCTTTAATACCTTGTTTAAACATGTGGTTGATAGCATTACTACCACCTCCACCTACACCTATAACTTTTATTACATTTGACTGGTTTTTTGGCAAATCAAATGAAATGCTTCCAAATTCTGAGTTGCTCATCATCTTTTTGGTTTTTAATTCTTATTTAGTACATTTTTTACTTCTTGACTTGGGGCAAAAAGTAATCCTTTTCTCTTTTATCTCTATTCGGCTTATATTTATTCAGCGTTGTCTAAAAAATCTTTGATTTTATCGACGTATCTGTCAAAAAATGATCTCCTTATTTTGGTTTCTGTAGATTCTGCTTCAACCTTGTTTGTTCTGGTATCTCTAGACTCTTCAATAGTTTCTACTCTTTCAACGTAGTTTTCCTCTACTTCGTATCGCTGTTGAACGGGCGGTGGTACATTTCTGTATACTACTTTTGGCTGTTCATTTACAACTTCCTTTCTCACAGCACTCTGTGTGCTATTTTCAATACTATTCATCACTAAACCAACAGCGGTTGCAAACAATGGACTAGAAATTTCTTCACTGGAATTTCCTGCTAAATGTTCGTTTGGATATCCGATTCTGGTATCCATACCTGTAATATACTCTACTAATTGTTTAATATGTTTTAGTTGAGCGCCACCACCTGTAAGAACAATTCCTGCAATTAATTTTTTACGAGGATCTTCGTGTCCATACGCTTTAATTTCTGCGAAAACCTGCTCTACAATTTCTACTACTCGGGCATGAATAATTTTAGATAAGTTCTTTAGTGAAATTTCTTTTGGTTCTCTTCCTCTTAAACCAGGAATAGAAACTATTTCGTTATCCTTATTTTCTCCCGGCCAGGCCGATCCGAATTTTATTTTTAACAGCTCAGCTTGTTTTTCGATAATTGAACAGCCTTCTTTGATATCATCTGTAATCACATTTCCTCCAAAAGGAATTACAGCTGTGTGACGAATAATTCCGTCTTTAAAAATGGCCAAATCTGTTGTCCCGCCACCTATATCGATTAATGCAACACCTGCTTCTTTTTCTTCCTGACTCAAAACAGCATCTGCTGAAGCTAATGGTTCTAATGTCAATCCTGAAAGCTCAATTCCTGAACTCTGAATACATCTTCCCACGTTTCTGATTGAAGATGCCTGCCCCACTACAACGTGAAAACTTGATTCTAATCTTCCACCGTACATTCCGATTGGCTCTTTAATTTCAGACTGTCCGTCGATTTTAAATTCTTGTGGCAAAACATGAATAATCTCTTCACCCGGCAACATCGCCAGTTTATTTACCTGGTCAATCAAAAGCTGAATGTCTTTTTCTCCAATTACTTCCTCCGGATTATTACGGCTGATATAATCTGTATGCTGTATACTTCTGATGTGTTGTCCTGCGATACCCACAACCACATCTTTGATTTTGTAACCTGAATTATTTTCGGCTTCAAGAATAGCCTGCTGAATTGACTGAATAGTTTGCGTAATATTATTTACCACTCCTCTCGCAACACCCAGACTTTTGGATTTACCAATACCCAAAATTTCCAACTTGCCATACTCATTTTTTTTGCCTATCATGGCAACTATTTTTGTCGTTCCAATATCTAGACCTACTGCAATGTTATCTTTTTCCATTTTCTATTATTTTGTGCAAACTACTTGTTCCGTAAACCTAAGGTCAATTTTTTTGTATTTGTATAACGAACTATCTAAAACTGCTTTTTGAAAAAAGGCTTTATAGTTTCTAATTTTCCTGTCAACATTTATCGTTCTTCCAAAATCTATGAAGTAATCATAGTTTCGATTAAACATTTTTAGGCTGCCATTAGGCATAATTTGTATTGCAATGATGTTTTTTTTCAAAAACGCATCGTCATAAATTGTGCGAAATAAAGCAGCTAAATCTTCGTTATTTTTTCTATTAATTGCCCCCGAAACAAGAGGAACCCGCGCTGTAAAATTGTCTGACAAGGGCATTTTATCCCCCTCATAGTCAATATAAAAAGACTGACCACCATCGTAAACTCTTGCTATTGGTGTCTTTTGTTTTACTACCGCTTTTAGAACTCCATCAATACTTACAAAAACATCAGAACCTTCAATCATGTCCTGTCTGTTAATCGTTTTCTCTATTTTATTCAAATCTAACTCATCTTTTCTAATACTGGAAGCGTCTCCATTATTTTCTATCAACAATTTATTAACCGTTTCCGGGTTAATAAAAAGCTTATTTTCCCCTACAAAAACGACCTCCGATTTCTTCAGTTTTCTATCTCCATTTCGATGCTGAGCAAACGAATATAGAAAAAGAACAAGCCCAAAAATGAATACTAATCTGATATTTGTCCAATTAAATATTTTCATTTAAAACCTTTTTGATTGATGGCACCATTTCTCCAATATCACCAGCTCCTATTGTTACAATTACTGGCGCATCACTGGTTTTGATTTCTGTCAATAATTCTTCTTTTGCAACAATTTTTTTGTTCGGATTAGTCATTTTACCTAATAACCATTCAGAAGTTACTCCTTCCATTGGAAGCTCTCTTGCAGGATAAATATCCATCAGAAAAACTTCATCAAAACGCGAAAGACTTTCAGCAAATCCATCAATAAAATCTCTTGTTCTACTGAAAAGATGAGGCTGAAAAACTGCCAAAACTTTTCGTCCAGGATACAACTCCCTAACTGCCTGATGAACAGCATTTATTTCTGTTGGATGATGCGCATAATCATCTATATAAACTAAGTTTTCAGATTTAATCTGATAAGAAAAACGTCTTCTTATCCCGTTAAAGGAAGCAAGTGCTTTTGCAATAGAATCTGTTGATGTTCCATAAGTTTTGGACATTGCAATAGCCATTAGTGCATTCATTAAATTATGTTTGCCCGGCAATCCAAAACGCAAATCTTTCATAATTTCTGATGGCGTCTGAACATCAAAAACATAACTACCATCTTCAATTCTAACATTATATGCCTTGTACACAGCCTCTTCATTAATCCCGCACTGTATACCATCCAGAGGCAGTTCTTTTGTAATAAACAATTTATTTCTGTCTTCAACTTTAGAAGCAAATTCTACAAATGAAGCTTCAATTGCATCACTGGTTCCGTAAATGTCCAGATGATCCGCATCCATAGAGGTTACGCAGGCAATATCCGGATGCAAATGTAAAAACGAACGGTCAAATTCATCTGCCTCCACAACTGTAACAGTTTTTCCGTTTCCAATTAAATTTGAATTATAATTCTCTACAATTCCGCCCACAAATGCAGTAACATCTGCACCACTTTCATACAAAATATGTCCTAAAATACTGGAAGTAGTTGTTTTCCCATGTGTTCCTGCAACGGCAAAGCTAAAAGTATCTTTGGTAATAATTCCCAAAACTTCTGCACGCTTTTTAATCTCGTAATTTCTTTCTATGAAATAATTCCATTCCGAATGTGATTTTGGTACTGCAGGTGTAAAAATCACCAGTGTATTTTCAACATAATAATCTTTCGGAATTAAACCAATATTATCTTCAAAATGAATATCAATTCCGCTTTCGATTAATTCATTTGTCAGCATTGATGGCGTCTTATCATAACCTGAGACCTTTTTTCCAATATATTTGAAATAACGAGCCAAAGCACTCATTCCGATGCCGCCGATACCAATAAAATAAACGTTTTGTATCTGATTTAAATTCATTTTGATTTATATTTTGAGCTATTTTACTGTTGTAAAAAACTAGTAATTAAGCCTTTATACCTTTATTATTTTAATAACTCAAAACGCTTAAAAATAGCGTTCTAAATTTTATAATGTGTTTTATAATTATCCTCAAAAGTTATATTATAACAACTTTTTTATTTGAGCAACAATATCTTGCGTTGCTTTTGGTTTTGCCAATTTTTTAATATTATCGCTTAGTTGTATTTGTTTTCCTTCATCTTTTAAAAGCGCTTCAAAAACAATACTAAACTCGCTTTCCAACTCGGATTCTCGCAATAAAATTGCACCTTTAGCCTCAACAATCGCCTGAGCATTTTTTGTCTGATGATCTTCTGCTACATTTGGCGAAGGAATAAAAATTACCGGTTTTCCCACAATACACAATTCCGAAACAGATGAAGCACCAGCTCTGGAAATAATCACATCGGCAGCTGCGTAAACAAAATCCATTCTTTCAATAAAATCAACGACTTTAACATTGGGCTGATTGTATTTTTTGTAATCTTCAAAATATAATTTTCCGCATTGCCAAATAATTTGCACATCCTGAGAGAGAAAATTTTGCAATTCTTTTTCAATTAATTGATTTATTCTTCTTGCACCTAAACTGCCTCCTAAAACCAACAAAGTTTTTTTATTAGAATCTAAACCGTAAAAAGTAATAGCTTCATCACGTTTGGCTTCAATATCAATTAAATCCTGACGAACTGGATTTCCTGTCAAAATCATTTTCTCTTTTGGAAAAAATCTTTCTAAATTTTCGTAAGCAACACAAATAGCGTTCGCCTTTTTACTCAATAATTTATTGGTAATTCCCGGAAATGAATTCTGTTCCTGAATAACCGTTGGAATTCCTGCTGATCCAGCTGCCTGCAATAAAGGACCGCTTGCAAAACCACCTGTACCTATGACTACATTTGGCTTAAATTGCCTGATGATTCTCTTTGACTCTAACAAACTTGATACTAATTTTAAAGGAAACATCATGTTTTGCAGAGTGAGCTTACGCTGCAATCCGGCTATCCAAAGCCCTTTTATTTCATAACCTGCCTGAGGCACTTTTTGCATTTCCATTTTATCTTTGGCTCCAACAAAAAGAAATTCAGCATCAGGAAATTGTAATTTTAACTCATTTGCAATCGCAATCGCAGGATAAATATGCCCTCCTGTTCCACCGCCACTTAGTATGAATTTATACTTTGTCATATTTTATAATAGCTATCAATTAAACTATTCTGCCCTTGATTATTTATTTAAAACTGCATTCATTGGATTTTTGGAATTATCCTGAATCGAATACATCCCTTCCTCTTCATATACTCCACTAGCTGGCAAATCTTCTTCAGCAAGTTCTTTATCAATTAACCTCTGAAGCGCCTCTTTGCGTCTCTCTTTTTCCTCTCTTTCTTCAGCTATTTCTTCTTCTTTTTTAGTCACACTTATAATAATTCCCAGACCAAGGCATGTCATCCAAATTGAACTTCCTCCTGAACTTATTAGCGGTAATGTCTGTCCTGTTACAGGTAATAATTCAACTGCAACAGCCATATTGATCATTGCCTGAAATATCATTGGAAACCCCAGTCCGACGACTACTAATTTGCCAAATAATGTACTTGCTTTATGTGATGCTATTACAAATCGGAACAGTAGTAATAAATACAAAATTAATATTGCTACTCCGCCTACTAATCCATATTCCTCAACAATAATGGCATAAATAAAATCAGAAGAAGATTGTGGCAAAAAGTTTTTCTGAACACTTTTTCCAGGCCCTAAGCCGCCTAATTTACCAGATGCGATGGCAATTTTTGCTTTCTCAATCTGATAATCATCTTCATCAGGCTTATCGGTTGTAAAATTCATTATACGGCTTTCCCAGGTTGAAACCCTACTAAAAAATCTTGAATCAGGAAAAGCTTTAGCAACTAAAAGGAAAAATGCCAACATAGCAATTCCAGAACCTATAATAATCCCAATATGTTTTAAAGGATATTTTCCAATGAATGTTTGCGTCAATATCATTGCAAAAATCAATGCTGTAGTCGAAAAATTTGCTGGAAGAATAAGCGCCAATGTTATAAATACCGGAATCCAAAGCTGTACAAGTGATACTTGAAAAGGTTCATTTTCTTGTTTGGTTTTTGACAAATAACGTGCTACAAACACAAACAAAACAATAGCCGCCAAAGTTGAAGTCTGAAATGTAATCCCAATAAATGGCACCTGAATCCAACGACTCGCATTTGCCCCCGCGATAACTGTTCCTTTCAACAATGTATAAAGCAGTAAAACCCAAACAACAGGCAGTGCAATTTTTGAAATAGCCCTGAAATAGTGATACGGAACTTTATGAACCCAATAAATAATCATAAAACCGATACAAATGTGCGCCAAATGTTTCACCAAATAACCAAGCGTATTCCCTGTACCATGCCCGATATAAGCCAGATTACTACTCGCACTAAAAACAGGCATAAACGAAAACAGCGCTAACAAAGCCACGAATGACCATATTACCCTATCTCCTTTTAATTTGTTTACCAGCTCTTTCATAGTGTTTTGTTTCAGATTTCAGGCATAGAACCTGAAACTTTAAATAATTTTATAAATTATGAACCGCTTGCTTGAATTGTTTACCACGATCTTCGTAGTTTTCGAATAAATCGAAACTAGCACAGGCCGGCGACAATAAAACAGCATCTCCTTTTTCTGTCAATCTCTGAGCAGTTTTTACCGCATCATTCATATTATTCACTTCAACCATTATATCAACAACATTACCAAATGCTTCAATGATTTTATGATTATCAATTCCTAAACAGATAATTGCTTTTACTTTTTCACGCACCAAAGGCATCAGCTCATTGTAATCGTTTCCTTTATCAACCCCTCCGACAATCCACACTGTTGGAACATTCATACTGTCCAAAGCAAAAAATGCTGCATTTACATTTGTTGCTTTAGAATCGTTAATGTATTGTACATTCTGAATTTTAAGTACTTTTTCTAAACGGTGTTCAACACCTTGAAAATTAGATAAACTTTCACGTATTGTTGCATTTCTAATTTGCATCAATTTTGCTACAGAGCTTGCTGCCATTGCATTTTTCATATTATGTTTTCCTTCTAACGCAATGTGTTCTGTTTCCATTGTAAACTCTTCCTGGTTGATCTTTATTTCCATTTTATTGTTATTTATAGAAGCCCCTTCATCTAATTTTTTAGTCAATGAAAAAGGAATTAATTGTGCTTTTGTCTTATTATTCTTTAACCATTCTGTACTTGCCTCGTCATCTGCATCGTAAATGAGATAATCGCTTTCTGTCTGGTTCATCGTTATTCTGAACTTTGAATTGATATAATTTTCATATTTATATTCGTACCGGTCTAAATGATCCGGACTAATATTGGTTATGATCGCAATATCAGGTCTGTAATCTATTATTCCATCTAACTGAAAACTGCTTAATTCAAGAACATATGCATCGTATTTATTTTCGGCTACCTGCCAGGCAAAACTCTTTCCGATGTTACCCCCCAAACCTACGTTCAGACCAGCTGATTTTAGTAAATGATACGTGAGCATTGTTGTGGTTGTTTTACCATTGCTTCCGGTAATCCCGATTGTCATTGCCTCTGTAAAAGGTTTCGCAAACTCAATTTCAGAAATCACTTTAATTCCAGCTGCAAAAAGCTTTTTAACAATCGGTGACTTTTCTGGAATTCCGGGGCTTTTCATTACTACATCAGCATTCAGAATCAAATCTTCTGTGTGCTGTTCTTCTTCCCAGGCAATTTTATTAATGATAAGAACTTCTTTGTAACTCTCCTTTATCTTTCCAAAATCGGATACAAAAACATCGTATCCTTTTTTCTTTCCAAGAATAGCGGTACCTACACCGCTTTCTCCTCCACCTAACACTACCAGCCTCATCTATCTCAACTTTAAAGTAACAATTGATAATATGGCTAACATGATGGCTACAATCCAGAATCGGGTTACAATTTTACTTTCATGATAACCCTTTTTCTGATAATGATGATGTAAAGGAGACATTAAGAAAATTCTTCTGCCTTCTCCAAAACGTTTCTTTGTATATTTAAAATAACTTACCTGAATAATAACCGATGCACTTTCTGCTAGAAAAATTCCACAAAACAAAACAATCAATATTTCCTTTCTGACTGCAATTGCAAGAACAGCAATAATTCCTCCGATCGTCAAACTTCCTGTATCTCCCATAAATACAGATGCGGGAAAAGAGTTATACCAAAGGAACCCAATCAAAGCACCAACAAATGCCGAAATAAAGACGGTCATTTCACCCGAATTGGGTATATACATAATATTTAGATAATTTGAAAAAATGATATTTCCGGAAACAAACGTAAATATACCGAGCGCAAGGACAGAAATTGCCGAGGTACCAGCAGCGAGGCCATCAATTCCGTCTGTTAAATTAGCTCCATTTGAAACCGCTGTGATAATAAAAATCACAACTGGTATAAATACTAACCATGCCCATTTTTCATATCCTTCACCCATAAACGATAATACTTCTGCATAATCAAATTCATTATTTTTAACAAAAGGAATTGTAGTTGCAGTAGATTTTTCCTCAACCGGAGCCGGTAAGACTACGGTAGTACTCGTCTCTGATCTAAAAACATCTGTTCTTCCTGTGTCTGTCCTCACAGTTACAGCAGGATTAAAATAAAGAACTGTACCTACAATTATCCCCAGACCAACCTGACCTATAACTTTAAAAATTCCTTTTAACCCTTGTTTGTCTTTTTTGAATATTTTAATATAATCATCAATAAAACCAATTGTACCCATCCAAAGCGTGGTAACAATAAGCAATACGATGTAAATATTATGCAAGCGCGCAAATAACAAAACCGGTATTAAGGTTGCAAAAATAATAATTAGCCCCCCCATTGTCGGAGTACCTGCTTTTTCGTTTTGCCCTGCAAGACCAAGCTCTCGCACAGTTTCTCCTACCTGCTGGCGGCGCAGAAAATTAATCACTCTTTTACCATAAATCGTTGATAAAAGCAGTGAAAGCATTAAAGCTAAACCCGACCTGAAGGTAATGTACTGAAAAACCCCTGCTCCTGGCACATCTAATGTTTTGTCTAAATATTCAAATAAGTAGTATAACATATCGTTATTTTTTAAATTCTAATTTTAAATTAAATTTCAAATTCTAACTTAAATTAGATTTTGAAATTTGAAATTTGCGTATTGTTATTTTCTCAGTTGCTCCAAAATTTCTTTAACTGTTTCCATATCATCAAAATGATGACGAACACCATTTATTTCCTGATAGGTCTCGTGTCCTTTACCTGCAATTAAAATAATATCATTGGACTGAGCCAACTGACATGCTGTTTTTATAGCCTGCTTTCTATCTGTAATTCTCAGGATCTTTTTGTAATTATGAGCTTCGACACCTTCTTCCATTTCATCCAAAATTACTTCGGGATCTTCATTTCTTGGATTATCAGAAGTCAAAATTGCTTTATCGCTAAGATCTGTAGCAATTTTAGCCATAATTGGTCTTTTAGCTTTATCTCTGTTTCCACCACAGCCAACAACCGTTATCAATTGTTCGTTTTTTGTACGGATGCCATCTATTGTTTTCAAAACATTCTCTAAAGCATCAGGAGTATGGGCATAGTCTACTATTGCAGTAATATTCCCTTCTGAAACTATATATTGAAAACGTCCCGAAACACTCTCTAAATCAGACAATAAACGCAACGCTTCAAGACTATCCATCCCAAGCTCGATTGCGGTACCGTAAATAGCTAAAATATTGTAGGCATTAAAAGTACCTATCAGTTTTACCCAAACTTCATTATCGTTTACTTTCAATAATAATCCAGACAATTGGCTTTCTAAAATCTGAGCTTTAAAATCAGCATACGTTTTTAAGGCGTATGTAAATTTTCTTGCAACTGTATTCTGTAACATTACAGTACCGTTTTTATCATCAATGTTTGATAACGCAAAGGCCGTTTTTGGTAATGAATCAAAAAACGATTTTTTTACATCCCTGTATTCCGCAAAAGTTGGATGATAATCTAAATGATCGTGTGAAAGATTCGTAAAAATCCCTCCCACAAAATGCAAAGCTTCTGTTCTTTTTTGATGAATTCCGTGTGAACTCACTTCCATAAAACAGTGTGTTACGCCAGCCTCAATCATTTCATTCAAATAATGATTAATTGTAATTGAATCCGGAGTAGTATGCGTTGCTTTATATTTTGTTTCATCAACCATTATTTTTACTGTTGATAATAAACCAACTTTAAAACCTGCTTT
The DNA here is from genome assembly GCF_038290035.1 of Flavobacterium calami. Taxonomy (NCBI): domain Bacteria; kingdom Pseudomonadati; phylum Bacteroidota; class Flavobacteriia; order Flavobacteriales; family Flavobacteriaceae; genus Flavobacterium; species Flavobacterium calami. The sequence continues at coordinate 237,412 of NZ_JBBYHS010000004.1, forward strand.
TTGAAATAATTGAAATAATAAGGATGCAATGGTTGTTTTACCATTTGTACCAGTCACCCCAACCAGTTTTAATTTTTCAGAAGGATTTTCAAAATAATTGGCGGCCATAAAAGCTAAAGCAGTATTGGTATCTTTTACTTTTATGTACGTAATTCCTTTTACAATATTTTCCGGCAATTTATCGCAAATAATTGCCGTTGCACCTAACTGAATCGCTTTTTCGATATAATCATGTCCATCAGAAAGGGTTCCGCGAATTGCTATAAAAACATCATTTTTTTCAATTTTTCTTGAATCAAAATCTATTTTATGAATCGCAATATCAGTTGAACCTGTTACAGATTCAATAGCTACTTTATATAATATGTCTTTTAGTATTTTCACGATAATTCTAATACTATAGTTGTGTTTTTATTAATATTCTGACCCGCCTGAATCGATTGGTTTTTCACTTTTCCTACACCGTTTACTCTTACTTTCAAACCTAAATTCTCCAGTAAAGCAACCGCATCCATCCCTGGCATTCCTTTTAAATTCGGAATCAGTTTTGTTTTTTTATTTGATTCTGAATTAAATTTATTATAACTGTATTCCTGTTTTGGAATTGAAGAATCTAATCGCTTAATTTTATTGGTTGATGGTGCGTCTGTAAATATTTTTTGGGCAATTCTTTTAAAAACCGGTCCCGCCACATCGGCTCCGTAATAATTATTTTTAGAAGTATTGGGCTTATGAACTACTACAATACAGGAATACTTCGGGTGATCTGCAGGGAAATACCCCACAAAAGATGATGCGTAATACAATGCTGACTTGCCATCTTTTCCTCCATAATTCATCTGAGCTGTTCCTGTTTTTCCTGCCATCGAAAAATCTTTCGAATACAATTTAGAGGCCGTTCCTTTTTTAACCACATTTAGCAAAACTGCTTTTAACTTTTTTATTGTTTCAGGAGAACATACCTTTGGATTGATTACTTCTGTATCAAATTTCTTTATTGTTTTGTTCCATTCTTTAATTTCAGATACAAACTGTGGTCTTACCATTACGCCATTATTGGCTACCGAATTGTAAAATGCTAATGTTTGCATCGGAGTAACTGAAACTGAGTACCCAAAAGCCATCCACGGAAGTGAAATTCCTGACCAGCTTTTATCTCCTGGATGTGGAATAATTGGCCTTCCTTCTCCTTTAAAATGTAATCCTAATGGTTTATCCAAACCAAAATTTCTGATATGATTTACAAATTTTGACGGATTGCTTTTATAATTATCGTAAACCGCCTGAACCATCACTGTGTTTGACGAAAGTTCAAATCCACGAGCTAACGAAATCTTTCCATAACCACCAGTATGCGAATCACGTACCGATCTTCCGTAATATTTAACTACACCGCCATGACTATCAAACACTGTACTTGTATCAGCAACCTTGTCTTCTAAAATCGCCATTAAGTCAACCAATTTAAAAGTAGATCCCGGTTCGTGAGACTCAGCTACTGCGTAATTTGTGGTTTCAATATACGATCCGTCTTCTTGTCTTCCTAAATTCGAGATCGCTTTCACATAACCCGTTTCTGTTTCCATAACGACAACACAACCGTGATCTGCTCCGTAATCCTGAAGTTGCTTCAATAAAGCGTGATGTGCAATATCCTGAATAAATACGTCTATAGTCGAAATCACATCATAACCATCAATTGGATCCACTTCGTTTACATCACGAATTGGTTTCCACTGTCCTTTGGCTATTTTCTGCTTTAAAATCTTACCGTCTTTTCCGTTCAGGTAGCTTTTAAAAGCCCATTCAATTCCTTTTCCAACCTCTACTCCGGTAGCAGGATCAATTCTGTCGTAACCAATTGTTCTTTCTGCAATTTTACCGATTGGATGTTTTCTCACTGTTTCCTGCTCAATGATAATTCCACCCTTAAAAGCCCCCAAATTAAACAATGGAAAACCTTTAATTCGCACATATTCGGTATAACTTAAATTTCTTGCAATCAAATAATAACGATTTTTATTAGCTCTTGCTTTTCTTAGTTCATTCTGATAATAACCGCTTGGCCTTCCAAGAATAGAAGACAAAGAATCCGAAAGAGGTTTGATATATTTTTCGAAATTTTCTTCTTTTGGAGCTTTGGAATCGAATCGGATTTCATAATTCGGAATTGATGTTGCCAGCAAACTACCATCTGCCGAATAAATATTTCCTTTATTGGCAGGAATTACAAAATTCCTAACTGTACGCTGTTTTGCCAGTTTTCTGTAATAGTCTCCCTCAACCCACTGAATGTTGGTCAATTTAACAACAATAGCAATTGCCATCAAAAAGATGAAAACTGCTACGAGGTAAATTCTGTAGGATATATGTTTATCGTCTACTGCCATATTCTTTTAAAGAAACTTTTTTCTTCTTCTTTTTTAACTTCTATTTTCACAGGAGGAACCGTCGACGGAAAAATTTGTTTTTCTAACATTTTATCCGAGATAGTTGATTCCATTTTTAATTTCATCAATTCTGAACGCCGGTCAACAAATTCAGATCGTAATTCTTTCACTTCATTGCTCAGCTTTGCAATTTCAAAAACCTTTTGTTCGTATCGCTGCGTATTTGCAATCATTATTATGGCAAGCAAAATGATAAAAACGATGAACCGCCAGTTTTTTACCGCATCATCATTAATCAGAAATCTTGCTTTTAATATACCAAACACACCACTTTTCATTACACCTATATATTATATCTTTTCGGCAACTCTTAATTTAGCACTCCTTGCCCTGTTGTTTTCTTTGATTTCAGCATCATCAGGAACAATTAATTTTCCTATAGCTTTAAACGGAACTGAAAAATTTCCATAAAAATCACGCTCTGGCTCACCTTCAAACATTCCGTTTTTAATAAATCTTTTTACCAGCCTGTCTTCTAATGAATGATATGAAATCACAGAAAATCTCCCGCCTGGCTTTAAAATCTCTAAGGACTGTTCAATAAATTCTTTTAAAACATCCATTTCCTGATTCACTTCAATTCGAATTGCCTGATAAATCTGGGCCAATATTTTATTTCGGACTTTCTCCGGCAAATATTTCTTCAAAACTTCCTTTAATTCATCGGTTGTCTTGATGGGATAATCTCTTCTCGCTTCTACAATTGTTCTTGCCAGAACCGGTGCGTTTTTCAATTCCCCATAATCAAAAAAAACACGACGTAAATCCTGTTCTTCATATTCGTTAACCACCCGATAAGCATTTAAATCATTTTTCTGACTCATCCGCATATCCAGTTCAGCATCGAATCTGGTGGAGAAACCTCTTTCCGGAACATCAAACTGATGCGACGAAACCCCTAAATCCGCCAGAATTCCGTCTACACTTTTTACTCCGTGAAAACGAAGAAATCTTTTTATAAACCTAAAATTTTCATTAATCAAGGTAAATCTTTCATCCGGCAGTGCATTAGCCAGCGCATCTTCATCCTGATCAAAAGCAAACAGTTTACCGTTTGATCCAAGCCTTCTCAAAATTTCTTTTGAATGGCCACCACCTCCAAACGTAACATCTACATATATACCGTCCGGCTTAATATTTAAACCATCAACGGTAGGATGAAGCAAAACCGGGTTATGATATTCCATTATCGTCGTCATTAATATTTCCCATTACTTCTTCGGCTAAATCTGCAAAATCCATATCTTCGCCGCTTATTGATTTTTCATATAAATCTTTATCCCAAATCTCTACAATATTAACTGCAGATGAAAAAACCACATCTTTCGAAATATTCGAAAAAACAACCAGGTCCTTTGGAACCAGTAACCTGCCCAGCGCATCAATTTCTACAATTTTTACCCCGGCAGTAAATCTTCTGATAAAATCATTATTCTTTTTTACAAAACGGTTGAGCTTGTTGATTTTCTGCATCATCAGATTCCACTCTTCCATTGGGTACAATTCTAAACACGGCTGAAAAACAGAGCGCTTCAAAACAAATCCGTTTTGAAGGGAGGAAGTCAGTTGCTTTTTCAAAGGCGCAGGCATCATAAGCCTTCCTTTAGCATCTACTTTACACTCATATGTTCCTACAATAGTGTTCAAGAAAAATACATTAACATGTTATAGGACAAAAATATAAAAAATATTACCACATTTTACCACTATATACCACTTTGTTGATAAGTTTACCCACTTTCATGCTATCCGATTTAACCAATAAAAAATCAATACTTTGGATATTAATCAGTTTCTAAACCGATTCTGCTGTTAATTATAAAAAATACATAGCCTTTCTCTTAAAAAAATAATTATAACTCAACGTTTTTAACATTGTAAAAAGCAGAAAAAAACTTATTAAAACCTGATTTTTAAGCACTTATAAGTTCTACTAAAATAATGTAGTTAAAAAATGACAGCAAAAATTCATTTTTATTTATTAAACCCTATATTTGTCCAAATTGAAATTGGCATTAAATTAAATGGACAAACACTACAAAAAAGAGGGCAAATACAGCTATTTTGAAGCTGGTGAAGGAACTCCTATCGTAATTCTTCACGGATTAATGGGAGGTCTTAGTAACTTTGACGGTGTAGCGCAATACTTCCCAACAAAAGGATACAAAGTTGTTATCCCGGATTTGCCAATCTACACTCAAAGTATTTTAAAAACAAACGTCAAAAGTTTTGCGAAATACGTTAAGGATTTTATCAATTTTAAAGGTTTTGATAAAGTAATTTTACTAGGTAATTCTTTAGGAGGACATATTGCCCTTTACCACACTAAACTATATCCTGAAAAAGTAGCAGGATTAGTAATCACAGGAAGCTCAGGTCTTTACGAAAGCGCCATGGGAGACAGCTACCCTAGAAGAGGCGATTATGAATACATTAAAAAGAAAGCTGAAGCTGTATTTTATGACCCAAAAATTGCTACTCCTGAACTTATTGATGAAGTATACGCAACAGCAAACGACCGCATAAAACTGATTAAAACATTAACAATCGCCAAAAGTGCCATTCGTCATAATATGGCAAAAGATTTACCAAAAATGACAGTTGAAACCTGTATCATTTGGGGTAAAAATGATTCTGTAACACCTCCTAATGTTGCAGAAGAATTTCATAAATTACTGCCTAATTCAACTTTGTACTGGATTGACAAATGCGGACATGCAGCTATGATGGAGCATCCTCAGGAATTTAACGAAGTTCTTGAAAAATGGCTTACAGAAAAAAACTTATAGTATCTGTTTTTAATTTTAAGAAGATTTTAAAATAAAACACATGAAAATCACTTCTGCCGAATTCATTGTCAGCAATTCTGACGCTTCAAAATGCCCAGCTGAATTTTTGCCGGAATATGCTTTTATTGGCCGATCAAATGTGGGAAAATCCTCTTTGATAAACATGCTAACCAATCATAAAAATTTAGCAAAAACATCAGGAAAACCCGGGAAAACTCAATTAATAAATCACTTTAAAATCAACAACAACTGGTTTTTGGTCGATTTACCAGGTTATGGATATGCAAAAGTTTCCAAAAAAACCAAATCTGTTTTCCAGCAATTTATTACTGATTATTTTGAAAACAGACAACAACTTGTATGCGCTTTTGTTTTAATCGACATTCGGCATGAGGCTCAAAATATTGACATTGAATTCATGACTTACATGGGAGAAAGCGAAATTCCGTTTTGCATTATTTTTACCAAAGCAGATAAAATTAGTAAAACAAAAATTGACTCGCATATTGCCGCGTATAAAAAACAAATGTATGCTAACAATTGGGCTGAAATGCCTCATTATTTCGTAACCTCATCTACAGAATCAATTGGAAAAGAAGATCTTTTGTCTTACATCGACGAAGTAAATCAGGAAGTTTTCAAAAACAACTCCGGTTTTTAAATTTCGATTTTACAGATTTTTTCCAAAAAGAAAATAGTAGCTAAAAAATCACAAATTCCATTCTAAATTTAGGAGTTTGTTTTTTTTAGCTACAGATGGTTCTTTGAATTAATTTTTATTTTTTTTTAGGAATAACCTTAAGGCATTATCTTTTTTTAAATTATATTTGACCCAAATTAATTTCATTCTTTTATGAAGAAAACTCTTTTCTTTTTACTTTTAACACTCTTATCCTCCTGCAATGTCACTCACTATTTTTTACACAGTACAGACAAAGCAAATGGCTTAGACTTTACTAAAGGTATCTGGTTAATCGGTGATATAGAAGTTGATCAAAATACAAAAACAAAATTAACACGTTTTGTAATGTCAGATTTTTCAAAATACTTAGGAAGAAGAGTAAAGTATTCAATGTCTGAACGAAAAGACTTAGGCACAAAACAAGTTCCGCTGAAATTAGAAAAATCAGCCATTTTGGAACTAAAAAAAGGAGCTGACGCAGATTATTATGTAAATATAAAATGTAAAAATGCGAAAAATGACTTTAGCAGTTTTGAATTTCAAAATCATTTTTACTACAAAAAACAAATGACATACGCTGAAGTTATTTTAGAGGTATACGACTTGAATAAAGGGGAAATAATTTATTCTCAGGCGGCCGGAGGATGTCTGGAAGAAGAGCTTAGTATTACCAACCAGCCCACATCAGTAGTAATAATTGGCTGTTACAAGAAAATCATTAATGATATTAAAAAAAATTCAATAAAACCCAAACAAAGCTTACCGACCTATCAGGAGAAAAAAAATCTCAAATCCCGATTGTAACCAGGATTTGAGATTTTTTTTAGTTTTAATTTTTTCTTATTTAGTCAGTTCTAGTTTTTCTGCAAAATAATCACAGAAATCTTTCATTGTATCGGACATTTTTTCGTCATCAGTTGCACGCTTAAACGTATCTGACATTGCAACTAAAGTCTGATGGAAAAAAATCTTCATTTCATCAACCGGCATATCTTTTGTCCAAAGATCAATACGCATCGTTTCTTTGGCTTTGCTGTCCCAGATTGACAACATAATCGCTTTGGCTTCTTCTCTTTCGACACCACCGTCCTGAGCTGTCCATGTTAGCTTTTCCGGCACACGGTTCTCGTCTAATTCTATATTGAATTTAATTTCTGAATTTATTGTCTCTGACATTATTTCTTAGGTTTGTATTTTGATTTTTCAAAAATTTCTTTTGCACTTGTATTTAATAATTGCGGCAAAGTTACGCTATTATTTTTCATATACGAACGTACCAGCTGCCATCCAATCCACGAACCCACCCTTCCAGGAGAATCATTATCAATTTCCAGATAAAACTTAGAAAATGGAGCCGGGGCAATAAATCGCGCAGTCAGCTTAGGATCATCGCTGTACAATAATTCTTTTTCAATAAAATAACGCCACATATACCCTTCATTTTCTTCGCACCATTTTATTTGTTCAGGCGTGTAGCCAATTTTTTCCGCATCGGTATATTCCGGTAAAAGCAAATCCTTTGCGTACAATTGTTTCCCTTCGAAAATCATTTGCGAGACCAGATTTTTATCATCATACGCAGGAATATTTCTATACGTAAAACTCGAAACAACATCCGGCATGATCTGTCTCTCTTCAAAATTCTGTTTCAGATAATTTGGAAACTGATAGAACTTGTGTTCCTTACCCAAATACAATTCCAGCGCTACAATAACAAGACTGTCAGCATAAATAGCTTTGGTATTATAATCCATATCTCCAATTAGCGTAATGACTTTTGGAATTTTGGTTTTAGGAAAATAATATTTCACATGCTGAAAAAGCGTATTAAACTCCTTACGAACAGGCTCAAAATTTGAATATTTTTTTTGAACTTCAGTATAAACTTCTCTCCAGACCGGTTCCTGCATTTTTTGAATCCACACAGCATCATCATTCCCTACAGGGAAAAATAAAGGATATTGCTTTTTAATTTGGGCTAAATTCTCCGGTTTCGTCTCAAAAAAAACCTTGTCAAAACGGTCTACTCTGACATCAACAGGAATTTCTTCAACAGCTTTTTCTACTTTAGTTTTTTGATCACATGATAAAAAAAACAGGGACAGAACCACTACAAAGCGATATATTTTCATTTTATTTTAATTAGATTTGTGTTGCTGTTTAAGTAAACATATACTTAAAAAAAATTTGTGCAAATATACATCCCTACATCTTAAAACCTGAAATATTATGGCTAAAAAAAGCACTATACAGACAGAAAAAGTAAATGCTCACATTGTAGAGTGGCTGAAAAATTATGCTAACAATGCTAAAGTAAACGGTTTCGTGGTCGGAATCTCCGGCGGAGTCGATTCTGCCGTAACTTCTACTTTATGCGCCCAGACCGGATTACAAGTTTTATGTGTCGAAATGCCGATTCACCAGGCAGAAAGCCAGGTTTCAAGAGGAAAAGAACATATCGAACAATTAAAAAAACGTTTTCCTAATGTATCTAGCGTAATCACTGATTTGACTTCAACTTTTGAATCTTTTAAAACTGCTGTTCCAAAAACGGATGATGAAACAAAGGTAAATCTTTCATTTGCCAATACTCGAGCCCGGATCCGAATGACCTCTTTATATTATCTGGCTGGAATTCATGGACTTCTGGTTGCCGGAACCGGTAACAAAGTAGAAGATTTTGGTGTTGGATTCTATACTAAATATGGAGACGGAGGTGTTGATTTAAGTCCAATTGCTGATTTAATGAAGTCTGATGTGTATGCTCTTGGCGAATATTTAACAATTCCGAATTCAATTTTAACAGCTGCACCAACCGATGGTTTATTTGGAGACAACAGGACTGATGAAGATCAGTTAGGAGCCAGTTATGACGAACTGGAGTGGGCAATGACAGCCGATGAAGCAGGAAATACGGCAGCCGATTATCACGGAAGAGAAAAAACTGTTTTTGAAATTTACAAACGTTTAAACACAAATAACAAACATAAAATGGAAGAAATTCCTGTATGTTTAATACCAAAAACGTTAAAATAAAACTTTTAACACTTACCTGATATTAATTACAGAATTTATTTATTAATTTTACTGCTCCAAAAACAAATAAACAATTCTAAAAAGGTAAAATTATGATTAAAGTATGTCTAGCAGACAACCACCCTGTGACTCACTTTGGCGTTAAGTCATATTTTAAAGACCACGACCAAATTTCAATTGTTGCAAACGTAGGTAATTTCTCAATGGTGAGAGATATTCTTCAAACGAAAGAAATCGACATTCTAATATTAGATTTAGAATTAGAAGGGCTTTCAAGTATTTTTGAAGTAAAATCGATCCTGAAAAATTTTCCAAAAACGAAAATTGTAATTTTTAGTGATCTGGCGGAGCAAATGTATGCGCCTAACGCAATTAAAGCTGGGGTTTCCGGGTATGTGCACAAAACAGAAAAACTTGAAACATTAGGTGTTTCAATTATTAAGGTTCACGAAGGAAAAGTTATTATTAACGAAACTGTGCGTAAAAACATGGCACTTATTGCTAAACAAAGTAAAAGTGAACGTTTGTACAGAAAACTTTCCAATCGTGAAATTGAAGTTTTACGTTACTTAAGTGACGGAAAGAAAAACAATGAAATTTCTAAAATTCTAAGCCTGAACGAAAAAACAATTAGTACTTATAAACTAAGGCTATTGACTAAATTAAACGTTACCAATTTAGTTGACTTAGTTAATAAAGCTAAGACTTTAGAAATTATTTAATTAATGGAATAATGATTCTCCTGAGAATCCAACCCATAAAAAAAGCTCTATATTTTTGATATAGAGCTTTTTGATTTATTAGTGATAAGGAACCACTACTCTTCCTAATTTCTTTGAAAAATTATTCAGTAATTTAGAATAATCCACAACCATAGACAATACTTCAGAGTTATCTTCCTTAGGCTCTGTCAGCAATGAGTTTTTCAGTTCTGCAATAATTCCTGAAACCAAATACCATCGCATTGAGAAAATAGTATCAGAAACATTCTGTTCGATGGTTTCGCTTTTGTGTTTTGGAAAAATATTTTGTCCTTCCCAATTATGAATCGTCACTCTTTCATCTTCCATTAAAATATTTGTTACTTCCTGAGCAAATTCAGGCTGCAAGTGCATCAAATATTTATCTAAACTAAATGTCTCGTTTTGATTATAAAAATCAATAATATTGTTATAAAGATTCTGAAATAACGTATTCGACAGCTCTACCTCATCTTCCTGCAGACTCAAATATATTTTTTCAAATACTTTATATTTTCTTTTTTCAGAAACCTCTTTTACGTTCCCTTCTTCATCCGCCTTTAGGAAAACATCTTCAAAATCTTCGACTACACTTCCGTATAATAAAAGTATTTCAATAATTTTTCTTTCAAAACCATATAAAATATCTACTTTTTGAACCTGTTCTCCTGAATATCCCGCATCACCAGGATAATCATAGCCCTCTGGCGGGCCGGTTCGCGGATCCTCCGGATCTCCTCCTGAAAACGTTCCTGCTTTTGGAGGCTGATTTCTAAAAACCTCAAAAGGCTTTTGTTCCTGCTTTTGTTTTTTGTTGGCTTCTGCAATATCTTTCTGAATCAGCTGTGCCAGAGTACTCACCAAAACCTGCTCTGAAATATCCATTATTCGGGCACATTCCTGAATATACACTTCACGTTGAATACGGTCTGGTATCTTAGAAATACTAGCCACCATATCGCGAATCAGATCGGCTTTTTTTATCGGGTCGTTTTTTGCTTCTCCCATTAAAATCGAAGCCTTAAACTGTATAAAGTCTTTACTGTTGTTTTCTAAATAAGCAACTAAATCATCATGGGAATTTTTTCGTGCGAAACTATCCGGGTCTTCACCGTCAGGAAAGGCACAAACCCTTACGTTCATTCCTTCTTCCAGAATCAAATCGATTCCACGAATAGAAGCACGAAGTCCTGCAGCGTCACCATCAAAAAGTACGGTAATATTTCGTGTCAGACGATTAATTAGACGAATCTGATCTGGTGTCAGAGCTGTTCCGGATGAAGCCACAACATTTTCGATTCCGGCCTGATTGAACTGAATTACATCGGTATAACCTTCGACCAAATAACAATTATTTTGTTTTGCAATTGACTGCTTGGCCTGAAAAATTCCGTAGAGCACTTTACTTTTATGGTAAATATCACTTTCTGGTGAATTTAGGTATTTAGCGGCTTTTTTATCATTGGTTAAAATACGCCCTCCAAAACCTAAAACACGCCCCGACATACTTTGAATCGGAAACATCACACGACCTTTAAAACGATCAAAAGGACGATCTTCTCTTGGAATTGTTAAACCTGTACTTTCTAAAAATTCTAATTTATAACCTTTGCCAAGTGCTTCTTTTGTCAAAGCGTCCCAAGTTTCAGGTGAATATCCTAAATTGAACTTTTTAATGGTTTCATTCGTAAAACCTCTTTCTTTAAAATAGGATAAACCGATTGCTTTTCCTTCTTCAGAATTCAACAGTGTATCATGAAAATATTTTGCAGCAAATTCAGAAACGAGATACATACTTTCGCGAACATCGGTTATGGCTTTTTCGGCATCTGTCTGCTCAGTTTCTTCAATTTCGATATTGTATTTTTTGGCTAAATATCGAATAGCTTCCGGATAAGTAAAATGAGAGTGTTCCATTAAGAAAGCAACCGAATTCCCTCCTTTTCCTGAACTAAAATCTTTCCAGATTCCTTTTGCAGGCGAAACCATGAAGGAAGGTGAGCGTTCATCTGAGAAAGGGCTCAACCCTTTAAAGTTACTTCCTGCACGTTTTAAATTAACAAAATCACCAATAACCTCCTCTACACGAGCAGTTTCAAAAACAGCATCAATTGTACTTTGTGAAATCAAAACGTAAAATATTTTTTAAAAATAAGAGCCTGTAAAAGTACATAAATCCTTCCTGAAAATTAGCGATTTCACACAAAAAAAGCACTCTTTTTAAAGTGCTTTTTTACTAACTAACCAAATTGTATCCTTAATTAAAATCAAAACGAAGTCCTAAGGAAATATTATTTTCTTTAATTAAATTATCCTGAAACAATGGGTTTAAATCATATTTCATATACAAACTCAATTCCTTATAACCGATGTACGAACTTAATCCGTAGATAAAATTATTTACATTATACTCGCCTTTTATAGTCGATTTGTATTTCAAATCGTCTTCTTCAAATTTTAAAATTTGCTTCGATTTCACATTGATTCCGGCATAACCCCCAACTCCAAAACGGAAACTTTTATGGGTTCTGAAATACGTTTTTCCGTCTTTTTCTTTTGGCTTTGTAAAATCAAATTCTAAATGAACAGGCACTACTAAATACACATTTCTAAAACGCGATTCGGTTAAATTTACAGGATTAATTTCTAAATCGGTCTGATTCCCGTTTACTACAAAACTGCGGTTCTCTGTTGGGCGAATATTATTGTACATTAATGACAATCCATACTTAGCATGCAATAAATTATCATTTTTCATTAATCGCGAGTTATATGTAAAACCCCATTCATAAAAATGTGAACCCATAAATTTATAATTTGAATCCTGAAGTTTGCCATCAGCCATCATATTATTAAGTCCCATTGCAAAAACAAATTGAGAAGTGGTTCTTTTTTCTCCACGAATAGAATCCTTACTTTTTTTATGATTCCAGTCGTTTTTGTCCCAGTAAATAACTATTCTGTTTTTCTTTGTAGAATCCTGTTCTTTCAGCTTCCCGTCTACTTTTTGCTGAACCAGATCATTTAATTCATTTTGTGCAAGAGTTACTTTCTCTTCGATAATTACAGCTCTTGCTTCGGCCAGTTCCTTTTTGCGTTTATCAGCCTGCTCTCCTGTAATTACACCATTTGAAAGCTGTACATTTATTCCTTCAACTTCTTTTTTGAGGGTTTCTTTTTCCTCTTTAGTAATTTTTTCTATTTTATTTGCAATTTGTTTTGCCCTTGATTCAAAAGTGTCCTGTCCCAGCACTTTACTGACAAATAAAAAGACTAAAATAACGAGGTGAATGGTAAAATTTTTCATGATTGATTTTTTTAAATTGATTGATGATGATTAATTGTGATTTGTAAAATGTAAAATATGAAATGTGCTTTGTAAAATATATTTTGTGGTTGTGAGGCATGAATGGTAAGCTGTAAAATCTTTACTCTTTACTCTTTACTCTTTACTCTTTACTTTTCACATTTCACTTTTTACTTTTTACTTTTTATTTTTAAGTGCTAACTTCTTTATTCCTGCTGATTTCTGCTGGCTACAGCCACTTTCACTGTCTGATAATTTTTATTGACTTTTGAAATTACTTTTTCTCTAAAAGACAGTTCTAATTCGCCATCGACCTGATTGAGTAAATCATTGGCATTGACTTTTATTTTTGATTTTGGTTTAGCCGAATTTTCTGCGACAATTTTATGTTCAGCAGTTTCTAATAACTGATCGACATTTGAAGTTTTAGTGCTTTCGGCAATTACAGTTTGATTGTTGATTGATTGTTTTTCCTGATTGTTTTTGATGATGACTGAAGACTCCGCTATTTGATTTGATTCATTTTTAATGATTTTATTTGAGATTTGATTACGTTTTTTTTCTTCCTTATTTAAACTTTCTTTTGAAAGATTTTCTGTGACAGCAATTTCTGTTTCTTTCGAATTTGTATTATTTAAAATTGGTTTCACAACTGAGTCTTTTTTAGCATTCTCTTCAATAACAACATTGTTTGGCGTTTCAGCTGTATTCTTATTTTGATTAAAAAAGAAAGTTCCAACCAACAAAAACCCAACAACACTCGCTGCGATATAAAGCCATTTTCTTTTTGAGTTTTTCTCCGGCTTCTTCTCTTCGGCAACACTCAACATAGCATCCAATCGATCCCAGGCTTTATTGCTTGGCTCAATTTTGCGCTGATTTAGTTTTTCACGGAAATCCTTTTCAAAATTATTCGGTTCCATTTACTTGTTTTTTTAAAATAGTAATTTGTGTTTGCAGCATTTTCCTAGCGTGCGATAATTGCGATTTTGATGTTCCTTCATTAATCCCTAACATCTTGGCAATTTCATTGTGTTTATAACCTTCGATCGCATATAAATTGAAGACCATTTTATAGCCGTCGGGCAAAGCATCAATTAAATACTGAATCTGTTCTACTGTAAATTGACTATCGATTTCGTTGAAACTTTCTTCTGTAAAAAATTCATCCTCGGCAAATTTTACTTTTTTCTGAACTCTCAAATACGAAATACATTCGTTAACCATAATTCGGCGGATCCAGCCTTCAAAACTTCCTTTGTGTTCGAACTTACTTAAGTTGGTAAACACCTTCATAAAAGCGGTTATCATTACATCTTCTGCAAGCTGAATGTCTTTTATATATTGACGGCAGACGCTTAACATTTTCGAAGAATACTTACCATAAATCTGTTGTTGTGCCTGTCGATTATTTTCGACAGCCAACTTTATGATTTTGGTTTCTTCCTGATGTAACTGAATAATTTTCATTAATAAGCGTACAGATTTTGTTTTACTAACAGACTTCTATTAGCATAGACGAGTATCGTTTTAAAATGGTTGTATGAGGGTGAAAAAAAATCAAAAAATTTAAATTGCTTCGCCTGTTCGCTATCGCTCGAGCCCAAATTCCAACCAATAGAATATTAAACTGATTTACAACAAAGTAAACCAATTATCTAATTTTCTAATTGACTAATTATTTCTTTCTCTCAATAACGTAATTCACCATTAAAGTAAGTGCATCCTTGAATTCAGAATCGGGATAATTTTTTAAAAGAGAAAGTGCTTCCTGCTGGAATTCGACCATTTTATTTTCGGCGTAAGCCAGACCATTATTGCTTTTTACAAAAGCAATCACTTCTTTTACACGTTTTTTGTCTTTGTTGTGGTTTTTGATGGAGTTTATCAGCCACTTTTTTTCCTGTGGAGTACAAGTATTTAAAACGTGAATTAAAGGCAAAGTCATTTTTTGCTCTTTAATATCGATTCCTGTTGGTTTTCCGATGGCTTCTTCGCTGTAATCGAATAAATCGTCTTTGATTTGAAACGCCATTCCGATAAGTTCGCCAAACTTTCGCATGTTCTCTACCTGAGCATCATCCTCGATTACCGATTTGGCACCAAGAGCACAACAGGCGGCAATAAGAGTTGCAGTTTTTTTTCTGATGATTTCGTAGTACACATCTTCGGTAATATCTAGTCGTCGGGCTTTTTCAATCTGAAGCAATTCGCCTTCACTCATTTCGCGAACGGCTACCGAAATAATTTTCAAAAGGTCAAAATCGCCATTATCAATTGAAAGCAGTAATCCTTTTGAAAGTAAATAATCCCCAACCAAAACTGCAATTTTGTTTTTCCAAAGTGCATTGATGGAAAAGAATCCGCGACGGCGGTTACTGTCATCTACTACATCATCATGAACCAAAGTTGCGGTATGAATCAACTCAATTACAGATGCCCCACGATAGGTTCTTTCGTTTACAATTCCTTCTGAAACCATTTTTGCAGTCAGAAAAACAAACATCGGACGCATTTGTTTTCCTTTTCGGTTTACAATATAATAGGTAATGCGGTTAAGCAATGCAACCTTTGAAGTCATTGATTCATGGAACTTTTTTTCGAAAAGTTCCATTTCGTTAAAAATGGGCTGTTTTATTTGAGAAGTAATATTCATTTCGCCTTCAAATATACTATTTTAAATAAAAAAACGTTGTTTATTTTAGGTTAGTATATCAATATTTTGTGTACTAGTTCAAAAAAAAACACCAAAAAAATCTAATACCTAATTTGAATTCATTAATTAAAATTTAAATTATTTATTATGAAAACAAAATTTTTATTAATTGCATGCATTGCATTAACTTTTTTCATTGGATGTAATTCTGACGAAAACACTAATGACGGAACACCAACAGCAATTTCTAACGAAGAGATTTTAGCCAACTCAAAAATTGATGCTTCAATAGAAGACGTTACCACTATTGCCGAAGATCAGTTTACCGCACAACAAAACATCAATAACAAAACTGACGGAGCTATTAAAAACTACCTGCCAAGCTGCGCAACAATTACAACAGCCTTAAGCGGTAATACCTGGACCAAAACCGTTGATTTTGGCATTGAAGGCTGTACACTTGAAAACGGAAATTCGGTAAAAGGGAAAATGGTTATTTCATTCTCCAATGATTTTTCGGCTTCAACTCAGACAATCAGCTATACTTTTGAAGGGTTTTATCATAATGGCAAAAAACTTCAGGGAAGTAAAAGCATCGTCCGTACTAAAAAAGCTACTCCTTTACAATCAGAAGTACATCCGGTTTTAACCGTAGCAATTGATCTGACTATTACTTTTGATGATGGAGGTGTGTACACCCGAAAAGGCACTTTGACCAAAGAAACCATTGCTGGTTATGATACCTGGTTTAACTGGGAAGACAACGTTTCGGTCGTTACAGGAAGCGGCACAACAACTTTCCCTAATGGCGATACTTTTTCTGCAGAAATAACAACTCCTCTCGAATTTTATGCGACCTGCCGAAAACCATTTGCTTTAAAAGGAATACTTTCTATAACAAAAAACGGTGCAAATGCAGTTGTTGATTACGGAAACGGAGACTGCAACACTCTTGTAAACGTGACCAAAGATGGTATAACTACAGAAATAGATTTAAAAAAATAACCTTTTTTGCCCAAAAAGAAAAGCATTAAAAACAAGTACGAATCTTGTTCTTAATGCTTTTTTTATTTTTAGACTATAATATTTAAGCTTCTTTATTCGCCAATTGCCCACAGGCTGCGTCAATATCTTTTCCGCGGCTGCGGCGTACTTTTACCACTACTCCAATATTTTCCAATGCTTTTATGTAAGCCATTATTGACTCTTCTGATGCCTGCTGAAACTCACCATCATCGATGGGGTTGTATTCTATTAAATTTACCTTGCAGGGTACATACTTACAAAACTTAACCAAGGCATCAACTGAAGCTTTATCATCATTAATCCCTTTCCAGACTACGTATTCGTACGAAATTTTGCTTTTGGTTTTTCTGTACCAATATTCCAATGCTTCACGTAAATCTTTTAAGGGGAAATTTTGGCTAAAAGGCATTATTCGGGCACGAACTTCATCAATTGCGGAATGCAAAGAAACCGCTAATTTGAATTTTACCTCATCATCTGCCATTTTTTTAATCATTTTTGGAATTCCCGAAGTTGAAACCATAATCCGTTTTGGCGACATTCCTAAACCTTCAGCAGAGGTAATCATATCAATAGCCTTAATGACATTATTATAATTCATTAAAGGCTCTCCCATTCCCATAAAAACAATATTTGAAAGCGGATGATTGTGATACAGACGGCTTTCCCTGTCAATTGCGACAACCTGATCGTAAATTTCACCCGGCTCCAGATTTCTCATTCTTTTTAATCTGGCTGTTGCACAGAAATTACAATCAAGACTGCATCCAACCTGACTGGAAACACAAGCTGTAGTTCTGGTTTCAGTAGGAATCAAAACAGATTCTACCACCAGACCATCGTGCAGACGAACAGCATTTTTTACAGTTCCGTCACTGCTACGCTGCATCGTATCAACCTTGATATGATTGATTACAAAGTTATTTTCAAGCATTACCCTTGTAGACTTTGCAACATTGGTCATATCATCAAAACTATGCGCTCCTTTACTCCATAACCATTCATAAACCTGGTTTCCACGAAAAGCTTTGTCGTTATTAGCGACAAAAAAATCACGTAACTGATCTTTCGATAAGGCTCTTATGTCTTTTTTCTCAATTTGCATGGTGCAAATTTAATCACTTTTGTTCTTTTTTAATGCTTTTTAGAGTCATTCTTGCCGGTAAAGCCCAATTTTTAAAGTTATTTTAGAGAAATCTCAATTATCTGCTCAAATAAAGACCTATAAATAGTTACAAAAAAATTCTTATCCCGTAATTAACACCTCCTTAATAAGTGATTAAAAATCAACATGATACAACTATAAATCATTTCCTCAGAAGATTGTACATACTAATATTATAGTTCTATAAAATAATTTTGACTATGATTTTTATCATTAAATCTGCTTTGTATTCACAATAAATTTGATACAAGAATTAAGGAGATGATTGTTCATACAACACTTATCAACTGTCAAAAAAATCAGCCCTTAATTAAATGATTAACGAATAAATCAACAAAAAATGAAAACTCTCAAATCAATTTTTTTAACAGTTATCTGTTTAGGAATTACGCTTTACACCAATGCTCAAAAAAATTATACAGTTAATACCAAATCGAAATTTGAAGTTGCCGGAACCTCTACAGTTCACGATTGGGTAATGAAATCTACAGACGGGACTGGTACAGCGAATTTAACAGTTAAGGATTCTAAGCTGACGGATATAAACAGCCTGACAATTATATTACCGGCAGAAAGCCTTAAAAGCGGCAAATCAAGTATGGATGATGTGGCTTATGAAGCTTTAGACACCAAAACACACAGAAATATCAAATATGTTTTAAAATCTGCTGACAAAGTAAACGAAACAGTTTGGAACCTGACCGGAATTTATACCATTTCTGGTGTCAGCAAAGAATACAGAACTCAGGTTAGCGTAACGGCTGTTAACGGAAATTTTGTTTTAAGAGGCTCTAACCAAATCACTTTTGCAGATTTTGGAATATCTCCCCCAACAGCTGCTCTTGGAGTTGTCAGAACCGGAAAAGATTTGACTATTCTTTTTAATATCACTTTAAATGATTACACTCAAAGTGAAAATGTTTTAGTCATCAAATAAATAACCCACTATCGAAATAAACATAATTCACTACTTTTAAAAATGAACGGAGTCGAAGACTTTTTGCCCAAAAAGAACTTCGGCTCCGTTCTGCTTTCAATCCTGATGAATTGTCTTCGGCAGGTAAAAAAAAATTAAACACACACCTGAAAAAAATAATTTTTGGCACGGGAATTGTCTTGCACTCAAAAGGAAAATAATCTTACAAAGAGCGCTTAATTTAAAAATTTGTACTTTTATTTTTTCAGCTTTATACCCTTTATATTTTATCAATTTTAAAAATTAAATTATCATGAAAAAACAAATTTTAAGTTTAGCAGTTATCGCTTTGTTAGCATTCGGTGTTCAGTCTTGTGAAGATAAAAAAGCAACTAAACCTGAAGAAGAATTAACGCTTGGAAACAAAGTAGACTCCTTGACAACTGACATTGAAGAAGTAAAAGACAGCGCAGTTAGCAAAACCGAAAATGCTGCAGAAGATGTTAAATCAGCAACCCAAAAAGCTGCAGAAGATGTAAAAGATGCTACTAAAAAGGGAGCTGAAAAAGTAGAAGCTGCCGCTAAAGCTGCAAAAGACGGAACGGTACAAACTGCAAAAGACGTAAATGAAGCTTTGAAAAAATAATTTCATCAGAATCAACTTAAGAGGCTGTCCGAAAAGTAAGGACAGCCTTTTTTTTGCTGTTTTTAATCTAAAATAGTATCTTAGAGTTGCACAAAAAACGAGCAATGGCTAAAGTAATATTTAAATCGCAATCAATCAATACTCCGGAACTTTTTCCGGTGAATATTTTTGATAAAATCCCAGAAAATCATCCTGTTCGGTTAGTTGACCAAGTTGTGAATTCATTGGATATCAGTACACTTTTTAAAAAATACAAAGGCGGTGGCACCTCGGCTTACCACCCCAGAATGATGCTTAAGATTTTGTTTTACAGTTATTTGAGCAACACCTATTCTTGCCGAAAAATAGCAAAAGCACTCACGGAGAACATTCATTTTATGTTTATTTCAGGCAACTCAACCCCTGATTTTAGAACCATCAACGATTTTAGAGGAAAGATTTTAAAAGAGAACATCAAAGATTTATTTGCCGAGGTAGTCAAAATGCTTGTGGAAATGAAATACATAAGTCTTGATATTCAGTATATCGACGGAACAAAAATAGAAGCCAAATCCAATAAATACACCTTTGTCTGGCGCGGTTCTATAGAGAAATACAAAGAAAAACTCGAAGTAAGAATCAATAGTATTTTATCCGATAT
>NZ_JBBYHS010000005.1:0-242834 GCF_038290035.1 Flavobacterium calami
TAGATAAAGTAGAAATGGAATTTCTATTGATGGCTATTGGACACAATTTTAGAAAAATGGTGGCAAATAACAATAAAAAGCATAATACTCATATAAAATTTTCTATGCGAGTTCGAAATAGAGGTGTAGAAGTCGAAATCTACCTTTTTAAAATCAAAACGGAATATTTTTTCATAAAACAACCAACGCAAAATCAATCCCTAAAATTTGCTGCATAAAAAAGGCTGCCCTTTTCGGACAGCCTCTTTTATACCCAAAAGTGAGCTTATATTTTGTATTTTTACAGTCAAATTCGAATACACTACACGATGCATTTTATTTCACAAGACTTAGAAGATTATATTGAGCAGCATTCTGAAAACGAACCGGAATTGCTGGCAAAACTAAATAAAGAAACTTACCAGAAAATCCTTTTGCCAAGAATGCTAAGCGGTCATTTTCAGGGGCGTGTTTTAAGTATGCTCTCTAAATTGATCCGACCGGTGAATATTTTAGAAATTGGAACTTACACAGGTTATGCTGCTTTATGTCTCTGTGAAGGAATGCAGGAAAGCGGACAACTTCATACGATTGACATTAAAGAAGAACTTATTGATTTTCAGCGTAAGTATTTCGATGCATCACCATGGGGAGCACAAATTTTTCAGCATTTAGGCGAAGCAATCCATATTATTCCGAATCTGGATGTGAAATTTGATTTGGTTTTTATTGATGCTGATAAAGAAAACTATATTAATTACTGGGAAATGATTGTTCCTAAAATGAACAAGGGCGGAATCATTTTGTCTGATAATGTGTTGTGGAGCGGAAAAATTCTGGAACCGGTGCACCCAAATGATGTAAGTACCAAAATACTTTTAGAATACAATTTGCTTTTGAAAAATGATCCAAGAGTCGAAACCGTTTTATTACCAATTCGCGATGGATTGACAGTGAGCAGGGTTTTATAATTTTTTTTGAGGTGCTAAGTTTCTGAGGTGCTAAGTTTCTAAGTTTCTAAGTTTTCTGTCTAGTTTGTCATTTCGACGAAGGAGAAATCACACTTGCGAATCAACAAAGATTGGCAAATTTCTTTGCGGAGTTTCTTGTGTGATTTCTCCTTCGTCGAAATGACAAGATTTTCGTTAATCTTCAACTTATTCTAACTAAATCAATAATCAATTTACTAATATATTCTCCTGAAAACAAGCACCCTAGCCTGGATGGAAGCGACATCCTTTTGTGCCGGAGTTCGGCGCAAAAGATATAGCGGACAGCCGGAAATAGCTCCCGAAAATTATCCCGGAAAATACTTTGGCTTTAAATTTTGATAGACTTTGAAAATCAAAAATCCGAAAAGCGCTCCAAAGAAATACCCCGTAAGAATGTCACCCGGATAGTGCAAACCTAAATAGATTCGGCTATAAGCAAAGATTAACGGCCATAAAAAGATAAATCCAAGGTATTTAAAATGGCGTTTTAGAACCAGAAATAAAAATGTAGCTACAGCCATTGTATTGGCAGCGTGACCGGAGAAAAAACTATAAGATTTTCTGGATTGAACTACCCTGATTATGGTATTGATTTCAGGATTATTACAAGGTCTCAAACGCTGAAAAGTAGTTTTAAAAAGATTAGTTGTCTGATCTGTAAAAGCAATTAATACTGCAATAAAAAGCAATAAATACAAGGTCTGTTTTCCACCTATTTTTTTGTAAATAAGATAAAACATTAATAAAAAAACCGGAGTCCAGTTTAATTGGCTCGTGATAATCAGCCAAAATTTATCGTATGTTTCAGAACCTAAACTGTTAAGATACACAAGTAAACTGGTATCTATTTCCTGTATTTTTTCAAGCATATTATCTTTGGCGTTTTATAGGTCCTGAGAGTGAATCGATATCTTCTTTTACTTTGTCAATTTCTGTTGCAGTATCTCCTAAAAGATTTCCGGAATCTCCCAAAATATTGGTTTTTGCATCATTAATCTGAGCATTGATATCGCCCGTTATGCTGGTCAGTGATTTTGTATCAAGACCATTTTCCTCTGCCCCTTTTTGGATTTCGCTTTTAATGTCGTTTGTTGCATTTTTTAACTGCGCCATCGCTTTACCCATTGTGCGGGCAATCTCAGGCACTTTGTCTGAACCAAAAAGCATTAGTACTATAAACAGTATGAAAACTAATTCTCCTCCTCCTATACCAAACATAACTTATTTTTTTGTGTGCGACAAATATATTAAATTTTGAAGCGGTGTGTTCTAAAAAATAACTTAAAAAAAAGACTCTATTTCTAGAGCCTTCTAATTTATATTTAATCAAATTTTGATTTTTCTTCGGTTTTTGGCCATGAATTATTGGTTACATCGATATCCGCAGTCAGTAATTTTGGATCTACCTGAATACTTTTGATCACTTTTGAAGTTGCATATACTTTTTTGGCTGACTCATTGCCTTTTCTCCAGATTTGAGCAGGATATTGATAATTATCTTTTGAACCATCTTCATAAGTGATTTCAACCAAAATTGGCATAATCATTCCGCCTGGTTTATTAAATTCTACTTCGTAGAAATATTTCGGCGATTTCATACCTGCTTTTTCCTCTGCTGTAAAAGTTTGGTCTACATAATCTGCCAATGGCTTGAATTCTTCTACTTTTAGAGCTTTTTTCTTAGATGAGTTAACTTCGGCATTATCCCCGGAAACTAAATAAACAAAAGGGCCTTTTTCGTAACCAAATCTTCCTTTTCTAACTTTTACATCTTTTAAATCTGCTGTTGCAGTTTCAGAGACATAATATTGTTTCACCTCTTTGATTCCAATATCTACGAAGTCTGTTGAATAAAACCATCCTCTCCAAAACCAGTCTAAATCTACCGCCGAAGCGTCTTCCATTGTTCTGAAGAAATCTTCGGGAGTTGGATGTTTGAACTTCCATCTGTTCGCATACGTTTTAAAAGCATAATCAAACAATTCTCTTCCCATAACCACTTCTCTTAAAATATTAAGACCCGTTGCCGGTTTTCCGTATGCATTGTTCCCAAATTGATGAATAGTTTCAGAATTTGACATAATTGGTTCCAGAAACTTCTGGTCTCCGCTCATGTACGGAACAATATTTCTTGCAGGCCCGCGTCTTGAAGGGAATTTTGGATCTAATTCCTGCTCTGCCAGATATTCTAAAAATGAATTCAAACCTTCATCCATCCAGGTCCATTGACGCTCATCCGAATTTACAATCATTGGAAAGAAAGTGTGTCCCACTTCGTGAATTACAACACCAATCATTCCGTTTTTAACTTCTCTGCTAGTTACGCCATTTTCGTCAGGACGACCAAAATTCCAGCAAATCATTGGATATTCCATCCCCTGATCTTCAGCAGAAACTGATACTGCTTTTGGGTACGGATAATCAAAAGTATGAGAAGAGTAACTTTTTAAGGTATGTGCTACTACCATTGTAGAGGTTTCTCCCCAAAGCGGATTGGCTTCTTTTGGATAAACCGATTCTGCCATAACAGTTCTGTTTCCAATTTTTACAGCCATGGCATCGTAAATGAATTTTCTTGAAGAGGCAATTCCGAAATCACGTACGTTTTTTGCACTAAATTTCCATGTTTTTTTCTTTTCAGAAAAGCCTTTTTCAGCAGCTTCAGCTTCAGCCTGCGTTACAATTACAACCGGCTTGTCAAATGATTTTTGAGCCTGTTCGTAACGTTTTACCTGTTCTGGCGTGAATACTTCTGCTCTGTTTGTCAATTCTCCTGTTGCATCAATAACGTGATCAGCAGGAACTGTAATATTTACATCAAAATTTCCAAAAGGAAGCGCAAATTCGCCGCTTCCCCAGAACTGCATATTTTGCCAGCCTTCTACATCATTGTAAACTGCCATTCTAGGATAAAACTGAGCGATTACATATAATTTATTACCGTCTTTTTCAAATAATTCATAACCGGAACGTCCTCCTTCTTTTCTGTAATTATTGATATTATACCACCATTTTATAGAAAATGAAATCTTTTCACCCGGTTTTAAAGGTGAAACCAAATTAATACGCATCATGGTTTCGTTGATTGTATACGACATTGAAGTTCCTTTAGCGTCTTTTACATGTTCGATATTAAAACCACGTTCTAAATCTTTCTTTAAGTATTTATTTGAAAAACCTTCCAGAGGCAATACCTGATTGATTTTTTCGCCTTCTGCCAAACTAGACTGTGTATTGGCTTTTGCCTGATTCTGATCTAACTGAA
The DNA here is from genome assembly GCF_038290035.1 of Flavobacterium calami. Lineage (NCBI taxonomy): Bacteria > Pseudomonadati > Bacteroidota > Flavobacteriia > Flavobacteriales > Flavobacteriaceae > Flavobacterium > Flavobacterium calami. Next base: position 4,237 of record NZ_JBBYHS010000005.1, read on the forward strand.
TCCACAAATATTCTAAACTATCAGGTGAATTGTTTGAATAAGTAATAGTTTCAGATCCTTTTAATTTAGAGTTTTTATCGTCTAATTCAATATCTATCTTATAATCTGCCTGTTGCTGATAATACGCAGGACCAGGAGCGCCTGATGCTGTACGGAACATATTTGGTGTAGCCATCAAATCATACATCTGACTAAACTTGTTTGTATCATACTTTCCCTGTTGTTTCGGAGCTGCAGTTGTGTTTTTTTCCTGAGCCACTAGCATAGCCGGAAAAAGCAATAATAATGAAAGTCTTTTCATGTGTAGAATTTATTCTTTTATAATGGTCATATGTAATTCGCATATTCTCATTGGTAGTTGCGACCTACTTTTGAATGATGCTCATTTCATAAATATTTTTTGGAATTTTTTGAAGCCGTGAAAATAGCAATTAAAACAACAATTTTACATGTCCATTAATACTTTAACACTTCTTTCCTTGAAGATTCTGTAAAAAGAACACTTCTTTTAGTGCCAAATGCTGAAATATGTGTAATATTTTGCTGTTCAGCACTCCAATCTGTCAGGATAGTGTTCGAAATTTCTAAAGTTTTAAATTTTTCAACACCTGTTATTCGGGAATAACACACCAAAACATCGTCAGCTTCGAGTTCTTTAGACAAAAAACTAATTGTTTTTGCCTGACCGTTTATTTTGATAGAGAAATTTTCTGAAAGATATTTTTTTAGCAAATCAATATCTACAGCAGTTTCTTTTTCGGTTCCTAAAAAAGTCTTTTTATTGTATTTTTTTTCGATTCCCTTATTCAGGTCATCCACAAATATTCGGGAAGTAATCTGAATCATTTTTTTTTCAGCTGCATAATTCACCTGAAAAACGCCCATGTAGAATTTATGGAACGCAAAAGACGAAAGGGATAAAAATAATATTCCGATTAAGAAATAAAGCGTATTCTTTTTCATTTCTGATTCAACTCTGCCTTTTTGAATTCTTTGTTTTTATTGATCATAAAATCCATCAATTCAAACTTTTGGTCTGTTTTTAAATGTCTTTTGGATTCAGCGTCATTAGAACAGTACATTAAAAACAAATCTATTTCATCTTCCTTTAACCCTAGCGTTTTTGTAAAAAAATCAGGTGTAAAATTATCTTTAGAATATGCCACAAAAGCAATATCACTTACAACCTCTTCTTCAACCTCTTTATCTTTGCGGAGCAGCTTTTTAACATCTTTAAAAATTCGGACAAAATCAGTTCCGTATTTAATCGTCTGATTTGAATACATTGTTGTGTTTTTAGCAGTTGATTGTTTGTCATCTTCAAATTGCGTATCAACAAAGCGCTGCGAACCACCGTCAAGAGAATTAATTTTTAATTCCTTATGAACCAAAACCTCTTTCAGCTCCACATTTACTAAATCTAAAGGCACCAAAAAAAGTGTTTCAGCACAATCTTTTTCTGTCAACACAATTTTTTTGGACTGAAAAGCCATCCCTGTAAACAATAAAGTATCTTTAGGTCTCGCCAGAATATCAAACAAACCATTCGCACCAATAAACGTTCTGGTCTTGGCATTTATATTCATCACATTTCCGGTTTCAATAGGAAGAGAACTGTTAACTACCTGTCCATGTAATGACTTTCTCGAATTAGTCTGCCCTATTATCAATTGACAAAACAAACACATTACAAATATTCCGAATTTATTTTTCATGTTCTATAATTGTTAGATATTCCTGTGCTAAACCAGTTATCAAGAACATACTCATGGTTTTGTTCTTTCTATCCAAAGATAGCGAAAATTCAGGATTATCTACACAATAAAGCTGAAATCCTTTAATGTGTTCTGAAGGAATTTTAAGACGTTCTGTATAATATGTTTCTTCAAAAAGATATTCCAGTTTTCGAAACAGCATTTCTTTCTTCTCGACTTTTGCTTCTTTTTTCAGCATTGAAGCTCTTCCTGAAATAGCATTCAGTACTTTATCTACAGAAGTTGATGTGGCGGTGTAGATTTTTCTCTCGGCAGGAGTGTATTTTTTTTGTCCTCGGGGAATAATTCCGAGGTTTTCTGCAGTGATATTGGCGTTTTCATTTACAACTACCTCTTTCAGTTCCATTTCTTTAGCTGTCATCCTAACCACAAGAGCCCCAGCGCTAAGATCCTCTACAGTAACCCTGTATTTCAGAGCATTTAGATTAACAGCAGAAAAAACCAACACATCTCCTTCCCGCACCATCATAGAAAACTTTCCATTTTCACCAGAAACCGTTGCGACCTGGGTTGTGTTATTAATGATATTCACTCCTTCAACCTGAGTGGACTGCTCAAAAACCTGACCCAAAATTTCTTTGGATACAGCCTTTTGCCCAGATGCAATTTGAACAACCAGCAAAAACAGAAAGAATAAAATATTATTTATTTTCACTTGAAATTATATCATTGTATTTTAAAGCCAATTCACTCATATGGACAGCCAATTTTGTTTTATCTTTTTTCTCCAAAAGAGTTCTTGCATATTCATTTTCTACAATATAAACCTTAAACCCATTAACATACTCAAATGGTATTTTTAAGTAATTAACGTAATAAGAATCCTCGAACAGATAGCCTAATTGCTCAATATAACCTTCCCTTTTTTCAACCTCCACATATTCTTTTAACTTTTTAGTTCGTCCATTGATTTTATTAATAATCGGGTCAATATCCATAGAACCTCCTAATAAACCCAATAACGAAATAGCCTTAAAATCTCCTGCAGTCGCCAACTTTCGTTCTGCAGGGCTATATTTTTTTTGACCTTTTGGAATAATCCCCAAATTTTCGGCGGTTATAGCCGAATTTACAATTACTTCATCTAATCCCACTTCCTTAATCGTCATGCCAATCGAAATCTTCTCAGAATCAAAATCTTCATTTGTAATTCTGTATTTAATCGGATTTAAATTAACTGCAGAAAAAACCAACACATCTCCCACTCTCACCCTCATCGAAAATTTTCCGTTTTCATCCGAAACTGTAGCAACCTGAGTTGCATTATTGATAATATTTACACTTCCAACAGAAGCAGACTCCACAAAAACCTGACCCAAAATTTCTTTTGACACCTTACTTTGACCAATACTGATCTGGACAAAAAAAAGAAAAGCTATATGCAAAATACTATTTTGCCTCACTTGCCAATATTTCTTTGTATTTAACTGCTAATTCTCCCAATAAAAACTCGGTTGAAGTTTTATTTTTAGAATTTAAAATCGCTGTAAACTTATCATTTTCCACAACGTAATACTCAAAACCTTTTACATATTCAAGAGGAATTTTAAGCCTGTCTACAAAATGATCCAACGGAAACATGTTTTCCAAAAGCTTCATGAAAAACTCTTTTTTCTCCACTGCCACTTCTTTTTTTAACATTGCTGTACGGCCAGAAAAAAAATTCAACAACGGATCAGCAGAAATAGAACCTCCAGCCATTGTGCCAGCATTGGCAGTCGGGTTTAAAGCTGTCGCAGTACGCAATTTTCTCTCAGCCTCTGTATAGCTTTTTTGTCCAGAAGGAATAACACCCAAAGCCACAGCATTAATATTATCGTATCGTTTTATGATTACTTCCTGCAACTGATGCATCAGAAGACTCAATTTTACAGTAAAATTAAGACTTGAAAAATCCTCTGTTTTTAATACAATCCTATTTTCTTTAAACTGAATTGAAGAAAAAACAAGCATATCACCATTTTTTGCCATAATTGAAAATGAACCATCTGCTCCGGTTGTTGTCATGGCCTCAGTCTCTGCATTAACCACATACACCCCTTCCAAATCATTTGTATTCGAAATGATTTTTCCGTTTAAAACAGTGCGCTCGTTATTTTGAGACCAAATCATCTGACTCAAAAACATAACTAAAAAACAGAGATTTTTGTTAATCAAAATAAAAAAGTTAGCATTAATCTTAAAAGTGTAAAAATATCCTAATGTGCTCCAAATTTAATACTAAGAGCATGGTAAAAATATGTTAATTTAAACCTTGTTTTTAACACCTAAAATAGCCTTTTTTAATATCTTTAAACCTAAAAAAACGAGTCAGACTTTTATGAAAAATATTATTATTGCCAGTACTTCCACATTACACGGAGGCAGCTATTTAGAATATTTACTACCCGCTTTGCAATCGCATTTTAAAAACTGCAAGAGCATTTTATTCATACCTTATGCGCGTCCGGGAGGAATTTCTCATGACGAATACACCCAAAAGGTTTCATCAGCTTTTGAAAAGCTTCACATTTCAGTAAAAGGAATCCATGAATTTGAGAATGCGGAAGACGCCATACTAAATGCAGAAGGTATATTTACAGGCGGAGGAAATACTTTTCTACTGGTTTCTCAGCTGTACAAAAACAATGTTATGCAACTTCTTTCTGAAACCGTAAAAAAAGGAACTCCTTATTTAGGTACAAGTGCAGGAAGTAATATTTGCGGTCTTTCGATGCAGACTACAAACGACATGCCTATTGTCTATCCTCCGAGTTTTAAAACATTAGGATTAATTCCTTTTAACCTCAATCCTCATTATTTAGACCCCGATTTACAATCTAAACACATGGGAGAAACCCGCGAAACCAGAATAAAAGAATTCCATGCTTTTAATTCTATTCCGGTATTGGGATTAAGAGAAGGAAGCTGGCTGGAAGTAAAAGGAGAAAAAATAACTTTGAAGGGAGACCTATCGGCACGTTTATTTCTGCAGAATCAGGAACCAACTGAATTAAATCCTGAAAGCGACCTGAGCCATTTAAAATAATTTTAAAAATAAAAAACCTCAAACAAATGTTTGAGGTTTTTGAAGAGCGAAAGACGAGGCTCGAACTCGCGACAACCAGCTTGGAAGGCTGGAGCTCTACCAACTGAGCTACTTTCGCATTATGTGGGCGCAAAGATAAATAATTAAATCGTTTAAAAAAACTAATCTCAAAATTATTTACTTTGAGTCCGGATCTTATTCCGGCTTAGAGCGAAAGACGAGGCTCGAACTCGCGACAACCAGCTTGGAAGGCTGGAGCTCTACCAACTGAGCTACTTTCGCATTACTGTGGTGCAAATATAGAAAATAAGTTAAGTTCAAAACAAGCTTTTTTGAAAAAAAAATTAATTAAAAATCACTATTTATAGTAATCCGTTTAAAATTAAAAAGTTATAGCTTTGTTTTTTTTATTCCACTATGCAATCTATTAAAGAAATATCTGCCCACGAGACTTACATTGTCAGACAACCTGTCCTCCGAAAAGGAAAACCTCTTACAACATGTTTTTTTGAAGGGGACAATCTGCAAAGTACACATCATTTTGGCTTATTTGAAAGTCAAAATTTAACAGGAATTATTTCGTTATTCCTAAAACACAACCCTATATTTGCAGAAAATTTACAGGCACAAATCAGAGGCATGGCTATTCTCGAGTCCCACCAAAAAAAAGGTTTTGGGGAAAGATTGATTAAACACTGCGAAGAATACTGCCTGGCAAACCAGTTTGACCTAATCTGGTTTAATGCAAGAGAATCTGCTGTTGGATTTTATAAAAAAATGGGATACGAAACCACGGGAAGCTCATTTGAGATCCCTGAAGTCGGGACACATTATTTAATGTACAAAAAACTAAAAAATGAATAAACTTTACGTTCTGTTGCTTCTTAGTCTTTTTATAAGCTGCAAAAAGAAAAATCAGGATATACCTCAAATCGAAAAACCTTTGCCTGCTATTGTCATTACAGATGCTAAATCTATTTCTATCGATACTGTCTTAATAAATAGTTTCAAAAGCAAAATGCTTAAACAATTCTATCTTTCCTCAGACAATAAAACAATCTGGGGAAACCCGGCTAAAAGATCTTACATTTTATCACAATTAAAAAACTCAGAAGAATTAGGCTTAAATCCAAATGACTATCATGTAAAAAAAATGAAAAGCTTTGAGGTCCGATTCAATATCCTGAGCGACAGAGAACTTGCCGAATATGATTTATTACTAACACATAATTTTGAAAAGTACATTATACATTTATATGAAGGAAAACTGAATCCTAAATACTTATATGGTAACTGGGCACTCGAAGACAAATCTTTTGATGTAAATACTGCCCTGGTAAAAAGTTTTAATCGCAATACAATTGACAGTCTGGTTCAGAATATCCAACCAAAAACCCAAACGTATAAACAATTGCTACAGGCTTTAAAACTCATTAACAACTTTCCGGAAGACGACATCAGCACTATTGGATTTACCGAAAAAATCATATTAAACGACACGAATTCCTCATTGATAAATATCAAAAAAAGGCTTTTGTACTGGAATGACATGTCTGGCAACGACAATCTAACAGAAATCTACGACCAAAAAACATTTGAATCAATCAAAAAATTCCAGGCCCGTCACGGATTACCGGCTGATGGTGTTATTGGAGCAAGCACTATTCATGCCCTCAACTTTTCTAAAGAAAAAAGAAAGCATCAAATTATCGCCAATCTGGAACGCTGGAGATGGTACCCTAATGAACTTTCAGAAAATTATTTTATTATTAATATTCCTAATTTCAGCCTGCATGTTGTAGAAAACCAGGATACAACCGCCGTTAGAAATGTAGTTGTCGGCACAAGTAAAAGAAGGACACCAGTTTTAACCTCTACTCTTAAAAGTATTGTTTTTAATCCGACATGGACAGTTCCTCCTACTATTTTAAAAGAAGATGTGGTTCCTGCGATGAAACGCAACCGAAATTATTTAAAAAATAAAAATATTACCATTTACGACACTGCCGGGCATGTAGTTGATCCTGCAAACTGGAACATCAATAAACCCCGCAAGTACAGATACATTCAGAGCCCCGGGTATTATAATTCCCTGGGATTAATAAAAATTATGTTCCCAAATAATTATAGTGTATATCTACACGATACGAACCACAGAAATTACTTTGAAAGAAGCAATCGCTCCCTAAGTTCAGGTTGTGTACGCGTAGAAAATCCGCTGGAATTGGCGCAACATATTTTAGATGATTCTAAAAACTGGCCAAAAGAAAGAATCGATACTATTATTGCCAGTAAAAAAACAACTACCACTAAGATTACCAAAAAATACAAATTGTATCAATGGTACTGGACAGCCTGGAGCGAAAAAAATGAATTAATTTTCAGATATGACGTTTATGATCTTGACGAAGATTTGTATTCTAAATTAAGAAAATAACTTTTCGCCCATCATAAAACTTCTTGACGGATGATAGATATACAAACATGATTTGCCTTTTATTGCCTGAATAATCTCATTGGTCAATTCAACAGGAATAGCAGGACAGCCCTGGCTTCTTCCTAATCTTTTATGATCTCTGACAAAAGATTCAGAAACATAATCGGCACCATGCATTACAACGGCTCTTTCGCGGGCATTATCGTTTACCCCTCTTTCCAATCCGTCAAGACGAAGGGACATACCATGTTTTCCCTGATAAATTTCGCCGGTTGCATAAAACCCTAAGCTGCTTTTATTAGAGGAATTAACGTTTGAAAATGCAGTAGCAAACTCTTCTCCGGTATTTCTGCCATGAGCAACAAGAGACTGGAATAAAATAGTATTGGTAGTTAGATCAATAACCCAAAGACGTTTCAAAGTTGATGACAAACTAAAATCAATGAGTGTCAGAACATCTTTATGAATCACTCCTTTTTCTTTCAATAAATAAAAACCTTTTAAGGCTTCAGAAAAAGTTTTCAGTTCAGGCAACGCAAAATTGTTGGCGTTCAATGCGTGATAAATATTTTCAATCTTAGCATCAACAGTAGGTTTTTCAACACTTACAATGCTTTTGGCTGGAACTTTTATAGTTTCAGCATCATTTTTAGAATCTGTACCGAAAGACAAAAACAAAAATAAAACTATAGGAAAAATTCTATAAATCATTGATTAAGTTTAGGTTACACTTTATTCGAGGCTTGACAAATGTATAATTAATTTGGAATTTCAAAAATTTTTATCACTAATTTTGGTGATATTTGTTCAAACTTTAACAATAAAAGAGCCCAAACGTTAAGATATAGCGAAAAACTGTTGTTTTTTAATCAGAATTACGCTGTTTAAAAAATGCAACATTCTAACTGAAAAGAAATTCAATTTTTAAAAATACAATCAACAGACACTTAAGAAGAATCTACTTTTAACAAAAAAAAACAGATTTTTAGACACCTACACCACTCTTTCAAAGGGAGAAAACTAAAATCAGTGTGCATTAATTTTAAAAAACAAAGGGTTCTTTAACTAAATTATTATTTTTTGATAGCGTTCATTTTATAAAGCATAATTGTAACAATCGTTTCTTGCGTATTTTATAAATGGTTTATCTTTGCCAAAAACAAAAACCAATGAACAAAAAAGTAATCCTTATGATTTTAGACGGTTGGGGAAAATCTCCCGACCCTAAAGTATCTGCAATAGACAATGCAAATGTTCCTTTTATAAACAGCCTGTATCAAAATTACCCAAGCGCCCAGCTTCGTACCGACGGATTAAATGTTGGTTTGCCGGAAGGACAGATGGGAAACAGTGAAGTTGGCCACATGAACCTTGGTGCCGGAAGAATCGTTTATCAGGATTTAGCCAAAATAAATTTAGCTGTAGCACATAAAACACTTGCAAAAGAACAGGTTCTTATTGATGCTTTTACTTATGCTAAAGACAATAATAAAAAAGTACACTTTTTAGGATTAGTTTCTGACGGGGGAGTTCACTCACATACTTCGCATTTACGAGGACTAATTGATGCTTCTCAGGAATATGGATTAGATCAGGTTTACATTCACGCTTTTACCGATGGCCGTGATGTTGATCCAAAATCTGGAGCAAAATACATTCAGGATTTAGAAAACCATATTAAAGATACTCCTGTAAAAATAGCTTCAATTATAGGACGTTATTATGCAATGGATCGTGATAAAAGATGGGAACGTGTAAAACTAGCTTATGACTTAGTGGTAAACGCAACCGGAACACCTTCAACAAATGCTGTCGCAAGTATTCTTGACAGTTATTCAAAATATATTACGGATGAGTTTATCGAACCAATTGTTATGGTTGACGAAAACGAAAAACCATTAGCTACAATTGTTGAAGGTGATGTGGTAATCTTCTTTAATTTCAGAACAGACCGTGGACGTGAATTGACTGAAGCGCTTTCTCAGCATGATTTTCATGAGCAAAACATGCACAAACTAAACCTGTATTATGTAACATTGACAAACTACGATGAAACATATCAAAACGTAAAAGTAGTTTACAATAAAGATAATATAACGGAAACTCTTGGCGAAGTTTTAGAAAAAGCTGGTAAAAAACAAATCAGAATTGCTGAAACAGAGAAATATCCACACGTTACTTTCTTCTTTTCAGGAGGTCGAGAAACTCCTTTTGAAGGTGAATCCCGAATCCTGAGAAATTCTCCAAAAGTGGCAACTTACGATTTACAGCCGGAAATGAGTGCTTACGAATTGGCCGACGCTCTTGTTCCTGAACTGAACAAAGGTGAAGTGGATTTTGTTTGTTTAAATTTCGCAAACGGTGATATGGTTGGACATACCGGAATTATGGAAGCGGCAATTAAAGCCTGTGAAGCTGTTGACGCCTGTGCAAAACAGGTTATAGATGCTGCTCTTGCTAATAACTACACCACTATCGTAATTGCCGATCACGGAAACTGCGAAACAATGATTAACCCTGACGGAAGCCCAAATACAGCACACACAACAAACCCGGTGCCTATTATTTTGGTTGACAAAGAATTAAAAAATATTCAAAATGGTGTTTTGGGAGATATTGCTCCTACCATTTTAGAATTAATGGGAATTCCTCAGCCTGAGGCAATGACTTGTCATTCGTTACTATAAAAACTAATTTTCTATATAAAAAAGAGGCAAATTTTTAGAATTTGCCTCTTTTTGTTTTTAAGCATTCTTGTCATTTCGAGGAACGAGAAATCACACTCGAGAATCGACAAAGATTGGCGACATAGTTTGCGGAGTTTCTGGTGCGATTTCTCGTTCCTAGAAATGACAAAATTGTGGAAATCAAACAATAAAACAATGATAAAGCTGCTCAACTCCATAAATTAGAAGTCCAATAAATCCCCCAACCAAAGTTCCGTTGATTCTGATATACTGAAGATCTTTTCCGATTTCTAATTCTAATTTTTCTGAAACTTCTTTCCCGTCCCAGCTTTTTACGGTGGAGGAAATCAAATCCCCAATTACTTTTTTATTATTCAAAAGAACAGAAAGCAAATCATTTTTAATGAAATTATTGATTTTATCAACCATTATAGCATCTTCTTTGAGTCCGTTTCCAAAATTCTGAATCAGGCCTGAAATGTTTTTTCGAATTGAAGACTCCTCTCCTTTCTCTAAATCGTTTGTAATTGATAATTTAATTTCGTCCCAGATTCCGTTAATGTAATCCTGCACTTCTTTCTTTCCGGCAAAACCAACAATCAGATTATTGATTTTGATTCGCATTTCTTCTGAGTTTTTCACTTTATTCAAAAAATCAGAAATATAATCGTCAATTTTAATTCTAACCGCGCTCTCCGGATTTTTTGCCTCATCAAGAAATTCCTGTAAACCGTTAAAAATACCTTCTGTAATGCTTTTATCCGCCAGACCAAAACTCAAAAAAGGTGTCGACTGTTTTACTTTCTTCCTAATTAAATCTTTATTATCACTTAATTCTGCACTCATTACTTCGAGAAGATTCGTGAGTAACTGATCTTTTACATTTCCTTTCTGCAAAGGTTCTAATGCAAGCGCTACCCAGTCTCCAAAATTGATTGCTTGTAATTTTTCCTTAAACTGAACCTGAATAAATCTTTTTATATCCTCGTCTTTTATTGTTTTTAAAACCCCCGGAATAATATTTAAGGCTATAACATCAGCAAATTTATTGGCATTTTCTTCCAGCGAAAGCCAATCAGAAGCTTTAGTGGCAAAATTGAATTCGTCTAATTTAATTTCTAATTTTTCCCGGTTCAGAAATTCTTCTGAAACAAAATTACCGAGATTCTCTCCTATTTCATTTTTTTTGGTCGGAATAATTGCTGTATGCCAAATCGGGATTCCTAGTGGATGACGAAACAAAGCCACAACAGCAAACCAATCAGCAATTCCGCCCACCATTGCCGCTTCGCTAAAAGCCTGCAGCATCGGGATTTTAAAATAAATGGCAATAATAAACAGAAGTACTGCAATACCCAAAAGGCCCAAAGCATTTCGCTTCATTTTTCTGAGCGCTTTTACTTTGTCTATATCGTGATCTGTAATTGTTTCCATGACTATGATGTTTTATTACTAATTTACGGTTTTTTGCTGAAAAATTTAAGTTTATAAAGGTTTGCCTCGAATTACATGAATTTTTTCTTTTTAAAAACTAAAATATTAATTCGCATGAGTTCGTAAAATTCGTGGCAAAAAAAATCCCATAAAAATCACATGAAAAGTTGTACTTTTGCGAACTGAAAATCTGAAAAATATGATTATCCAAAAAACGAGAGAGGAAATCGAATTAATGCGCGAAAGTGCTTTGATCGTATCAAAAACATTAGGAATGATTGCTTCTGAAATTAAAGAAGGAGTAACTACATTATATCTTGACAAATTAGCTGAAGAATTTATTCGCGATCATGGTGCGGTTCCAAGTTTTCTTGGTTTGTACGATTTTCCGAATTCACTTTGTATGAGCCCGAATGCTCAGGTTGTTCATGGAATCCCTAATAATACACCTCTAAAAAATGGTGATGTTATCTCAGTAGATTGCGGTGCTTTCAAAAACGGCTATCACGGTGATCATGCCTATAGTTTTGAAATTGGCGAAGTTGCTCCTGAAACCAAAAAACTTTTACAGGTAACCAAAGAATCTCTTTACGTAGGAATCAGGGAATTTAAAGCAGGAAATCGCGTAGAAGATGTTGGAAATGCAATCCAAAAATATACAGAAGCTCACGGATATGGAGTTGTTCGTGAATTAGTAGGTCACGGATTAGGTCAAAAAATGCACGAAGCTCCCGAAATGCCAAACTACGGAAAGCGCGGACGTGGAAAACTTTTTGTTGAAGGAATGGTGGTTGCCATTGAACCCATGATTAACATGGGAACTAAAAACATCAAACAGCTTAAAGACGGCTGGACAATCCTGACTGCTGATGGAAAACCAAGTGCTCATTTTGAACACGATGTTGCCCTAATTGATGGAAAACCTGAAATTTTATCAACTTTCTATTACATCTATAAAGCATTAGGTATCGAAAGCAACGAAGAAGATGAATTCAGAAAAGTGCCATTAGTATTGTAGTTATAGCGCAAAGATTCACAAAGATATACGCCGAGATACACAAAAATTTATTTATACGCCTTTAAAATGTATTTGGAAAATGAAATATCGCAAGATGAACTAAATGCTATCTCATATAAAATTATAGGTTTAGCAATTGAAGTTCACAAACAATTAGGGCCGGGTTTATTGGAATCAGCTTATCAGGAATGTTTGTATTATGAAATTATGAATTCAGGTTTAATTGTTGAAAAACAAAAAGCTTTACCGATAATTTATAAGGATATAAAATTAGATCACGGATATAGGATAGATTTGCTAATTGAAAATAAAATTGTCATCGAATTAAAAACAGTTGAGGCTTTTAAAGATGTACATTTTGCGCAGATATTGACTTACCTAAAACTGGGTAATTATCCATTAGGATTGCTTATTAATTTTGATTCAAAAATATTAAAAAACAACATAAAAAGATTTATAAACACTTTGTGAAGCTCTGTGCCAACTTTGTGTAACTCTGTGAAACAGCCCCATGAAAAAACTATTCAAATTAGTACTTAATACAATCCCCCGTCCATTATTAATTCGTTTGAGTTATGTGGTGCGCCCAATTTTAGCTTTATCATTAAGAGGAAGCAAATTTACTGATCCTATTGATGGAAAAAGCTTTAAATCGTTTTTGCCTTACGGATACGGGAAACAGCGTAACAATGTGCTTTCGCCTAGCACGCTTTCCTTAGAGAGACACCGTTTGCTTTGGCTGTATTTAAACGATCAGACCGATTTTTTTACAGCACCGAAAAAAGTATTGCATTTTGCTCCGGAACAGGCATTTTATAAAAGATTCCGCAAGCAGAAAAACCTGGATTACACCACAACCGATCTACTTTCGCCTTTGGCAGATGTAAAGGCAGATATCTGTAATTTACCTTTCAAAGACAACGAATATGACGTTATTTTATGTAATCACGTTTTAGAACATATTCCGGATGACACTAAAGCGATGCAGGAATTATACCGTGTTTTAAAACCGGGCGGAATGGCCATTTTACAGATTCCACAAGATTTATCCCGTGAAGTTACTTTTGCAGACGATTCGATTACAGATCAAAAAGAACGTGCAAAAATCTTCGGACAATACGATCACGTTCGTGTTTACGGACGCGATTATTTCGATAAACTAAGAAGCATTGGTTTTATTGTTATTGAAGAAGATTACACTAATAAAATTGCACCCGAATTGGTTGAAAAATACTGTTTGGCAAAGGGCGAAATTATTCCACTTTGTTTTAAACATGAAAACTAATTTTTTTTCACCATATAAGTGATATAAGTTCATTTAAAAAGCGTTTTCAAAATAGAAATAATTTGAAAACGCTTTTTTTTACCCAAATTACAAGCCAAACAAATCCCTAAAACTTGGAATCTACAAAATCATTTCAGTTCTGTTTTGACATCAGTTTTGAAAAAAATCTGAATGCCTATATCCCTACAGCTTATATTGTTGAAAATACCAGTGAAATTAAATATCTGGACAAAAAAGCAACCAAAACTATAATTGAAAGCTATGGTATTGATTTCGAAAATTTAAATCCCAATTCAAAAAGAATACTAACAATCTGTGAATCTCTAAAACCTGAATTTATTTTCAAAAAATTCAGTGCCAAAATCAAATCAGCCAAAACGATTGCCGATCTGCAGAAAGATTCTAAAATGGATTTTGCGATTCGCCAACATTTAAAACTAAACTTAAGTACGTTTTACGATTTGATTGTAAAGGAACAATTTCCTCTATCCATCAATTTAGGTCCTGAAAAAGATTTTTATAGATCCAGAGTCGGCGTTGATCCGCTTGATTTTGAACCCCAGATTCAATTTGACAAACATTCAGAAGGTATCACTTATACCCTTTCATTAAAAGAAGACAAAACTACTTTTTTACCTATGAATAGGAGTATCGAAATTCTGTTGGATGAACCGGGCTGGCTGATAATTGATAAAAAACTAGGACAATTAAAAGAACTGAATGCTAAAAAACTCACTCCGTTTTTAAAGAAAAAATCAATTGAAATTCCATCCAAATTGGTTGATGATTATTTTAAAGGTTTTATTCCTGCAATAGCCAAAAAAATTGATATTGAAGCTACTGGTTTTGAAATGGAAGTGCGTGATCAGATAATTTCGAGTACCATTCAGCCTGTTTATGATTTCTTTAAAAACTGTTATTATCTCAATCTTTATTTTGATTACAACGGATATGTTTTTGACGCCGGCAAAACTAAAAAAACACATTCTTTTGTTGATTTCAGCATCGCTAATGAACCCAAAATAATTCAGTTTAAAAGAAGTGCCGTCGAAATTTTATACACAAAAAAATTACTTGAAATTGGTTTAGTAAAAGTCAAAAATGAACTGTTTGGACTGGAAACTGAATCCAATGATCCTTATATCAATATCCAATTAATTATTGACCATAAGGAAAAGCTTGAAAGTTTAGGTTTTACAATCCAAAATCTAAAACTTGAAAGCAAAGAAATCATTACAGAAAGTAATACGATTTCAATTTCTAAAGAAACCAAAGCAGATTGGTTTGATATTAAAATAATCGTTACTGTTGGTAATTATAAAATCAATTTCAGTGAAATTATTCCGAATATAAAAAGCAAGGAAAGACTTTTTATGCTTCCTGACGGAAACTACTTTTTGATTCCGCTGGAATGGTTCAGCAAATATGGTTCTTTAGCAAAACTGGCAAAAACAGAAAACGGAGCTTTACTTTTACGCAAAAGTAATTTCACCGCTTTAGACGGAATTTCAGAAATTGATAATGATGTAATTTCTCATGCTGAATATACTGCTTCAGATTTACTTAAAGCAACTTTGAGACCGTACCAAATTGACGGTGTAAAATGGCTTTTGGGGCATTTCAATTCAAATCTGGGGGCCTGTCTTGCTGACGACATGGGACTTGGAAAAACATTACAAACTTTGGCCGTTTTGGTTTCAGTTCAGGAGCAATTAGGTTTTACAACCAAAACAACCAATTTTGATTTGTTTGCAAACGAAACGACTGTAGAAAGAGAGCCGCTTAAAGCTCTGATAGTGCTGCCTTCTTCGTTAGTTTTTAACTGGTTTAATGAGGCTGGAAAGTTTACGCCACACTTTTCAAAAATGCAATATGTGGGTAATGACCGGAAATTATTAGCACACAAACTGGATTCAACCGATTTAATTTTTACCAGTTACAGTATCGTTCATCGTGATATTTCTATTTTAGAAAAATACAATTTCCGTTATCTGATTTTAGATGAAAGTCAGTATATCAAAAACAAAAATTCTAAGATTTTTAAAGCGATTAATAAAATCAACACAGGACATAAAATTGCCTTGAGCGGTACCCCTATCGAAAATTCGCTTGACGATTTGTGGTCGCAGATGCAGTTTATAAATCCGGATATTCTGGGTAGTTATGCTTTTTTTGTGGAAAATTTCAAAAATCCTATTGAGAAAAAGCAGAATGAAGAAGTTTTAACTGAATTAAAAAATCTCATCCAGCCTTACATTTTAAGAAGAACCAAAGAACAGGTTTTAAAAGATCTGCCGGAATTGACAGAGCAGGTTTATTACTGTGACATGGATCCTGAACAGGAAAAATTATACGAAAAGGAAAAATCCAAGGCTCGTAATTTCCTGCTTAAAACTGATGGTTCAAGTCCTGATAAAATCAGTATTATCAATACTTTGATGAAACTTAGACAGCTCAGTAATCACCCGAAAATGATCGATTCAGATTCAGAAATTGATTCCGGAAAATATATTGCTGTCACAAATTATCTGGAAAATTTAGTCAAGGCAAAACAGAAAGTAATCATTTTCAGCTCCTTTGTTACCAATTTGAATTTTTATACTGACTGGTGTAAAGAAAACAAAATAACATTTTGTGAAATTACAGGAGAAACACCTGCAGCCAAAAGAGAACAACAAGTAAAACTGTTTCAGGAAAAAGAGGAACCTTTGTTATTTTTTATTTCGCTTAAAGCAGGAGGCGTTGGTCTGAATATTACCAAAGCTTCTTATGTTTTGTTCTTAGATCCATGGTGGAATCCTTTTGCAGAAAAACAAGGAGTGGGACGAGCTCATAGGATTGGTCAATTGAATAAGGTAAATGTGATTCGTTTTATTTCAAAAAACACGGTGGAAGAAAAGATCATCAGGCTTCAGGAAAACAAAAAACTGTTGTCTGATTCCCTTTTAGAAGAAAGCTATATTAATGACGAACTCGAAGGCAACTTAGCCTATATTTTGGGTTCTTAGTAGTTAAATCCAATAGAATGGCATCTTTTTCGTTATATAAAATTGTTATATTTACAATCTTACAATATATTAAGATGCCGAAATTTTTATATACAAGCTTTGTTTTTCTTTTCATTTTCACTTTAGCGAAAGCTCAGGAAAAAGAAATCGATCCTCCTTATAATATCAAAACTGTTTCTTTTGTTCAGAACGGCAGCAATGTAGTTCCTATATTTGAATTGGGATCATCATTTCAATTACAGTTTGATGATTTGTTTGGCAACGAAGCCAATTATTACTTTGAGGTGATACATTGCGATTACAACTGGAAACCTACTGATATTCCGAAAACAGATTACATTCGCGGTTTTGACAATCAAAGAATTACAGATTATTCGAATTCTTTCAATACCCTTCAGAGTTTCTCACATTACCGGCTTTCTTTTCCTAATCAGTTTGCTACTCAATTGCGAATTTCAGGGAATTATATGTTGAAAATCCTAAACGAAGACAGAGAAGTTGTTTTTTCAAGAAAATTTATTTTATACGAAAATCATTCAACTGTTGGAATCGTTATGAGACGAAGCCGCAGCCTCAACGATATAAATTACAAGCAGAATCTTGAAATTGCTATACTTTCTAACGACATTGTTTTTCAGACGCCATTACAAAATGTAAAAGTGCTTTTACTTCAAAACGGAGATTTTAACACCGGGATTAAAAACATTCCTCCACAATACACCATCGGAAACCAGCTGATTTACAAGTACGATAAAGAAACACAATTTTGGGGTGGCAATGAATTTTTATATTTTGAAAATAAAGACATCCGGGCCGCTAATAATAATGTTGCAAAAGTAGGCAGCAATAATGACGTTTACAGTTCCTATTTATATACAAATCAAGCCAGAGCGAACCAAATATATACCGTTTATGAAGATGTTGACGGAAATTTTGTTGTTAAAAACATTAATGGCCTGAATCAGGAAATTGAAGCCGATTACGCCTGGGTATATTTTTCACTTTCAGCCCCAACATTCAGGTTAAACAAAGACATTTATATTACAGGGATGTTTAATAATTACAGCCTTTCTCCAGAATATAAAATGGACTATAATGCTGATAAAGGGATTTACGAAAAAGCAGTCATGATTAAGCAGGGATTTACCAATTTTCAATACAGGATTGCTGACAAAAAAGGCGTAATCGATTTTGAAAATGCTATTGACGGAAACTTTTATCAGACTGAAAATGAATATACCGTTTTAGTTTATTATCGCGAAAGTACAGATCGCTACGAAAGGGTTATTGGTAAAGGCAATGCTAATTCCTTGAATATTATTAACTAAACATTCTAAAAAAGGATTCCAATCGAATCATTTTTTTTCGTAAATTTGCAAATATAACACTCACATATATACTGCTTTAGTATGGTTTCTCAAATAACAAGAGGCATAAAAATATCTGTTTTGACTAGTTTTGAAGGCACTTACTTCAAAAACTATAAGATTCATTTTGCCTTTAGTTACGTTATTACAATCGAAAACCACAGTAAAGATTCGGTACAGTTAACATCCCGTCACTGGGAAATTTTCGACTCTTTAAACGACTTAGAAGTGGTTGACGGAGAAGGCGTTATAGGAAAAAAACCCGTTTTAAAACCAGGAGAAAATCACACATATAGTTCTGGCTGTTTATTATCATCTCCTTACGGAGCAATGAAAGGTCATTTTAATATGATTAATTTTACTACAACCAAAATATTTAAGGTTATAGTTCCTACTTTTAGAATGTGTGCTCCTTTTGCACTGAACTAATTCAGTTTTTTATTTCGATTACCTCATCTTTTGCAATTACATATACTTTATCTTTTTCTTCGGGAATCAGATAAAAGTTACCTGTAAACGCTCCAAAAGCTGGAAAGATTAATTGATTTGGTTTTCTAAAAAAGCACGACAAACCCAGAAATTGTTTTCCCAATCCTTTTAGTTTAATCCCTGGATGGATGTGTCCGCACAAATTAAAAAAGTTTTCTCTTGTTGAAGGATGATGCGTCAACAAAAAGCCATCAATTATAATTTCTGAATGAATTTCAATATTTAAATCTGTATAATGTTTTTTTGAAATAACATCATGATTCCCTTCTATCAAAATAAGCTGCTGAGTAATTGTCTTGGTCCAGTCTGAAAATAAATCCCACTCGTTGTTCATTTTACTGTGGAATAAATCGCCAAGGAAAATAATCGTTTCAATATCAAATAATTCCAGAATATTGTTTAACCGGTTAAAATTCTCCGGAATCGCTTTCTCCGGAATCGCCATTCCGTGTTTTCTAAAATGCGAGACTTTACCCAAATGCAAATCTGATATTAAAAGTATTTTTTTTTCTTCCCAGAAAGCCGCACCGCAAGGATGTAAAATAAAATTTTGCTTGTTGATTGTAATTTTCATATTCTATTATTTCATGTAACTCGCTGTCATCTTTTTGATTCTTTCTGCTAATGTTTCACTGGATAATTTCTCTCTTAATCGGTCTGTGATGATTGGAAAACTGAACGGAGTTGGCTTTTTACATTGTTTCCAAACGATGGTTTGCCGATTCACTCTTTCCAAAGCCTGAATCAAACGCCCTTCTTCCAGCTGATGTTCAAATGTTTCTGAATAAGCCTGCTGCAGCAGTAAATTATCGGGCTCATAATCCCTAAAAACTTCAAAAAGCAGTTGCGAGCCACTCTGTAAATGTTT
Source organism: Flavobacterium calami (assembly GCF_038290035.1). NCBI lineage: Bacteria > Pseudomonadati > Bacteroidota > Flavobacteriia > Flavobacteriales > Flavobacteriaceae > Flavobacterium > Flavobacterium calami. The sequence continues at coordinate 23,633 of NZ_JBBYHS010000005.1, forward strand.
GGTTTTTACTGGTCTTCCGGGCATTCCGGTAAATACCAATCCGGCAATTACGGCGATATCCCTGAATTTTCTTCGCGCCATTTCGGTCAGATTTAGACTTTTTTGCAAATCTTGATGTACGTGTTCTGTTGAAAACAAATTATTGTCAAAAACAGACTGCATGTCAATTTCCTGGTCGGAAAGCAATTCAAATCCGTAATCATTATAGGCAAGAGAAAAAGTAATTGGAGACAATAAACTAATACGATATGACAAAATACTCGCTAAGGCTTCATGCACAAACCGACCTTCGAAAAGGTAAAAAACAGCATGATACCCTTCTCTGGTTTTGAAAGTTTCAATTAAAAATTCATCATCAGAAGGTACAATACTTTCTTTTCGCTGTCTTGCAAAAATAGGCTGTAAAGCTTTTAATTCAGGAGTTAGCTCATCACTATTTGCCGCATACAATTCATCCCGAAGCAATTCGCTCATTTGTACCGATAATGCCATACGTCCGCCCATCCAGCTTACGGTTCGGGATTCTTTTTTGGGATCTGCTTTTCGTACCAATACCTGCATGTTTTTTACACGAAATAATTCCAATCTTTTTCCGGCGAAAGTAAAAACATCTCCAGGCTGTAGTTTTGAGGCAAACCATTCCTCAATATTTCCTATGTAACCACCGCTTAAAAACTTGACATTTAATGACGCATCTCCAACAATAGTTCCTATCTGCATTCTGTGATGCATCGCAATCAGTCGGCTGTTGATTTTAAAACGTCCGTCTTCTTCGATTTCTACTTTTTTGAATTCATCATAGGCCTGCAAGCTTTGACTTCCATTGGTTATGAAGTTCAGAATCCAGTTCCAGTTTTCTTTGGTTATGTTTTGATAACAGAAGGTTTGTTGGACTTCATCAAAAATTTCATTCGGAAAAAATCCATCAGAAACAGCCAAAGTATTCAGATATTGCACTAAAACATCCCAACTGTTCAAATACGGAATTCGGTCTTCAACAATGGTTTTGGCAACCGCTTTTTTCAGTGCTGAAGCTTCAATTAGTTCAATGGCATGTGTAGCAAGAAAATAAATTACACTTTCTTTTCCGGGTTGATGACCGCTTCGTCCTGCTCTTTGCAGAAAACGGGCAACACCTTTTGGCCCACCCACCTGAATGATGGTTTCAACAGGAGCAAAATCAACTCCTAAGTCTAAACTAGAAGTACAGACTACAACTTTTAATTCTTCATTTCTAATCGCATTTTCAACCCATAAACGTGTTTCCCTGCTAATGCTTCCGTGGTGCATCGCCATATCTCCGGCAAACTCCGGATATTTCTCCAATATCGCCTGAAACCACATTTCGCATGCAGAACGCACATTGGTAAAAATTAAAGTGGTTTTGCTTTTGCGTACTATTTTTGCCACCTCATCAATTAGATGCAGTCCCATGTGACCACGCCAAGGATAACTGTCCATTTTGTCGGGCAATATCGAAAGAACTTTTATTTTTTTGTTGATATGGGCTTTAATCAAAACCGAATTTTGATAGGCTTCAGAATTTAATCCTAATAATACTTGCTGTGCTAATTCCAGATTTCCAATGGTAGCAGAAATTCCCCAAATTCGTATTTTTGGAGCAACTGTTTTTAATCGGGATAAAGCCAGTTCCATTTGAACACCACGTTTAGTTCCTAATAATTCATGCCATTCATCGACCACAATTGCAGAACAACTGGCAAAAGTTTTCGAAAATTCTTTGGATGCCAAAAGCAATTGCAGACTTTCGGGTGTGGTAACCAACAGATCCGGCATTTTTTTGCTTTGCTTTGTTCTTTCGCTTTGAGAAGTATCACCAGAACGAATTCCGACAGTTAATGGCAAATCTAAATCCGTAATGATTCGTTCTGCGGCTTGTTTTATTTCTACAGAAAGTGCTCGCAAAGGCGTAATCCAAATCGCTTTTAAACCGGGTTTATGCTTGGTTTTATAATTCGGATTTTTCTTCATGTAATCGAGAACTATTGGAAACCATAAGGCATAGGTTTTTCCGCTTCCCGTTGGCGCGTTCAACAATCCGTTTTTGCCTTGCAGAAATGCTGTCCAGGTCTGGGTTTGAAAAGGAAATGCTTTCCAGCCCTGATCTTGAAACCAGTTTTCTGCAATGGTATATAGTTCGTCTCTGTTCATTTTTTTATAAGGTTCAAAGTTGCAAAGGCTCAGAGGGACAAAGCTTAGCTGTTTCCTAAAGTTTTTTTCTTTGAAACTCTGTTACTTTGTCCCTTTGAACCTTTTATGAAATCATACTCTTCAAATCTTCAATTGAATTAGCATCCTCAATTTTCTTGTCCTGCCGCCATCTCAAGATTCTTGGAAAACGGGTTGCGATACCGCTTTTATGTCTTTTTGAAAGTGCAATTCCTTCAAAACCAATTTCGAAAACCAATTGAGGTGTTATACTTCGCACAGGGCCAAATCGTTCCAGCGTATTTTTCTTTATGAAATCATCTACTTTTCTGAATTCGGCATCGGTTAAACCGGAATAGGCTTTTGCAAATGTGACTAATTCCCGTTCGCCGTTGTCATTGGTCTGCCAAAGTGCAAAAGTATAATCGGTAAAAAGATTTGAACGTCTTCCATGTCCGCGCATCGCATAGGTCAAAACGGCATCAATTACCAAAGGTTCTATCTTCCATTTCCACCAATCGCCTTTTTTTCTTCCTACCTGATACGGTGAATTGTTGCGTTTTATCATCAAACCTTCGCTTTTCATTTCGCGGGCACGCATTCTTTCCGCTGCAACATCTTCCCACGAATGAAGTAAAACTCTTTCTGATAATTGAAAATGTGGCGTTTTATCTTTTATCGAATCATATAATTGTTCTAATAATAATCTTCTTTCGGAATAAGGTATGTTTCGAATATCTTTGCCTTCCCATTCTAAAATATCGTATGCTTTTAAAATTACGGGAACTTTTTCCAATAAAGATACAGAAATAGTTTTGCGGCCAATTCTGGCTTGTAAATCGTTAAATGTTCCAATTTCCTTTTCGGGAAAAGCTAAAATTTCAGCATCAATCACCGTTCCGTTTGGAATAATTCCGACGAAAGATTTAAACTCCGGATATTTATCGGTTACGAGCTCCTCTCCTCTTGACCAGACATAAATTTCGTTTTCACGAATGATAGTTTGCGACCGGATTCCGTCCCACTTATGTTCTATTGACCAGTCTTCGGGATTTCCTAAATTATCCACTTCTCCTTCAATTGGATACGCGAGATAAAAGGGATATGGTTTTGATAGATAATCACTACTTTTTTCATCCAGAATTAATTCCTGAAACGTAATTGTGTTTGGATCCCAATTTCCCATTAATTTATACGCCAATGCATCTTCGTCAACATCTTCTGCTTTTGATAAGGCACGGGTCATTAATTTTTGGCTAACGCCGATTCGTAAACTTCCGGTAATTAATTTGGTAAAAACAAAGCGTTCATAATAATTGAGAGCCAGCCAATTTTCATGTAAATATTCTTTTTTCTCAATATCTGATTTCTTTTTTAAGGCAATAATTTCCTGCAGATATTCGGTTAAACTTTTATCCGAATGCTCTTTTGTGGTTGGAATAATCAAAGCAATAGTTTCCGCCAAATCGCCCACAATATGATAACTTTCCTCAAAAAGCCATAGCGGAATATTGGCCAGTTCATTTGCCCAAATTCGCAATAAGGTTGTATTGACAGGCCTTGGCGGACGACGATGAGACAAAATAGCGATTGTCCATACTTTATCCTCCGGCGATGCATTTTTAAAATACGTCGTCAGCGCGTCGACTTTTACGTTCGTTTTATTCGAGCTGTCGAGGGTTTTTATAAGCTGGGCAAAATTTTTCATCTACAATTCCTTATTTTCAGTAATGTCCGGAGTTTCATTTTGTTCAAATACAACTTCCTTTCCATCTTTTTCCATTTCTGCCGCTTCGCCTTCGTATTGTGTTTTTTCGGTTCTGGCGTCGTAACCCAATTCTCTTAAATATTTGGAGAAAATATCCGTATAACCGTGTGTGCCGATTACTCTTTCTGCTCCGGTTGATTTGATACTATCTAGAAGTGAATACCAATCGCAATGATCGCTCAACACAAAACCCTTGTCAATGGCACGTCTTCGTCTTGCGCCTCTAAAAGCCATCCATCCGCTTGCTGAACCAGTTACAAAAGGTGTCATTTTTCTAATCCAGATACTTCCATGCGCACTTGGCGGAGCGAGCACAATATTTCCTGCAAATTCTTCTTTTTTTGTTTCTCTTGTCACTAAGGTTGTGGGTGGAAAATCTACCATCGGACGTAAAACATTCGTCATATTCTCGATTGCGCCATGCGTGTATATTTTACCAATATCTGTGTCTAAATATTTTAAAAGCCGTTGCGCTTTGCCTAAAGAATAGCCAAAAAGAATGGACGTTTTTCCCTCCGCTTTATTTTCTGCCCACCAATTATTGATTTCTGTAATTACTTCTGCCTGAGGAGTCCAATTGAAAGCTGGCAATCCAAAAGTACATTCGGTTATGAAAGTGTGGCATTTTACGACTTCATAAGGAACCGAAATTCCGTCATCTTCTGTTTTATAATCTCCTGTAAAAACCCAGACTTCGCCTTTGTGTTCTACCCGAATTTGAGAGCTTCCTATAATGTGTCCGGCAGGATGCAATGAGAATTTCACATTATTGATGACAAAGGTTTCTCCCCACTCTTTTCCGGTCACATTTATTTCACCCAATCGATGACGAATTATGGGCACATTGGTACGATGTGTTATATAATTTTGATGTCCCCAACGGGAGTGATCGGCGTGACCATGTGTAATAATAGCATTTTTTACCGGCCTCCAGGGATCGAGATATACATCGGCCTGTTGACAGTAAATTCCTTTGTCGTTAAAAACTAAAAGCGGAATTTTCATAGTATAAAAAATTGAAGCAATTCAAATTTAAAACTTTATACAAACAGACATTTTACAGTTTGATGGCATTAGTTTATTAAATTACAACATTTTAATATTGTATTGTGATATAATCAAAATAACCTTTGTACTTTTGCCTAAAATTAAACAATTCGTAATTTTAAAAATATCTTATCCCATGTTAAAAGGATTTTTTAATGTACCTAAAGCGGTCAACGAACCGGTAAAAGGATACGCACCAAACTCACCGGAAAGAGCAGCTGTTCAGGCAGCTTATACCACAATGTGGAATTCTCAAATCGACGTTCCTTTGCATATTGGAAGCGAAGAAATCAGAACCGGAAACACAAGAAACATTACAGCTCCACATGATCACCAGCACGTTGTTGGAAAGTATCATTTGGCTGAAAAACAACATATCGAAAAAGCGATTGCCAACGCTCTTGAATCAAGACACGCATGGGCAAATATGGCATGGGAACAACGTGCGGCTATTTTCTTAAAAGCAGCTGAACTTATTGCAGGACCATACAGAGCACGTATTAATGCTGCCACTATGATTGGTCAGTCTAAAAATATTCACCAGGCAGAAATTGATGCTTCTTGTGAGCTTATTGACTTTTTACGTTACAACGTAGAATTCATGACTCAGATTTACGCAGATCAGCCAAAATCGGACTCAACAACGTGGAATCGTTTAGAATACAGACCTCTTGAGGGCTTTGTTTACGCAATCACGCCATTTAACTTTACGGCTATTGCTGCCAATCTACCGGCAAGTGCTGCGATGATGGGTAACGTTGTGGTTTGGAAACCAAGCGACAGCCAGGTGTTTTCTACAAAAATTATCCTTGATGTTTTCAAAGAAGCGGGAGTTCCGGATGGCGTTATCAATGTCGTTTTTGGAGATGCCTTAATGATTACGGATACTGTTTTGGCAAGCCGTGATTTTGCAGGTGTTCACTTTACAGGTTCTACTCATGTATTTAAAGATATCTGGGCAAAAATTGGAGCAAACATCCACAATTATAAAACATACCCAAGAATTGTTGGAGAAACTGGTGGTAAAGATTTTATCATTGCTCACCCAAGTGCCAACGTAAAACAAGTGGTTACGGGAATCACACGTGGAGCTTTTGAATTCCAGGGACAAAAATGTTCTGCAGCTTCAAGAGTTTACATTCCACAAAGTTTGTGGCCAGCTGTAAAAGAGCAGTTAATCACTGATGTAAAATCAATGAAAATGGGCTCTCCTGAAGATTTTGGAAACTTTATTACGGCAGTTATTCACGAAGGTTCTTTTGATAAATTAGCGAGCTACATCGATCAGGCTAAAAAAGATGCTGATGCTGAAATTATCATTGGAGGAAACTACGATAAATCGGTTGGATACTTTGTAGAACCAACGGTTATTGTAACGACAAATCCAAAATATACTACAATGGAAACCGAATTATTTGGACCTGTTGTAACTATTTATATTTATGAAGATGCAAAATGGGAAGAAACTTTAGAATTGGTTGATACTACTTCTGAGTATGCTTTAACCGGTGCTGTTTTCAGCCAGAATCGTTATGCGATTGAAACCGCTACTGTAAAATTGCAAAATTCAGCAGGTAACTTCTACATCAACGACAAACCAACCGGAGCTGTTGTTGGAATGCAGCCTTTTGGTGGTGCAAGAGCTTCAGGAACTAACGACAAAGCAGGTTCTGCACTGAACTTATTGCGTTGGGCTTCTCCTAGAACGATTAAGGAAACTTTTGTAACTCCTGAGGATTACAGATATCCTTTCTTGGGAGAATAGTCTTAAAGTCGAAGGTCAAAAGTCTTAAATAAAGGACTTTTCAATATAAAAAAGCCGAATCTTAAATTTAAGATTCGGCTTTTATTTGTTTTTTTTGGTTGATGTAAATTGAATAACCCAGACGATTAAAATTTATTCTCCACTTCCGCAGCTTGCAGCATTAGATAATGCAGGTCGGTATTTTTTACGAAAGGTTTTAAAAGTTCACTTCCCGGACCAAACATTGCCAGTTCTACGTAATCAGCAGAGTGATCCATACTGATCCAGCCAACAGAATTTATTTTCCCCTGCATTTCTGCAAAAGCTTTATAGGGTAATTTTTTGTAATTATACAAACCATCTTCTTTGTGTAATCCGTCATAGTAGCCTAATACATATTTTGCCTCTTCATCAGTAACCGAATGACCGTTTGCTTTTTCAATAATTTCCTTTACCTGAGCAACGGAAGATTGCGGTTTTATCTGATTCAAAATCCATTCGTTGGTCTGAGTGTATTTTTGGATACTGTCGAAATTATCATTGGCATTTTTTCCGTAAATAATTCCCGGATTTGCATTTCCGTGATCTGTTGTGATGATTACTAATGTTTCTTTGTCTTTTTCAGCAAAATCAATCGCCACTTTTACAGCTTCATCAAATTCGATCTGATCGTGAATCAAACCTGCAATATCATTCCCGTGCGCAGCCCAGTCTACCTTTCCGCTTTCAATTTGCAACACAAAACCATTTTTATGGTCTTTCATTCTGTTGATTGCTTTTTGAGACATTTCAGCAAGGCTAGGAACAGTGGTTTTTAAGTTTTCATCACTGTTTCTGTCCACATAATACGGAAGTCCGTCATCTGCAAACACACCCAGAACAGGTTTAGAATTGGATGCTGCATCCATTTCAGATTTGGTTTTTACAACCTGATATCCTTTCGATTTAAAAGCGGCATACATGTCTTTTTTATCTTTTCGTAATTCCGGACTGAAATAATTGGCTCCGCCTCCCATCATAATGTCAAAACCCAATTCTAAATATTGTTCGGCAATATCCTCCTGTGCATTTCTACTTTTGCTGTTCACACAAAAACCCGCCGGAGTGGCATGTGTAATAGGAACTGTAGTTACACAACCTGCCATTTTTCCTGATTTTTTAAACTTCTGCCAAATCGGTAAATGTGGTTCTCCGTTTGGACTTACATTAAGCGCTCCGTTATTTACACGAAAACCTCCTCCCCATGAAGAACTCGCAGCAGAAGAATCGGTTACTATAGAACTCGCAGAGGCTGTATCCATCAAAGCTCTTGAAACCTTATTGTCTTTATACAATTGCATCCAGTTAGAACCTTTGCCTGTTTTTCTGTTCAGAAACAAATCGGTCATATTAAGCGTCCCGGTACTCATTCCGTCACTAACCAGTAAAATGATATTTTTTGCTTTTTTGTTTTTATTTACAGACTCTAAATCCAAAACATTTGCAGAACCCTCAAACGGATTCATAATTGCCGCCCCTATCGTAAACAATGAGCCGTTTCTAAAGAACTTCCTTCTATTCATTATAACTTTATTTAAGTATTTTCAAAGATAAAAAAAATGGAACAGCTACAAATTATCATTAAGTTATGATTGCTTTTGTAGCATAAAAAAACCGATAACAATTTAAGTAAAATGCTATCGGTCTTTTATATGTAGAAATAAAAATTAAGGCTGAAATTTCAATGGCAAATGCACTACTTTTTTGGTTTCAAAAAACTCATCTTCAAAAATTGTAGACAAATCATATAAAGTAGCTTTTGGGAAATCTTTTAACTCTTCGGTCAAATCACCACCTTTTAAATAGAGAATTCCGTTTTTCAACGTGTGTTTGTGCTGCTTCTTGATTTTATCATGAATCCAGGAAACAAAATCCGGCATGTTGGTTACGGCACGGCTTACTATGAAATCGAAATCTCCTTTTACCAGTTCGGCTCGTTTTTGTTCTGCTTTTACATTTTTCAGTTCCAAAGCATCTACAACGCCCTGAACTACTTTTATTTTTTTGGCAATCACATCTATCAGATAAAAACGTGTTTCCGGAAAAAGAATCGCTAACGGAATTCCCGGAAAACCACCGCCTGTTCCCACATCCAAAACAGTTGCCCCGGGTTCGAATTTCATGATTTTGGCAATTCCAAGAGAATGCAAAATGTGCTTGGTATATAAGGAATCAATATCTTTTCTGGAAATAACATTGATTTTTTCATTCCAGTCATGATATAAAAAGTCTAATTTTTGAAATTGTTGAATTTGAATGTCGGTCAAATCAGGAAAATACTTCAGAATCTCATCCATTGTTGTAAATTTTTAACAAAAGTACTACTTTACGATTGAAATATTTAACTCAATTTTGCAAATTGAAAATTTATAATAATTACCTTTGACAACTATTTAAAATTAATATGAATAATACCGCACCGACATTTTCAAAGCAGGACAATCTGAAGTTTTTCAGAACGCTTAACTCACGGGTAAACAATTACTTCAAAGAAAATAATATCCCAAAAACCGGAAACTGGAAGCTGCACTTAAAAGCTATTATTCTTTTTACCATTTTCCTAACCCCGTATTTTTTAATTCTCGCGCTTGACATGCCTTTCTGGGCGCAATTATTATTGAATATTTTGATGGGTATCGGCATGGCCGGAATTGGAATGAACGTTATGCATGATGGGAACCATGGTTCTTACTCTTCAAAATCATGGATCAACAAAATAATGGGTGGCAGTATTTATGTTTTAGCCGGAAATGTATACAACTGGCAGGTTCAGCACAATGTTTTGCACCATACTTACACCAATATTCACGGGCATGATGAAGATCTTGACGCCGGAAGAATCATTCGTTTTACACAAAATGCAGAATGGCACCGTTTTCATAAATTCCAGCATTATTATTCATTCTTTTTATATGGTTTACTAACCTTTAATTGGGCTTTGACTACCGATTTTAAACAGATGAAAAATTATCTGAAAAGAAAATTATCTTATGGAGCACCACAAAGTCCAACCAAATTATGGACTGTTTTGGTTATTACAAAAATAATTTACGTAATCATCTGGATGGCTTTACCTATGTTACTGGGAGTAATCTGGTGGAAAGTTGTTATTGGTTTTTTTGTAATGCATTATACAGCTGGATTAATCCTAAGTATTGTTTTTCAATTGGCACACGTTGTAGAAGAGACCACCAATCCGATTCCAAATGAAGAAGGAGAAATCGAAAACACCTGGGCTATTCACCAATTGTACACTACAGCTAATTTTGCTCCAAAAAACAAAATTGTAAACTGGTTTACAGGTGGTCTGAACCATCAGATTGAGCATCATATTTTTCCAAATATCAGTCACATCCATTACGGAAAAATTGCTGAAATTGTAAAACAGACAGCAAAAGAATGCAACTTGCCTTATCATGAATTCAGAACCATGAGAGGCGCCGTACTGGCTCACTACAAGCATTTGAAAGATCTTGGAGCAAAACCTGAATTCGCATAATCTAATTAAAATCTATTAATAATAACCTCTCTTAAAGAAAACAGCAAATTTAAGAGCAATTAAATTTTTTATAATGAACCATATTCTTTCAGACAGAATTAACAATTTAGCAACTTCGCAGACTTTAGCGATGGCTGCATTAGCCCGCGAGCTAAAAGCACAGGGAAAAGACATCATCAGTTTAAGTTTAGGTGAACCTGACTTTAATACACCTGACTTCATTAAAGAAGCTGCAAAGAAAGCAATCGACGATAACTACAGTACATATTCTCCTGTTGACGGATATCAGGATTTAAAAGAAGCTATCTGCAGAAAATTCAAAAGAGACAATGGTTTAGAATACAAACCTTCTCAAATCGTAGTTTCTACAGGAGCAAAACAATCTTTATACAACATTGCTCAGGTAATGTTAAACGACGGTGACGAGGTAATTTTACCAGCACCTTACTGGGTTTCTTATTTCGAAATCGTAAAACTTTCTGGCGGAGTTCCGGTTGAAGTTCCAACTTCTGTTGAAACAGATTTCAAAATCACTCCGGAGCAATTAGAAGCTGCAATCACGCCAAAAACGAAAATGATGTGGTTCTCTTCTCCATGTAATCCATCCGGATCTGTTTACAGCAGAGAAGAATTAACAGCTTTGGCTAAAGTTTTAGAAAAACACCCAAATATTTACGTAGTTGCAGATGAGATTTATGAGCACATCAATTTCTCTGGAACTTTCTGCAGTATTGGTTCTATCCCAGGAATGTTAGAAAAAACAATCACTGTAAACGGAGTGGCAAAAGCATTCGCCATGACAGGGTACAGAATTGGTTATATTGGAGCACCGGAATTCATTGCAAAAGCGTGTACAAAAATTCAGGGACAAGTAACTTCCGGAGCAAATTCTGTAGCTCAGCGTGCTACAATTACAGCTGTAGATGCTGACCCAAGCGTATTAAACGAAATGGTTCAGGCTTTCCACGGACGTAGAGATTTAGTAGTTGGATTATTAAAAGAAATCCCGGGTGTAAAAATAAACGTTCCGGAAGGAGCTTTTTACGTTTTCCCTGACGTTTCTTCTTTCTTCGGAAAAACATTAAAAGGACACGAAATTAAAGATGCAAACGACGTTTCAATGTATCTTTTGGCAGAAGCAAATGTTGCAACAGTAACTGGAGACGCTTTTGGAAATCCAAACTGTATTCGTTTCTCTTACGCAACAAGCAATGATATTTTAACGGAAGCATTACGCAGAATCAAAGAAGCTTTGACTGCGTAAGCATTAAAATAATTAAATTTAAAAGGGTGTTTTCCAGAAAGAAAACACCCTTTTTTTAGTTTATTAAAAGTCCTGCAATATCCTTTGTAATCGAAGTCGGAGAATTACAATCACAATTGCTCAAGCCAACAACATAAATTTGTTCCGAAGGTTCATAGACTCCCATAGACTTAAATCCAAAGATACTTCCTCCATGTTCGTGCACAATTTTGTTTTTTATTTTTTCAATGTGCCAGCCGTACCCATAATCTATTTTTTTACCATTATTCAATTGGTAGTTTGTAAATGCCTTCTTTGTAAAAGCATCATTTAATAAAACATTATCGTTTATGGCGTTTTGCCATTTTAATAAATCGTCTACAGTAGACATGATCGCTCCCGAAGCAAACGGAATTGAAAAACTAATGTAATTTGCATTCATAAATCCATCCCGCTCACGATAACCCGAAACCCTGTTTTTAATTACTTTTTCATGACTGGCGTAAAAACTATTTTTCATTTCGGCTTTTTCAAAAATATGTTTCGTTATGAATTCTTCGTAAGTCTCCCCTGAAACTTTTTCAATAATATACCCCAAAAGCACATATCCTGAATTACAGTATTTATATTGTTCGCCTGGCTTAAAATCCATAGGTTCATTCTTAAAAAAATCAACCAGCTCTTTCGGCGACAAATCTTCTCTGGCAATATTTTTAATTGACTTCATAGTTGTAAAATCTTTAATACCTGAAGTATGGGTAAGCAAATGATGAATTGTAATCAAATTTCCCTGCGTTGGGTAATCAGGTATAAACTTCGTGATTTCATCATCCAGCTTCAACTTTCGTTGTTCGGCTAACATCAAAATTGAAACCGCTGTAAATTGTTTGGTCATCGATCCAATTTCAAAAACAAATTCGGGTTTCATTTTAATATCCCTTTCCAAATCTGCCATTCCAAAAGCTTTCCGATAAACAACTTTTCCTTTTTTAACAGCTAAAAAAATGGCTCCCGGGTTTTCAGGTTTAAATTTAGAAGTAATCAAACTATCAATTTTAGATTCTAAATTTTGAGAAAATCCAGCCTGAAAAATTAAAAGAAGAATTAAAGATTTTAAAATTGTTTTCATTTAGTGGTTGAATTAATGATTGATGTTTACTTTGACGAGAAAATTCAACATCAGGTTACAATTTAAAATTATATAGGCGCATCACTCTATCCCTAACTTAAACCAGTTTACAAAAAGTACATGGGAAAAGAAAATCTGTTGAAATTTATTTTCTTAACCTTTCAGATTTTCCATTTCAGAGGCTTTTTTATTGGCATTAATTTTGTGACAAAGCACTGCAAATCAAATCTTAATTAACAACCAAAAACTAACCCATTTCACCAAATGCCATGAACCAACCAACCAAATCAAATTCACTCAAAACTTTACCACTTCTTCTTTTTCTCTTAACAGGAATCATTTCTTCAACTTACGCTCAGCATACCTTAGAAAAGCTCAATCGCGGACTCGTCGCAATGCGCTTAAATCCTAATGAGGTTTACATCAACTGGAGAATGTTAGGAACTGAACCCACAAACGTAAGCTACAATTTATACTGCAATGACAAAAAAGTAGCCGAAAGCCCTTTTACCACAACGACCAACTTTACGCACAAAATTGCCACAGACGAAAAATATTATATTCGGGCAATAGTTAATGGAATTGAACAGCCCGCTTCAGAAACCATCACAGTATGGGCAAATCAGTATTTGGATATTGCCATGCAGATACCTTCGGGAGGAACTACTCCTGACGGACAGGCTTATACCTATAGTGTAGGCGATTGCAGCGCAGGCGATGTTGACGGTGACGGACAATACGAAATATTTGTAAAATGGGATCCGTCTAATGCTCATGACAACTCTCATAAAGGATACACAGGCAATGTATTTATCGACTGTTACCGTTTAGAAGGAACACATCTCTGGCGAATTGACTTAGGGAAAAATATCCGGGCAGGAGCTCATTACACGCAATTTATGGTGTATGATTTAGATTCGGATGGCAAAGCCGAAATGGCATGCAAAACAGCCGATGGAACCATCGATGGAACTGGGACCATTATTGGTTCAGCTACCGCAGATTACAGAAACACAAACGGATATATTTTAGAAGGGCCTGAATTTTTAACCTTTTTTAACGGATTAACAGGCAAAGCAATGGCTACTACTAATTATTTACCTGCACGCGGAAACATTAAAGACTGGGGAGATGGGTATGGCAATCGAGTAGATCGTTTTATAGCCGCAGTTGCGTATCTCGACGGTTCAAAACCAAGTTTGGTAATGGGTCGCGGCTATTACACCAGACTGGTCCGAGTGGCCTGGGACTGGAGAGATGGCAAGCTTTCTCAGCGATGGATTTTTGACAGTAAAGATTCTAAAAACAGTGCTGCATTTGGACAGGGAAACCACCAAATGACTGTGGGAGATGTTGATAATGACGGCAAAGATGAAGTTTTTAACGGGACAAGCGCTATTGATGATGACGGAACAAAATTATATGCCAACGGCTTGGGTCATGGCGACTCATTGCACATGACAGATATGGATCCCGATCGTCCTGGGCAGGAAATCTGGCAATGCCATGAAGATGCATCAAGTTACAAAACATACGGGCTTGAATTTAGGGATGCCAGAACTGGAGAACCTTTATGGGGAGTTAAAGGAGAAGGCCAGGATGTGGGTCGTGGCAATGCTGCCGATATTGATCCCCGATACAAAGGTTATGAATGCTGGGGAGCCGTAGGCAATTTATATGACTGCAAAGGAAATCAGATCAGTACTTCAAAACCGTCCATGAATTTCTCTATCTGGTGGGATGCCGATTTAAACAGGGAATTACTAAACTCAAACAGAATTGACAAATGGGATTACATCAATTCAAAAAGCATCAATTTACTTACTGCTGCAGATCATAAATCAAACAACGGAACCAAAGCAACACCTTGTCTGAGTGCTGATCTTTTTGGTGATTGGCGCGAAGAAGTTATATTTCGCAGAACAGACAATTCTTCTATTAGAATTTATACTACCAACATTCCAACAACACATAAATTATATACTTTGATGCACGATTCTCAATACAGAACCGCTATTGCATGGCAAAACTCAGCTTACAATCAGCCGCCTCATCCCGGCTTTTATCTGGGCGCAGATATGGAAGCACAAAGACAGCCCAATATTGTTACTCCAAAACCTGAAAAAGATTCTTCAAAATAATTCGCCTAAATAAATATCAAAAGTCTTAGAAATTCTAAGGCTTTTTTTATGGGCGTGTCCCTGCGGGTCGGGCTATCCGTTGCAAGTCCTCACCTTCCTCCGTCAGGCTCCGGGCTTTCCACTTCTATCCCTCACGCAATACGGGTAGTAGAAACATTATTTTTCAAAGAAAAAATTCGCCGGAATCTGCATGAACTATTTTTATACTTTCAAAATTCCCATTCCATAATATTATAAAAACCAGAACATAATCCTGTAAAAAAGAACGTGTTATAAGTTCCATCTTTGTAATATATAAATTTTAAAAATCATACGTCATGATACATACAGATGAAACTACAAAAGAAGCAGTTAAAACTTTAGAAGGATTAATTTCAATTCTGGAAGACGGAAAACTGGGCTACACTAATGCAGCCGAACATGTAGAAAATCCTGCAATCAAAACAGATTTCCTGGAATATGCACGAGAAAGAGCCTTGTTTATTGTTGAATTACAAGACGAAATCAACAAACTCGGAAAATCAACAGACACCTCGGGCGGAGGGCCATTAGGCGCCTTACACCGCACCTGGATCGACATTAAATCATCCTTTACAGGAGGAGATACCGAAGCAATCATCAACGCCTGCGTTACGGGCGAAGAAGCAGCTATCGAAAAATACAAAATGGCTTTAGAAGAAAACCATTTAGAATACAATCAGATTTCGGTTATTTCCAAACAATTGAACAGTATTCAAAATGCGTTATCACAAATTAAAATGAGAGTGAATTAATCGATCGATCGATTCATGCTTTTTTTTGAGAACTGCCTGATCTTCGGATTTGGCAGTTTTTTGTTTTTATAAAAAATTGAAGAATAAATCTTACTTTCGCGCCTTTATTTTAAAAACAAAATCTTTATGAAATTAACTTTACTCCGTTTTATTTTTATTATTTCCATAACATTATTTTCAAACCAGATAAAAGCACAGACAACAGGTAAATCCATAAAAGCTTCTATAGGTTATGGGGCAAGCAGTTCTTATTATACTGAAGACTATGGAAGTCAGGATGAAGTAGATGTTATGGGAGGCGGACTCTATCTTCAAGGTGAATATATTATAGGAATAAAATCCTGGTTTAGCGTAAGACCTTATGCAGGTTTCATTTTTGAATCTGTTGATAAAAATCAAAATATAGAAAATCAACCTCATTATAAAGTTACTACTAATGCTTTTCTGGTGGGAGGAAAAGTTCGTCTTTGTGCTCCAATACCATGGGTTGCACCATTTATTGAAGGTGGTCTTGGGGCTTCGGCTGGTAAATTCGAGACTTTTACACCAAATGTTAATTTCAACAAAAGCGATGTTTTACTACATATCCCATTTAGTATAGGATTAGCTGTGGGTAGAAATCATAGTTTTGAAATTGGGATTTCAGGCTACTTTCATCCAGCTGCAAAACAATCGACTGGAGTATTTGCTGTCGGATATAGTTTTCCTTTAGACTAAAGAATATAAATCTCGCTTATCATCATTCGATATTAAGTTAACAATTTCAAAAAAATCGCTTCAGCATTAGTAATCTCAAATATTTTATAAGACCTTTGCACACTTTTTTTCGTGAATACCACAAAAGCTAAAGTTTTAGAAATGAAGAAGAAAATAGAAATATTAGCTCCGGCCAGAGATTTAATCGGCGGAATGGCCGCTATTAACAGCGGTGCAGATGCAGTATATATTGGAGCACCACAATTTGGAGCCCGATCTAATGCAAACAACTCTATTGAAGATGTTGCTGCTTTAGTAAAATATGCACACTTATTTAACGCACAGGTTTTTGTGGTTATTAATACCATTTTGTATGATAACGAGTTAGAAACGTGTCGAGCTATGATCTGGGAATTATACGATATTGGTGTTGATGCACTGATTATTCAGGATATGGCAATTATGGAAATGGACTTACCTCCTATCGTACTTCACGCCAGTACACAAGCCAATAACCGTGACGCAGATAAAATTAAATTTCTTAAAGATGCCGGAATCAAACGTGTGGTTTTAGCGCGCGAATTAAATCTGCATCAAATTAAAACAATATACGACCATGCTGATGTTGAATTAGAGTTTTTCGTAACCGGAGCTTTATGTGTTTCTTTCAGCGGAAACTGCTATATGAGTGTGGCCAACGGAGAACGCAGCGCCAACCGTGGTTCCTGCGCTCAAAACTGCCGTTTACCTTATAATTTAATCGACGGAAACGGCGAAACTTTAATCAAAAACAGCCACTTACTTTCGATTAAAGATTTAGATGTTTCAGATCAGATTCCGAATTTAATTGAAGCCGGAATCGTTTCTTTCAAAATTGAAGGAAGATTAAAAGACGTTGCTTACGTTAAAAACAACGTTTCTTATTTACGCCAAAAATTAGACAGTTATTTAGAAGGAAGCGACAAATACACCAAAGCTTCATCTGGAAAATGCACTTATACTTTTGATTCTACATTGAGTAGAACGTTCAATCGTGGTTATACCGATTATTTCGTTAACGAAAGACATAGCTCTATTGGTTCCTGGGAAAGCCCAAAATCAAAAGGACAGTATATTGGTAAATTAATTAGAACTGTCGGAAACGCTTACGAAATCGAAAACGGTGAATTATTAAACAACGGCGACGGACTTTGCTTTATCAACGAAAATAATGAAGCAGACGGAATCTACGTAAACAAAGCCGAAAACGGAAAAGTATATCCAAACGTTCTAAAAGAAATTAAAGACGGAACTTTCATCTATAGAAATAACGACGCTGCTTTCATCAAAATTGTTGAAAGAGAAGACAGTGCCATCCGTAAAATCGGAACTACTCTATTGCTTACCGAAAACGAAAATGGTTTCGAATTAATCGCAACCGACGAAGACGGAAACGTAAGTACCATAAAATTAGAGCACCCGAAAGAAAAAACAAAAACAGGCGAATCGATTGAAGAAAACATAAAAATTCAATTGGCAAAAACTGGTTTTACACCTTACAGCGCCGATGAAATCAATGTGATGTTTTCTGAAAACTGGTTTCTTCCTATTTCAAAAATTAACGAAATGAGAAGAAATGTTTTCGAACAATTATCAGAAATTCGTTTGGCAAATTACGTTCGCGAAGAGCACCAATTGGTAAAAACGTCACATCCATATCCAGAAACCAAATTGGATTTCATGTACAACGTTTCAAACAAAACCGCTCGTAAATTCTACGAACGCCACGGCGTTACCGAAATCGAAAAAGCATTCGAATTGCAATGGGATCCGGGAAAATCTCGTGTAATGACAACCAAATATTGCATCAAATACGAATTGAAAAAATGCCCAATACACCAAAAAGACATCGTAGGTGTTAAAGTAAAAGAACCTTTGGTTTTAAAACAGGGTGAATTGGAATACAAACTAAAATTCAACTGCAAACCCTGCGAAATGGAAATCTGGGAAAAAGACGCTGAATTTGAAATTGAAGAAGATCATTTTCATTGATTTTACCGCAGAGATTCGCAAAGATTAATTTTAAATCTTTGCGAATTTTTTATTTTGGGCGTGTCCCTCCGGGTCGGGCTATCCCTTACAAGTCGTCGCACTTCCTTCGTCAGGCTGTGGGCTTTCCACTGCTATCCCTCACGCGAACGGGTTAACAAGAAGTTTTCGTTTATTAATAAAACAATTATTCACAATACAATTCTCCACAATCTTGTCATTTCGACGAAGGAGAAATCTTCGCAAGTAACTCC
The DNA here is from genome assembly GCF_038290035.1 of Flavobacterium calami. Taxonomy (NCBI): domain Bacteria; kingdom Pseudomonadati; phylum Bacteroidota; class Flavobacteriia; order Flavobacteriales; family Flavobacteriaceae; genus Flavobacterium; species Flavobacterium calami. Next base: position 42,163 of record NZ_JBBYHS010000005.1, read on the forward strand.
GTTCCAATAAGCCAATCTTTGTAGAGCTACTCGTGGAGATTTCTCCTTCGTCGAAATGACAAACTGCATGGTTACTTTATCCTTGAAATTAAAATGTCACACAAAATAAATCCGCCGAATCTCCAAAATCAGCTCGAGAATAAAACTCATTTTATTTATCTTTACTCTTCAAAATAAATTTAAATGGAATCAAACAAAAATATTCAAAAACATGCAATTATTGCTGGAATTTTTGTGACCGCTTTTTTTCCACTTTTAATTTTTTCAAAAAGCCTTTTCATCGACTTATGTATACAAATATGTGATTTTGGTGTATTTTGGAACCCAATATTTTGGGGAATTCTATTTCCATTATTTATTGTATTCCTTTTTTGGAATACCTCAAAGAAACTTTATTATTCATTAAATCAAATCACTTATTTCCAAGCTTGTTCTCAATTTTCTTTTGGAGTAAGTTTAAAATTAATATTAGCTCTTTTCACACTTTATATAGTCGGATTATTTTTTAACGGAATATCTGTTACATTGAGTGTACAACTTTATAACAAAATTCTGTTTTCGATACTGATGATTTTAGCCCTATCATTTGTATTAATGATTCTAACTTTTATAAGCAGTTTGCTAATTGTAAAAGCAAGCCAAAACACCCAAACTTTAAATCAAACAAAATGAAAATACTACTCCTAGGTTCAGGCGAATTAGGCAAAGAATTTACTATTGCTGCACAACGAATCGGACAAACCATAATTGCAGTTGACAGTTACGAAAATGCCCCGGCAATGCAAGTCGCACACGGTTTTGAAGTCATCAACATGCTGGACGGTGAAGCTCTTGACCTAATCGTAGCCAAACACCAGCCAGATTTCATTGTTCCAGAAATAGAAGCCATTCGTACCGAACGTTTTTACGATTACGAAAAACAAGGTATTACTGTTGTTCCTTCAGCGAAAGCGGCAAACTTTACTATGAACCGTAAAGCAATCCGGGATTTAGCTGCAAAAGAACTTGGATTAAAAACGGCAAAATACCAATACGCAACTTCCGCAGAAGAACTGCAAAAAGCCGTTCAGGAAGTCGGAATTCCGTGTGTGGTAAAGCCCTTAATGTCTTCTTCCGGAAAAGGTCAATCTACCATTAAATCTGAAAATGATATCGAAAAAGCGTGGCAATATGCCGTTGCGGGTTCACGTGGTGACGTAATTGAAGTGATTGTAGAAGCTTTTGTAGATTTCCATTCTGAAATTACCCTTTTAACGATTACTCAAAATAATAATCCAACTCTATTCTGTTCGCCAATTGGTCACAGACAAGAAAGAGGCGATTATCAGGAAAGCTGGCAACCCGCTTTGGTTTCTGAAAAAGATTTGTATGAAGCGCAGGATATGGCCGAAAAAATTACTGAAGCCCTTGGCGGAGCCGGACTTTTTGGTGTTGAATTTTTTCTGACTAATGAAGGCGTTTATTTCTCGGAACTTTCACCTCGTCCGCATGATACGGGAATGGTAACTTTGGCAGGAACGCAGAATTTCAACGAATTCGAATTGCATTTAAGAGCCATTTTAAGTTTGCCAATTTTTGAAATTACTTTAGAAAAAGCTGGTGCAAGTGCCGTAATTTTAGCCTCAGAAGATTCTGCAAATCCAACTTTTAGCGGAATCGAAAAAGTGGCAGCTTTACCCAAAACCGATTTCAGGATTTTCGGGAAACCAACTTCAAGACCTTATCGCAGAATGGGCGTTGTTTTAAGCCATGACACACTTTCGACCCCAATTAACGAAGTAATAGAACGCGCCAAAGAAACGGCAAAATTAATCACTGTAAATTCTTAACCATGAAAAATATACTTTTAGCGACTTTCCTTTTTATTGGAATCGCAGTACAGGCACAAGACAAAAAGAAATTTGATAAACCTACAATCGTAGAAGCTTCCTGTGGAGAATGTCAATTCGGAATGAAAGGCAAAAGCTGTGATTTAGCAGTACGCATTGACGGAAAAAGCTACTTTGTAGACGGTACAACGATTCATGACCACGGAGATGCACATACTGAAAAAGGTTTTTGCAATGCGATCAGTAAAGCTTTAGTTACCGGAGAAATCGTAAACAATAGATTTAAAGCCACTTCATTTAAACTAATAGAAGATAAAAAATAATGGCATTAATTCTTGAAAATATTGCCAAACACGTTTCACTGACTCCTTCAGAGCAAGAACTTTTTTTATCCAAATTAGAAACGAACACCTACAAAGCCAAAACCATTTTATTGAATGCCGGTGAAGTCTGTAAACATTCGTATTTTGTCAATTCAGGTATTTTAAGAAGTTTCAATATCAACGATAATATTGTAGAACATGTTCTTTCTTTCGCTTGCGAAGGCTGGTGGATGAGTGATATGTACAGTTATTTTTCGCAAAAGCCAGGACAGCTTTTTATTGAAGTTCTGGAAGAAGCAGAAGTAGTTTCGTTATCCAAAGAAAATCAGGAACAATTATATCTTGAAATTCCAAAACTTGAACGTTTTTTCAGAATTTTAATAGAAAACTCATTGGTTGCCAATCAACAGCGATTGATGGACAATTTAAGTTTACCTGCGGAAGAGCGTTTCGAGAAATTCTGTGCTAAATACGGAACACTGGTGCATAAAGTGCCTCAAAAACAAATCGCGTCTTTCATTGGCGTTACTCCTGAATTTTTTAGTAAAATGAAAGCGAGGCTTTTGAAGAAATAGTTTTACCATTAAGACATTAAGTTAAAAAAAAGTTTTTCTAAACACATTAAGAACACAATGAAATGTTTTGCTTTATTAATACTCTTTCTTATCAACTTTAGCAGTCAGGAAAACAATAAACTTAGAGGCAGTTATTATTGTATTGTGGAAAATGAATATTATCACATTCAGAAAAATAAAATTACATTTAACGATAGTACTTATGTGTTCGACAACAAGTTTATCCCTAAAGGCAAAATCTCATACAAAAGCATAATTGTATTAGATAGCTTTATCAACCCGGATTTAATCGTAAGTATTTTTAAAAATCAAATAACAAAAGATACTATTCAATTTTCTGTTCATAATAGGAAAGATGGAGGCAACTATCTTGACATAGCTTCTGCAAAAGGGAGATTCATTAAAATAAAATGAGGGTGCTTAAATTTCACGAAAGCACATATGTTTTCTTTGCAATAATAAATACTTCTGAAAACAAAATTTCTAATACAGCCCTGATAGCAGCGACATCCTGTTGTTGCGGGGTTCGCAGCAACAGATATAGCGGATAGCAGGACTAAGGGCCTTGTTATAAATTACTTTTCTGCTACAAAAATCAAAATTTCCAAAAATTGGCGAGCTGCTTACGGAGATCCTTCCTTCGTCAGGATGACAAGATTGGGAAAACCTTAGAATCTTAGCCACTCAGAACCTCAGAATCTTTTCTTAATCTACATTAAGTGCTTTTCGTGTATGTTGAGGGTATCTTTGTACTATAAAAATAACAAATACACAAAATCATGGAAAATATAGTATTGCACAAAGCAGAAACAAGAGGAAATGCAAATCACGGATGGTTGAACGCTTATCACAGCTTTAGTTTTGCAAGCTGGTACAATCCGGACAGAATTCAGTTTGGAGCGCTTCGTGTTTTGAACGATGACACAATTGCAGGCGGAATGGGTTTTGGAACACATCCGCACGATAATATGGAAATTATTACCATTCCGCTAGAAGGTGATTTGGCTCACAAAGACAGTATGGGAAATACTGAAATCATCAAAAATGGCGATGTTCAGGTGATGAGCGCCGGAACCGGAATTCAGCATAGTGAGTTTAACCCGAATGCAGATCAGCAGACTAAATTGTTACAAATCTGGCTGTTTCCAAACAAAAGAAATGTTACGCCACGTTACCAGCAAATTACTTTGGATGTTGCAGACAGACATAATAAATTATCTCAGATTTTATCTCCAAATGCAGATGATGAAGGCGTTTGGATTCATCAGGATGCGTGGTTTAACATGGGGAATTTTGATTCAGGAATAGAAACAGAATACAAAATCAAAAAAGAAGGAAACGGCGTTTATGCTTTCATCCTAAAAGGAAACGTAACCATCAACGGTCAGGAATTAAACACCCGTGATGCGGTTGGTATTTCAGGAACTGATACTTTAAATATAAAAGCCAATACAGATGCTGAATTTTTATTGATGGATATTCCAATGAACTATTAATTCAGGATTTAAATCATTTTTTCAAAACGACAAACAAGTTCTTAATGGCTTGTTTGTCGTTTTTACTTTTAATTAAATATTTACATATCAAATAATTACATTTTAATTATTTCTTAATCTAGGTTAAGTGCTTCAGGACAACTGTCACCGTAACTTTGTCTTATCAAAATGAAATTAATATTTAAAAAATAAAATTATGGCAACTACAAAATGGTCAATTGACGCAACTCACTCAGAAATTGGTTTTAAAGTAAAACACATGATGTTTACTAATGTTTCAGGAAAATTTTTAACTTACGATGCAACCATCACAACAGAAGGTGATGATTTTGAAAATGCTGCAATTGAGTTTTCAGGTGATATCGCTTCTATCGATACAGCTAATGCAGACAGAGACAATCACTTAAAAAGTGCGGACTTTTTTGATGCTGAAAACCATCCAAAATTGACTTTTACTTCTTCATCTTTCAAAAAAATCAATGACGAGAAGTACGAACTTACTGGAGATTTAAATATCAGAGGGGTTGCAAAAACAGTTGTTTTTCCGGTTGAATATAGCGGAATCCTGACTGATCCATGGGGAAATACAAAAGTAGGTTTGAGTATTGAAGGGAAAATAAACCGTAAAGACTGGGGCTTAAACTGGAACTCTGCTCTTGAAACCGGTGGTGTTTTGGTTGGCGAAGAAGTGAAACTAAACATCGAATTGCAATTTGCTAAACAGGCTTAAGCAATTCAAATCAGATTCAATGTAGCACTATTATTCAAATACATTTTATATGAATCGTTCCTAAGGAACTCTGTTTTTCATTGTTTGCTTTCAACGGATTAAAATCCGTTGCTACAATATTTTCGAGCCTATGGCTCTTATGAAAAATTCCGTAGGAATGACTTGTCTTATAGCAACGGATTTTAATCCGTTGGAAATGTAAGATTGTAAAGAGCAGTTCCATAGGAACGATTCATATAGTTCAGGTTTCTTTTATATAACAAAACCCTTCTTAAAATTTTGTCTAAGAAGGGTTTGTTTATTTTTGAATACTTTACTTTATAAACTAAATTTTAAGCATTCGCCGTAGCAGCTTCTTTATCAATTTTATTGATTAGACCAGCTAATACTTTTCCTGGACCAACTTCAGTAAATAAAGTAGCACCATCAGCGATCATTTGTTGTACAGACTGTGTCCATTTTACAGGAGCAGTCAACTGGATGATTAGGTTCTTTTTAATTTCGGCTGCATCAGAAACTGCATTTGCCGTTACGTTTTGATATACTGGACAAATTGGAGTAGAGAAAGTAGTCGCTTCAATAGCGGCTGCCAGCTCTTCTCTTGCAGGTTCCATCATTGGCGAGTGAAAAGCGCCTCCAACAGGTAAAATCAAAGCACGTTTTGCTCCGGCAGCTTTCATTGCTTCACACGCTTTTTCAACCGCAGATGTTTCTCCTGAAATTACTAATTGTCCAGGGCAGTTGTAATTTGCAGCAACGACAACTCCGTCAATAGAAGCACAAACTTCTTCTACAATATTATCCGCAAGTCCTAAAACTGCTGCCATTGTTGAAGGTGTAATTTCGCAGGCTTTTTGCATCGCCAAAGCGCGCTGTGAAACTAATTTTAAACCGTCTTCAAAAGATAAAGTTCCGTTGGCAACTAAAGCTGAAAATTCACCTAAAGAATGTCCTGCTACCATTTCAGGTTTGAAATCATCTCCTAAAGTTTTTGCCAGAATAACCGAATGTAAAAAAACGGCAGGTTGTGTTACTTTAGTTTCTTTTAGTTCTTCGGCAGTACCTTCAAACATGATATCTGTGATTCTGAAACCTAAAATTTCATTGGCTTTTTCGAATAATTCTTTTGCCAATGGTGATGTTTCATATAAGTCTTTGCCCATTCCTGTAAATTGTGCGCCCTGACCCGGAAATACGTATGCTTTCATTTGTCTAATTTATTTTTTGTTTTTTTTTGAAATTGAAAATTAGTTTCAATTGAAAGGCAAAAATAGCATTTTTTTAGCTCGTATAATCCTTAAAAATATAAATCCATGCTAATCTGGAGAATCGAAGATTAAAAGAAGTAAGCAGGATAATGACAACGGCAATAATCGGTATAATTCTTAAATCGAACGTATTTTCAAAGAAAAACTGAGCGATACAATACGTTGCAATTCCCTGAGCTACTGTCAGACCATAATTTACATACATGGCACCAAAGAAAAAACCGGGTTCTTTTTGAAATTTATAATGGCAGTGACTGCATGTTTCATTCATTTTTGGAAAGCCAAAATTCAGGAAAATATTCTTGTCTTTAAAAACTTTCCCTTTATGACAAACCGGACATTCGTTACTTAAAATATGAGTTAATGCGCTAGACATGATATTGTTTTTTTATATTTATACAAAGGTAAATAAGATTCTTTTGAAACCTTTTTTATATCTTCGCCACTTATAGCACAATAAAGACATATTTGAATTAAACTATCAAATAAATAATATTCTAAAATCTAAATTCTAAATTGGGAAAGGTAATTTTATAACCAAAATAAATATGATCCGCGTATGAAGAAATATCCCATTTATAGTGTAGAAAATTTTAGCTGTAATGATATTCATCGGGAATTTTATGTGAATACATTCAAGGAGCATTTAAAAAGCCACAGTTTTGTTGAAGAACCGCATCGGCATGATTCGCATCTGATGGTATTTTTTACTGATGGATCCGGAATGCACGAAGTCGATTTTGACCGTTTTGAAATTAAAAAAGGAAGTTTATTCGTCCTGCAGCCCGGACAAATGCACCATTGGAGTTTGTCTGAAGATATTGAAGGCTTTGTGATTATATTTTCGCAGGAACTTTATAATTTATATTTCGGACAGAAAAACATCAATGATTACAACTTTTATCATTCGATTCACAATCGTCCGGAAATACTTTTTGAACAAGAAGAAATGCCGAAAATTTTGCCTTATTTTAAATTATTGACTGAAGAAAATAAGCAACAGAGTAACTTTCAATTGGATAAAATGCTGAATTTACTGGATTGTATTCATATCGAAATTGCACGAAAATACGAAGAAACCTATTCACACAAAACGCATTCGTATAATGTGAAAATAAGCGTTTTTGAAAAGCTTTTGGAACAACATTTTAAAAAAGAAAAATCACCCTCTTTTTATGCTGAAAAGTTAAACATCACCCTGAAACACCTCAACCGGATTTGTAATGAAATTTTACAAAAAACAGCTACCGAGGTGATTATGGACCGGGTAATTCTTGAAATCAAACGGATGCTGACTGACAAACAACTGGCAGTAAACGAAGTTGCATCGGCTATTGGCTATGATGATTACTCTTATTTTTCAAGAGTTTTCAAAAAACAAACAGGAATCTCTCCAACAGCTTTTCGGGAATTGAAAAAATTAAAAAAAATACAAACAATTTAATGTCAGACTGAGCGGAGTCGAAGCCCTCGTTTTCATAAGCCTTCGACTCCGCTCAGGGTGACAATTGTAAAACTAAACTACAAACAATTAAGTTGTAACCGTTTCTAAAATTTTAAAATTGCTTTTAGGCGCTTCACATAGGGAACAACAATAAGTTTCGGCTAAATCTGTGAATAAAATACCTTTTGGAACATTTTGACTTTCATCCCCATATTCCGGATTGTACAACGAAAGGCATTCCTGACATTGGTAGATATCTAATTGTGGTTTTTCTTTTTTCTGATTATTTTCAACTGTTTCAGGAACTAAATTCCCTAATTCTTCAAAGTATTTTCGGCTCAATTCAATTAAAATGGTTGGTAGTTCCAGCTTGTCAATATCTTGTGAATGCACAATATATTCTCTTGTATTCGGGTCGAAATTCTTTGCGAATAGGACATTATAAGTATCACGGATTTTAATCGATTCCAGATCTTTAGGCAGCTCATTTTTTTCAATTACAATAGAAGTGAAATAATGACCTTCGCGATTGTATTCAGAGATACCGAAATTTAAACCGTAAGTACTGATGTCAAACTGATCCAGTGTTCTTACTAAAAAGGTTTTCAGGTTCAGAGCCCATTCCATTGCTACGGGTAAATGCCAGTTTAGTTCTAAAAGAGAATGACGCACATTGATTCCTTTTTTTCCTAAAAATTTCTCCCATTCCAGTTTTCTGTCTTTCGGGATTCCTTTTATAATAAACGATTTCCACGGCGTGATACATATTTTACCGATTTTGCAATCGAAACATAAATCGCACATTTCTTTCAGAAAATCCAAATCGTAGAGATTATTTCTCCAGTACAACCCAAGCCAATACTGGTCGATTCCCATTCGATTCATCCCTTCGTAATACGGAAATGGATAAAAAGGAACATTCAAAGGTTTATCAATCGTTCTGTTGTTGGTATCCAGAGCTTCGGTAACCAGACTAAAAATGAGGTCGATTCCACAAGATTCTTCGGTAGTAACAATACGTTCGATTTCGTAATAAATCGTTGCAATGTCCCAGCTGTAAATCAATACCGGATAGACTTCCATACGCTGCCACTTCGGCAAACGAATATATAAATACCAATAATCTTCATGCTCAGAAGCTATGAAATTAAGGTGTCCTGTAAATAATGGAACCAGTTGCTGCTTAGGATCGTTGATGTTTACCTTAAGCTTCGGCTGATCTTTAAATTGTTCTAAAATATATAAAAACTTATTTCCGGTCAGCCAGTTGGTATTTCTGAAAATATCTGTAGAAACATAAGACGAAACGATATTATTGCCGCTCTTTTCATCGGGAAAAACAAAATGATGTTTCCCCATTTTTTCTTTATCCAAAGCTTTAAAGCCTTTTGGAAAAATAATATCCTGTCTTGAACCAAATGAAATTGAATCCAAACCCTGATCCATTGCCATATTGACCACTTCTCTAAGTTCTCCCGGCGAAATAACACCTCCTTTTACTATTAATCTCGTTAATTCCATGTTCTTATAGTTTTTTTAGTTTCAAGTTTCAGGTTTCAGGTTATGTTCGATGCGCTTAACTTAAAACCTGAAACAAAGAAAACCTGAAACAAAATTTTTTAAACCTTACATTTCGCTAAAATCTCTTTAACCTCTGTTTTACAGCTTCCGCAGCCTAATCCGGCTCCGGTATTTTTACATAAATCAGTAAAATTATTTACTCCGCTTTTTATTGTTTCTTCGATGTTTCCCGCACCAACCTGGCTACAGGAACATACTAATTTCCCAAGGACAGGTTTGGCGTTTGAACTTCCTCTAAGCAATAAATTTCGTTTTTCAGACAATTCGATTTTGCTTTCAATCATAGTTTTGAATTCGGCAAACTCGTTTTTGTCACCCATCAAAATAGCGCCTACCAATAAGTCATTTTTAACGATACATTTTTTGTAGTAGCGCTGTTTCAGATCAGAGAAAACAATTTCCTCATACGAATCGTCGTTTTCGGGAATTTCTACTTCTCCGATACTGCACAGATTAATATCTTCTAATTTCAGAATGTTCATTAAAATTGAACCTTTGTAGTAACTGCTGATATCTCCCGCAAGAAAGTTAGCAAGAATATCGGCCTGCTCTTCAGCCGCAGATGTGATTCCGAAAAGTCTGTTATTAAATTCGGCTATCTCGCCAATGGCATAAATATCCGGATTTGAAGATTGCAGATACTGGTTCACTTTTACTCCTCGTCCGCAAGAAAGCCCGGTTTCTCGTGCAATTTCAATATTCGGAATAGTTCCGATCGTGTATACAATAGCATTTGCGGTAAGGATTCGTCCACTTTTCAAAGCGATTTCAAGTTCGTTTTCATTATCGGTTTCAAAAACGGTACTCACCTCATTATCAAAATAAATCTGAATATCACGAAGCTGTACTTCTTCTGCCAGTAATTTGCTGGAAATTCGGTCCAGCTGGCGCTCCATCAATCTGGAAGCCCTTTGTATGATAGTTGTTTTTACTTTTTTATGTTTCAGTGCTGCTGCCAATTCGAGCCCTAATAAACCTCCGCCAACGATTACAACATGCTGTTCTTCAGGCGGTAAATTAGTATTATCAAGATGTCTTTTTAAACGGTCGGCATCTTCTTTTTTTCTTACGGTAAAACGCCCAGGCAAATGTAATTGCGCATTTTCCGGCACAAAAGGACGGCTTCCGGTAGCCAGAATTAATGAATCATAAGAATGTCTGTCACCATTACTATCAATTATCTTTTTTTCGGCAGCATTAATTTTACCAACAGCAACACCGGCATTCATGGTAATTTTCAATTTATTTAATGCTTCTCCGTCTTTCACTTTTAACAATTGCTCCCAGCTGAATTCTCCGGTCATATATTCCGGAAGCAATACACGATTGTAAAACGGATTTATTTCATTAGAAAAAACCACAATTTCATCAGTAGAATTGAATTCACGATAATTCTGTATGAAACGGAAAGCTGCTGCTCCTGCTCCCACAATCGCAATTTTCTGAAAAGGTTTTACATATTTGGTAATAGCAACTGTGGTATATTTAAAATCAGGCTCTTTTGAAATCGGGTCAACTAACGTATTCGTTAAATTATTGGTTCTGTTCAAATCATTTTCAAGCTGTTTTCCCCAATGCATCGGCAGGAAAACCACTTTTTCCTTGATTGCATCGGTAACTTTTGCTTTTACTCGAACCTCTCCGTTTTTACTGGTTACCGTTACGATATCACCATCTTTAATATCATTTTTAAAAGCATCAATCGGATTTATCTCGAGCACCGGACTTGGTGTATGTGTCATTAACCTCGATACCTTGCCCGTTTTGGTCATCGTATGCCATTGGTCGCGAACCCTTCCTGTGGTAAGGATAAACGGAAATTGAGGTGTTGGCTGCTCAGACGTATTTTCAATAGATGTGGGTAAATTAAAAATCGCTTTTTGAGAAGGTGTATAGAATTTTTTATCCGTAAAAAGACGAGGTGTTCCTGGATGTCCGTAATCCGGAACCGGCCATTGAAAAGTTCCCTCGGTTTTTAATCGGTTATAATTTAAGAATGAAATATCAATATTAGTGTTTTTGGTCAGGGCACAATGCTCTTTGTAGATTTCTTCGGCATTATTGAAATTAAAACCGTTAAAATTCATTTTTTTAGCAAAACGAATTAAAATTTCGATATCCGGAAGCGCTTCTCCCGGCGGATTTACTCCTTTTGGCAAATACGAAATACGACGTTCAGAATTGGTCATCGTCCCTTCTTTTTCCAGCCATCCGGCAGCAGGCAGTAATAAATCGGCATATTTAGCCGTATCCGCATTATGCGAAATATCCTGAACCACCACAAATTTGGCATTTTGCAATGCTTTTTCGACACGACGTGAATCAGGTAAACTTACTAACGGATTGGTGCAGATAATCCAAACTGCTTTCATTTTACCTGACTCCAGTGCTTCGAACATTTCGGTTGCGGTTAAGCCCGGTTTTTCTGATATTGAGTCAACCCCCCAAAAATCGGCCACTTCTTTTCTATGCTCCGGATTAGCCAAATCTTTATGGGCAGCCAGCAAACTAGCCATTCCACCTACTTCTCTTCCTCCCATTGCATTAGGCTGGCCAGTTAAGGAAAAAGGGCCTGAACCTGGTTTACCCACCTGACCTGTCAGAAGTGATAAATTCAGTAAAGCTGTATTTTTATCTACCCCTACCGCACTCTGATTTAGGCCCATCGCCCAAAGAGAAATAAATCCTTTTGCTTTTCCGATGGTATCAGCAGCAAGTTTAATATCGTTTACTGAAATTCCGCATAATTTTGATGCTTTTTCCAGTGATGTGTTTAAAACTAAATCTTTATATTGCTTAAAATTTTCAGCATTGTTTTTTACAAAATCATGATCTACATATCCTTTTTCTATGATTCGTTTTGCGATTGCATGATACAAAATAATATCTGAACCCGGAATAATCTGCAAATGCAAATCGGCGAAAGCGGCAGTATCAGTTCTTCGAGGATCAACTACGATAATTTTTACTCTCGGATTATTTTCTTTGTGTTTTTCAAGCCTTCTGAACAAAATTGGATGACACCAGGCAGGATTCGCCCCAGTGATTAAAAACGTATCCGCCAGTTCGATATCATCATAAGCAATTGGCACAGAATCTTCTCCAAATGTTTTTTTGTATCCGACCACGGCAGAACTCATACAAAGTCTGGAGTTGGTATCGATATTATTCGTTTTTAAAAATCCTTTTACTAATTTATTTACCAGATAATACTCTTCTGTTAAACACTGACCCGAAATATAGAATCCAACACTTTCCGGCCCGTGTTTTTTTATGATAGAAGAAAAAACAGCCGCAGCACGATCAATTGCAGTATCCCAGCTTACACGCTCCAAAGGATAGGATTTGCTGCCGCGCATTTCCGGATACAAAATTCGGTCTGAAGTATCGTTTACGACATAATGTAAATTTCTTCCTTTAGAACACAGCATTCCTTTATTTACAGGATGGTCTTTGTCTCCGTCAACCATTACACCATTTTTCGGATCGTTTGTAACGATAATTCCGCAGCCAACGCCACAATAGGAACAGGTAGTTTTGATTTTTGTGTTTTGCATCCTGGTTCTTTTTAAATACTACAATTGCTATCTTTTAACAATGTTTCAGATAAATCACTTATTTAATCACATACAAAAATAAGTATTTTTACGTATAAATACTTATTTTATCAATTTATTTTTCTATTTTTGATTCAAAATAAATAAGGAACGGAAAATTCGTTTGTATATAAGTAATTAGTGATTAGTCCTTAGTAATTAGATCTAAAAAGATCTACCGAATCAAAGCTAATCACTAAGGACTAATCACTAAGTACTAAAAAAAGCTATCCACATGAAAGAAGAATTGGCCATTTGTGATACGTGCGCAAACGAAAACTGTTTCATAAAAAAACACCTGCACCTGGAGCAGATGCAACAGTACGTTTCAAAAAAACACAGTTTTATCTGCAAAAAATCACAACAGTTTATTATTGAAGGAGCCCCTCTTCAGGGACTTTATTTTATCTGTAAAGGAAAAGTAAAAACCGTCAAAACCGGAATCAATGGTCGTGAACAGATTGTTCGCTTAACTACAAACGGAGATACTATTGGATTTCGTGGTTTTGGCACCAGCAAACGCTATCTGATTGGTGCTTATGCGCTTGAAGACACTATTTTATGCAATTTCAGCAATGAAACGATGATGGACATTCTTAAAAATGTTCCTGAATTCACATACGCATTAATGTTGTTCTATGCCGACGAATTAAACAAAAGCGAAAACAACATTCGAAAAATTGCCCACATGAATGTGCGAGAACGTGTAATTGATTTGCTTTTATACATTCACAAAAAATTTGGACAGAATAATAACGGTTTAATAGAAATTGAATTATCCCGAAAAGAAATCGCCGACTTTGCAGGAACTACCGAAGAACAGGCTATACGCATACTTTCAAGCCTTAAAAAAGAAACTCTTATCAAAACAGTTGGAAAAAGAATTGGTTTATTGTCTCCTTCTAAACTGCAGTCTGAGATAATGGAACACAAATACTTCTAAGATTTAAATCGCTTCCAAAAACTTCTTCTTTAGTAAAAACACTTATTTTAAGTATTTTAAACAATACACTTAGAAAAAATTCTACGTATATTTTGAAGTTAATTATAGCTTTATAGGCTAAAAATCTTCAAAATAGCATTTTATTTTCATTTATTTCCCTCCTATTTTTTATTAAATCATAGTTATAATCTTTAAAATAAGTAATCCAGAACCCCTTATTTCATAGGTACTATTTTAATATTTATGCGATAACGCAGTTAATAAATTGATTTTGAAACGTTTTTTTCAGATAAAAAAAGAGGTTTTTATATGGTAAAAACATAATACTTAAGTATTAATACGTATGTAAGTTTGCTTCATACTAATCAAAACAAATAATTATGTTTCAATTAACCAACTTTAAACCTACCACGCAGATTTCAAAAAAAGAGCGTTTTTTTAATACAAAGATTTCAAAATCGATTTTATTAGGATTTGCTATTACATGCCTTTCTCAATACGAAGCAAAAGCACAATTTACACTTACAGGTCAGGTTAGACCTCGTGTAGAAGTACGTGCAGGACAAGGAACTTTACAGCAAGAAGGAGACAAAGCTGCTATTTTTACAAGCCAAAGAACAAGATTATCAGCAGGATATTCAGGATATCGTTTTAAACTTTTTACAACTTTACAAGATGTTCGTGTTTGGGGACAAGACGCTTCAACGATTAACAGAACAACTACTGAAGCCAATAACGGAATTTTACTTCACGAAGCCTGGGCAGAAATTTCTTTAGTAGACACACTAAGTACGATTCAGAATTTATCTGTAAAAGCAGGACGTCAGGAAATTGCTTATGATGACCAAAAAGTTCTGGGAAGTTTAGACTGGTTACAACAAGGGAGACGTCACGATGCGATTATCCTTAAATATGCCAACAAAGGATGGATTGCAGATATCGGGGCTGCTTTTAACCAAAATAAAGAACTGAATACAGGAACAGTGTATAACGGAACCAACCCGGCATACGGCGCAGGCACAAACGGAATTGGAACAATGTACAAATCGTTTCAGTACGCTTATATCGGTAAAAAATTCTTCTTCGGAGATCTATCTTTTCTCTTCTTTAAGGATGATTTCAACAAATATACTAACGTAACATCTGGTACACCTCCGGTAACTGTAAAAGTAAATGGCGAAGGAGTTTGGAGCAGAAATACTACGGGAATTTACTATAACGTAAACGCAACCCGAAAATTAAACTTCATGGGAAGCTACTACTATCAGGGAGGTCGCGATAAAGACGGAAGATCTTTAAATGCTAATTTATTTTCTATCACCTCAACATATCAAATTGGAAGAAAATTATTTATAGGTCCGGGAGTTGATTATTTATCAGGTGATGACGGAACCAAAACGGTAACCGCTGATTCTAAAAACAACCGTTTTGATCCATTGTACGGAACACCACATAAATTCTGGGGAAGTATGGATTATTTTTATGCAGCCAACGGATTTGGAAAACAAGGTTTACTGAATTATTTCTTTAAAATAAAATACAATGCCAAAGACAATCTGACTTTAGCTTTAGATGTACACGGATTCGAATCGGCGAATACATTATCTAATGGTGCAGGAGGAGAATTAAACTCTTATCTGGGGACCGAATTAGATTTAACAGTAAAATACAACCTGACCAAAATCATCAATCTTGAAGCAGGATATTCATTCATGCAGGCTACAAATTCAATGGCTTCTGCAGCAGTTAAAAACGTTGCCAACGCTGATTTATCTCCTCAATTTGCCTACATCATGCTAAACATCAAACCAAATTTCCTTGCAAAAAAATAATTTGAAATAACTTTTAAATCTGTTCAAAATGAAAAAAGTAAACACATACACCAAAACTATACTGACTTTACTGGTAGTCCTTATAGCTTCCTTTACGGAAATAACAGCGCAGAACGACCCGGTAAAACTAGGATTTATTCCGCTAACAGACTGCTCCCCGATTGTAATGGCAAAAGAATTGGGATTGTTTAAAAAATACGGCGTTGAAGTCGTAGTGACCAAAGAATCTTCATGGGCAAATGTTCGTGATAAAATTTTAACCGGAGAATTAGACGGAGCGCACTGTCTGTATTCAATGCCGTTTTCGGTTTACACAGGGGTAGGAGGAAAAGCAGGTTCTGAAATGAAAATCGCCATGATGCTAAATGTAAATGGCCAGGCGATTACACTTTCTAAAGATTTTTGCGGAAAAGTAGGCTTCAAACAAATGAATAAAGTGGCTCCGGTTGTGGCTGCAAAATTAAAGGCTGAGAAAGAAGTAACTTTTGCCATGACTTTCCCTGGAGGAACACACGATTTGTGGTTGCGTAACTGGATGGCAATTGCAGGAATCAACCAAAAAACATCAAAAATCATAACGATTCCGCCTCCGCAGATGGTAGCTAATATGAAGGTTGGAAATATGGATGGATTTTGTGTTGGAGAGCCTTGGGGCGGAGTTGCGGTAAAACAGGGAATTGGTTTTACACAGGTAGCCTCTCAGGATATTTGGAAAGACCATCCTGAAAAAGCTTTGGTTGTCAACAAAGAATTCAGCGAAAAACGCAGAACCGATCTTGTAAAAGTAATGAAAGCGGTTTTGGAAGCCTGTATTTGGTTAGACAATCCTGCCAACCGTAAAAAAGCAGCAGGAATCATTGGAAAAGCTCCTTATGTAAATGCTCCTGCAGATGTGATCGAAAACCGATTAATGGGTAATTACGACTTAGGATGTAATCAGGGAACTCAGGTTTATGCTAAAGATTATATGCTGTTTCACAAAGGCGGAGCGGTAAATTATCCTCGTAAATCACATGCAATCTGGGCCATGGCACAGTTTGTACGATTCGGAATGCTAAAAGAAGCCCCTAATTATAAAGCGATTGCAGATAAATTAATATTACAGGATTTATACGAAGAAGTAGCAAAAAGCATGAAAGTAAAAGTTCCAAATGATGATATGAAACCTTTCGCATTAACAATGGACAAAACGGTTTTTGACCCTTCAAATCCTGCAGCTTACATAAAAGCGGCTAAAAAATAAGTGCTTACTAAGTTTATTTGTGCCACAGATTTCATGATTAAAAGGTTACACTTTAAACCTACTTAAAGCTCTTTAATCCGGGAGAATCATTTTAATCTGTGGTTAAATTAACTTCATTTCATAAATATAATTTTCAAATTTTAAATCATAATGCCATGTCAGATAAAGATACATTAACATTAAGTGATATTACCGGTCAGGCTGAGGTTTTGACTTCGGAAAACATCAATGATTCAGTAAAAAGTGAGAAGTTTAAACTATTCATTAGTCAATTTGCAGAAAAATTAAAATCGACAGCATTAGCCGGAATCGGGATCCTGTTTTTTATAGGCTTCTGGAGTTTACTAAGCATTTATACCAAAGACGCTCTTCCTGGACCTTTGGCTACTTTTACCGTTTTGAAAGAAATGCTGAGCGATCCCTTTTACGATTATGGTCCGAATGACAAAGGAATCGGATTACAGTTATTCAATTCGATAAAAACCGTTTTGTCCGGATTTTTATTAGGCTCTTTAATAGCGATTCCAATTGGAATTTTGATGGGAGCGAGTACCATCTGCAAACAAATTTTCTATCCAATTGTACAGCTTTTAAAACCGGTTTCGCCTTTGGCATGGTTTCCAATTGGTCTTGTGGTTTTTAAAGATACCGGAATGGCAACCATTTTTATCGTTTTCATCACATCATTGTGGTCAACTTTAATCAATACTTCTTTCGGAATAGCTTCAATTCCGCAGGATCATAAAAATGTGGCAAAAGCTTTCGGATTTTCAAAAATGCGTTATTTAACCAAAATTTTAATTCCGTATAGTTTGCCTCACATTATTACCGGATTGCGTTTGAGTATCAGTGTTGCCTGGCTGGTAATTGTTGCCGGAGAAATGCTTTCGGGTGGAGCAGGAATTGGATTTTTTGTATGGGACAGCTGGAATGCCCTGAGTCTGGAAAAAGTAATTTCGGCCATCATCATCATCGGAATTGTGGGACTTCTTTTCGACAAATTATTCACTTTTATTGAGAGCAAAGTGGCTTATAAAGCCTAAAAAAAGGTTCTGAGGTTCTAAGTGGCTAAGATACTAAGTTTTTTCACTGGAACTTGAAACCTGAAACCTGAAACTTTTTAAAAACTTAAAACTAAAACATCATGAGTTATTTAGAAATAAAAAATTTAGAAATATCGTTCCCAACTCCAAAAGGAAAATATATAGCTGTTCGAGATATTAATTTATCTATTCAAAAAGGAGAAATCATCTCTATCATTGGTCATTCAGGTTGTGGAAAATCAACGATTATGAATGCTATTGGCGGAATGCTGACGCCAACCGGCGGTTCTGTAGAATTGGCCAATCAAAAAATAAAAGGACCGGGACCGGATCGTGGCATTGTTTTTCAAAACTACTCACTTTTGCCCTGGCTGACTGTTGAGGAAAATATTTTCCAGGCTGTTGATTCGGTAATGAATGTTTCTAAAAAAGAAAAACACGAAATCGTGATTCAGAACCTGAAAATGGTGAATTTATATCAACACAAAGACAAATTACCGGGACAGCTTTCGGGTGGAATGAAGCAGCGTGTTGCCATTGCAAGAGCTTTCGCAATTAATCCCGGTGTATTGCTTCTGGACGAGCCATTTGGCGCTTTGGATGCACTGACAAAAGGATCTATGCAACTGGAAGTTTTAAAATTATGGAACCTGAACAACCGCGAAAAAACAATTGTAATGATTACGCATGACATTGAAGAAGCTTTGTTTTTATCAGACCGAATTGTGGTTTTGAATGATGGTCCTGCTTCCACAATCCGTGAAATTGTTGAAGTACATTTACCAAGACCAAGAAACAAAATTGAAATCGTAAAAATGCCTGAATATATCGCCCTAAGAGACCGATTATTACATTTATTGACGGATAAATTCTCTATTGAAGATATGGGAATGACTTATAAAAATTAGTTTTAAGTTTAGTTAGTTTATATTGTAGAGACGCACCGCTGTGCGTCTCTATTTGTATGTATAAATTATAAATTGTTGTACCAATTCAAAATATAATCAGCGACTTCTTTCCAGCCTTTTTCGCCGCAGATATAATGACTTTTGTCATCAAAAATCTTTACATCAACTTTGCTGCCAGGATGTTTGTATTTACCGGCAATCTTTTTCGTTAATTCTGGCGGAAAAATTGTGTCCTTTCCTCCTCCGATAAACAAAATCGGTTGATGTGATTTTTTGAAATCTGCGTTCGAAAAAGATTTTAATAATGTTTCCTGTCCAATTTTTCTGCTTTCAGGAACCGCAATTAAATCATACGCTTTGTCTTGTTCAGATTTAGGAAGTGTATTGAAAAACGCTCTGTTGTACCAGTCTCTTGTTCCTAAATAATACCCTTTACTGGCAAAAAAACTAACAGCAGGCCAAACAATTTTTACCGTAGAAAATGGCGGAAAAACATTTTTTGGCGGCGCTCCGTCTATACTTACCGCAGCATCCACTTTACCCAGATCCAGTAATTTCTGTACTGCAAGACCAGCCATTGAATGCCCGATAACAAGTGGTTTTTCTGGCAGTGTATCAATAAGTTCTGCGATGTTCATTACGACATCTATAAAACCTGTTTCAACAAGTTTCGGATGAATATTTTCCCGAAGTTCGGCAGGATTTCCTTCATGACCGGGATTGGGTGGTGCATAAACCGTATACCCTTTTTGCTCAAAATACAGTTTCCAATCTGACCAGCTACTATCATTCACGAACATGCCGTGTACTAATACAATTGTTTTTGATTTTGCCATTATAAAGTTGTTTAAATTTAGTATTCTTTAATCCAAAAATTGGTAATACAAAATGAGAAACGCCTTTTAAAAAAATTAGGCCGACGTTAATTGATAGTTTTTTTATTACGAAAATACAAATTAAAACAACAAACAAAACACTGAAAAACAATAAGTTAAAAATAAAAATCTAAATAAATTTATATTTTACACCTCACATTATTTTTTCCTCCCAACAAAACGAATCACAGAGCCTTTACCGTTATGAAACAAACCTTCGTTCAGTTCAATTTCTTTTTCTTCCAATTCGATAATTTCATAATCAGGAAAATCAGATTTAATTTCTTCAATAGAAAATAAGGATTCAATATCTTTTGGACCGCCAACTTTATCATCTTTCGCCAGATATTCAAGATGTTTTTTGCTGAAGGCTTCAAAAATTACGATCCCGCCCTTGCGTAAATATTGCTGTAACGTTTTATGAATAGCCGATTTTATTTCTGCCGGAAAATGTGCATAAATTAAGGCAATAGCATCAAATTGCTCTGCCTGATAATTCAGGAATTCTAATTCCCCAACCTGATAATTTATCATTACATTATTAATCTCAGCCAGTTTTAATGCTTTGTTTTTTCCTTCGGTGCTAATATCAAAAGCTTCAGCAATCCATCCTGACTTAGCAGCAAAAACAGCATTTCGGCCTTCTCCTTCTGCCGGAAAAAGGATGGTTCCGGGGTTTAATTTTTCGAGCTGTTCTTTCAGATAATTGTTAGGTGTTGTGCCATACGCAAATTCTTCATTGCTGTAGCGGTCATTCCATCTTTGAGTCCAGGGGTTTGCCATTTTATTGCGTTTATTTTTATCATACCTTTTCATGCTTTATCCATAAAGTTCTCCCATCCTAAAATAACTGTGAGGTTTTACTTTTATATTACTTGAAAATAATGGGGATTTTTTGGGTTGCAATTTCTCCTTTAAAAATCTCTACATTATTTTCTCTGAAATTAGACAGAATATCTTTTGGTAGAATTTTCTCTATATCATCTTTTAGTTTGTACTTCAGACGAAATGTATATCTTTTCTCAGGATTTAATTTAAAATAAATAGGCCTTCTTAAATTCTCTTCTGTATCTTCAACTACAAATGGAAGAGGCAACGATGTCAGAAAAACATACTTTTCTTTAGCAGGAATAACCACCCACTGGTCATAAAAATTCACATTTTTACTTTTTAAATTATAGCCCATTTTTTTAAACAATACTTCTTTTTCATCCTCAATTTTAAAGTGTTGTTCAAGTAAACTAAACAATTTACAACTGTAAGAAGGGTCAATTAATGGTTCGCTTTTCCCTAATACATTACTTTGTTCATCTTCAATAATTATATCTAAATTATATATATCAGATAAATTTAAATTTTTAATAAAAAACAAATACTTTTTATCTGTATTATTAGATAATTCAAATTTTACAACATTGGTAAAAGCATACTTTTCTTTTTCGCTATTAAACACAGAATGATTATAAAAAGATTCTATTGTATCTATAGAAAAACCTTTACTTACAATGTCCTTGTTCATTAATTTTAGCTCCATTTTTTTTTCTTGACAAGATGCCAATAGAATGAATAATAGAACTACCAAAATCTTATTTTTCATTTCATTTATCTTTGAATATTATTAAAAATATAGGGTAAATTTGTATACTAAAATTAGTAAATCCTGAATTTCAAAAAAAAGAGCTTCTGAAATCAATCAAAAGCTCTTTCTTTTATTACTCTATATTTTTAATCTTAACCAACAAGTGTTGTCATACCACTATTTATGTCAATTTCTGCAAAATTATGTTTTCCCATAACGATAAGCAGCTTGTTTGCATTATATCCTACATATCGTATTTCAGGATTTCCTTTTTTTGGTTCTCCGCAAACAGAAATTACATTGGTCTGCCATTTCAATTTGCTTCTTTTATAAGCAGATATTGTTTGCAGGTCGTTTTCGACATAATACACAATGTTGTTTTTTTTAATTCCTCTTTTTTGGGTTCTTGCAAAATTTATTTCTGAATTTTTTGAAATTAAAGCCTCATTGAATTTTTCAGCAATACCAGTTTGAGTGACAAAAAAGGTTAACATGGATAATTTTAGAAATGGTTTCATTTGGATAGAATTTGGGGTTCATAATCGATTCAAATATAAATAATTAAAGTATATAATACGTATTTATTAAGTCAAAAAAAAATACCCTTTTCCGAAATAGGAAAAGGGTAAAATATATAAGTGAATTTTGAAGAAAAAATATTTTTTCCAGCTAATTTTTTTTGGATTCACTGAAATAACTCCATACTACTAATCCTTCAGCCCGATTTTAAAACCTTTAATATATTCCAGAGGCTTTTTTCCGTCATACATCATATTATCAATAAATTCGGTAGTTGCAGGTTTATAACCATCTGTTACAGGAATTTCTGTTTTTGCAAGGAAACCTTCTTCTAATAATAGTTTGGCTGCATTCATCCAGATTTCAGGTTTATACACTTCTTTGATTTTAGAATGGTACCATTCATTTGTTTTAGGTTCTGCAATCTGCCCCCAGCGTTTCATTTGAGTCAAAAACCAAATCCCATCAGAATAATACGGATAGGTTGCGTTGTATCTGAAAAACACATTAAAATCAGGTACAGATCGTATGTCTCCTTTTTCGAATTCAAATGTTCCCAGCATCGAATTGTCAATAACTCTTTTTTCTCCGTCAACATAAGCCGATTTTGACAAGATGCGGGTGGCTTCTTTTCTGTTTACAGGATCATCCAGCCATTTCCCTGCTTTAATCAAAGCTTTTGTAATAGCAATAGTTGTATTTGGGTATTTTTCGACAAATTCTTTCGTCATGACAAATACTTTTTCGGGATGGTTTTTCCAGATTTCCCTACTCGTTACAACCGGCACCCCAATTCCCTGATCGACAGCCTGCTGATTCCATGGTTCTCCCACACAATACGCATTTATAGTACCAGCCTGCAAAGTTTCCGGCATTTGAGGTGGTGCTGTTACATTCAGCAATACATCTCCGCCTGTGGTTCCTTTGCTTCCCTGGATATTATTATTGTTATAAAATCCCGGATTGATTCCTGCAGCTGCAAGCCAATAACGCAACTGATAATTATGATTGGAATAGGCTGAAACAACTCCGACAACAAAAGGTTTTTTCTGCTTTTTATACATATTTAAAACCGGCATCAATGCACTTGCCGGTATCGGATGTACAGGTCTGCCATACTCCTGCGGAATACTGTCCACAATTTTTGACCATACGTCTTTTGATACCGTAATGGCATTACCGTTTAAATCCATAGAAAATGTTGTAACCAAAGCTCCCTGCCTGCCACAGCCTACTGCTGCGGCTATGGGCTGTCCGGCTAACATTTGCGCACCGTCTATTTGCTGATCGAGAACTTTATCTAAAATATCTCTCCAGTTTGCCTGTACTTCTAATTTCACATTTAAGCCTTCAGCTTCAAAAAAGCCAAGGTGTTTCGCAACAGCCAAAGGTGCCATATCGGTAAGCTTTATGAATCCTATTGTTACATCTTTTTTTTCTAACGCTAATTTTTTGGTTGTTGGAGGATCTATTGTTCCGGATTTAAAAAATGCCCTGTTTGTATTTTCTCCTTTAAAACTAAAAACAATAAAGGATACCATAACAAGCAAAGACAATCTAAGTAATGTTGATTTCATACTGACTGATTTTTAGGTTAAAAAATAATTTGGATTGCCCGAAGAGGCGAGCATTACGAATTATTGTAAAAAAAATAATTCATGTAAAAACGACATCTATCGTTCAGGAGATAATTTGGTATAAAAAAGAGTTCCTGAGAAAAACTCAGAAACTCTTTTTGATGTCCTTTTTAGAATATCAAAAAGGAGAAAAAAATAGAACAGTTTGGCTATAGCCTAATTCAAATAACTAAATAAAATATGAATTAAAAAAATATAAAAAACTATTGTCTATCGATAACACGGGCTAATACCGGCTGTTTTTCGTTCATAATTTTAGTAATTGTATAATGCATCCAAATCAGACAGATAACAGAAAAAACTAAAATAAATATCCATGAACTAGACCAGATTCCGGTAGCCGTTAGCAGGTAACCAAAGATAATCGGCCCAAAGAAACCGCCTAAACCTCCAATCATACCAACCATTCCACCCACTACTCCAACTTCGGTAGGGAAATATTCAGGAATGTGTTTGTAAACAGCTGCTTTTCCAATTCCCCATGCAATTCCAATTAAAATTACCAGTACTAAGAAAACCCACATATTGGCGTCAAATTTTATTACAGTAATTCCTTTTGCAAGCAGTTCTTTTTTCTTTACAGGCTGGTTTTGCTCTACCACAACCTGCTGCCACGATGTACTTGTTGGAAAAATAGCGTTTTCAGCAGTATTTTCTTTTCTTTGTGCAATAGCAAAATCAGTATCCCCGATTTTAACATTCTGATCTGTTACAGAAGTAATTGTTCCTTTTTTGGTAGCCAAAACACCTGGTCCGGTTGTGGTAATTTCCATTTTCGGAACCATTAACAAAGCACTTAAAACAACCGAAGAACTCAATACCCAATACATCACTTTTCTGGCACCATATTTATCTGACAAATATCCTCCAAAAGCTCTAATCACACCAGATGGCAAACTGAACATTGTTGCAAACAAACCTCCCATCACCAGACTTGTCTGATATACGTTCATGAAATTTGGCAATAACCATTGCGAATAAGCCACAAAACATCCGAAAACTAAAAAGTAATATGCTCCAAAACGCCAAACTCTGGCACTTTTTAAAGACTGAAGCATTTGAGAAACTGATTTGGTACTATTTTCTACTTTTTTATTTTTTGTAAATAGTAAAAATGCTATTCCAATTACCAATAATGCAACTGCGTAAATTACAGGAAGAATTTTCCAGCCATTTTGAGGATCTTCTATTGAAAAATGATTTAATAATGAAGGAGCTAAAAAAGTAGTAATTGCGGCACCGGCATTACCCATGCCAAAGATTCCTAATGCACGTCCCTGCCATTCTTTCGGGTACCAGATAGAAGTAAATCCTATTCCGACAGCAAAACTGGTTCCTACTAATCCGAAAAAGAAGCTTAATATTGCAAACATTGCAAAACTATCTGCTAAAGGCAATAAAAACAACGGAATAGAACAAAGTAAGAGTAATAATGAAAATACGTATTTCCCTCCAAATTTATCTGTAAGAATACCTATTGGCAAGCGCATCACAGAGCCTGTCAAAATAGGAATACCTAACAACCATCCTACCTGAACAACACTCCAGTTAAAGATACCGTTGTCTACTAAAAAAGTTACTAAAACGCCATTTAATGTCCAGCATGCAAAACATACTGTAAAAGCCAGTGTGTTTAAAAATAAAATCTTGTGAGATTGCGATAGTGAATTCGTATTTTTCATTGTACTTATATTTTTCAACAAAAATAAGTACTATAACGTAGTTAAAAACTGCGAAAACGCAGTTTTTGAAAAATATTTAAGTAAATATACTTAGTTTTTACAACAAAGAGTATTCCGTAGCCTTATTGGAAAGTTCCATTAAGTTTTTGACTTTTAGTTTTTTCATCAAATTAAAACGATGAACTTCTGCAGTACGCTTACTTATTTCTAAAGCTTCAGCAATTTCTTTATTTCCTTTTCCTGACAACAAAAGAGCCAAAATTTCTTTTTCTCTTTTGGTAATCATCATTTCTTCACCTAAACTTTGCTTAGGCTCTGCAGAAAGAGACGAAGTCGTCAGCTGACCAATTAAAATAGAAGAGATGTCACCGCTAAAATATTTTCCGCCATTTGACACGTTATGCAAAGCTTTCAAAAATTCATCTTTACTTGAACCTTTCAGTAAATAACCATCGGCTCCGGCTTTTATAGATTTCAAAACATATTCTTCCGATTCGTGCATCGAAAGCATAATGATTTTAATTTTATTATTTTCGCTTCTAAGTTTTTCTACTACCTCAATACCTGTAAGATTAGGCATCCTGATATCTATTATAAGTAAATCGGGATTGTGTGCAGCAACAACTTCAAGTGCATCTGCACCATCTACTGCCTCTCCTACAACCTCTATATTTGCTTCATTTTCAAGCAAAGATTTTATTCCATCCCTTACAAAAACATGGTCGTCTGCCAATACTACACGAATATTATCACTCATATTTTACTTAATTTTAATTCTGATTTTTTACGTATATTCATCTATAAGAAAGGGCTAAGATACGTAATTTTTTCAAAGTCAATTTCAAAAATCAATAGCAATCCTAATTTCCTCTAAACATTTTAATTGTTATTGATTTTGCAATTGTTATTGTCATTGTTAAATAGGGATATTAAAAGTAATTCTAGTCCCTTCTCCCGGAATCGAGTTTATAAATGCACGACCATTAATATATTGTATCCTTTCCTTCATAAACAAAAGCCCCATTCCTGATTCGCTGTTTCGTTTTTTCTCAACCGCAGCCTTGTCAAAACCTTTTCCGTTATCGTCAACAATAACACTCAAAAGGGTTTCACTATGAGAAAGCTGCACAATAATATGAGTCGACTCAGCATATTTTATCGCATTATTGATGGCCTCCTGAGTGAGACGGTAGATATTTATTTCTATCAAAGAGTCTAAGCGCTGATCAAAATCGGTTTTATTGTAAAACAAAATCTCTTTTCCTGTTAGTTTTGAAAGCTCCTGAGTCAGTTTTGACAATGACGAAACTATTCCGTGATCACTTAATTCAGGTGGCATCAGGTTAAAAGTTGCCGTTCTCACTCCCTTTATTATATCAAGCGATAGTTTTTTCAGATATTCTATTTTCTGTGCCGATTTTTCCTTGTCATCCAGATTAATACTTTCCAGACTAAATTTTAATCCGGTCAGCATTTGTCCTATTCCGTCATGAATTTCTTTGGCGATGCGATTTTGTTCGTTCTCCTGATTTTCAACAATTTTGCTCGAAATAATTTTTTGCTGATTGATTTTTTCAGTACTATTTTCAATATTCAGACGCTCCACTTCCTGTTGAGCTTTTTTACGCTCGGTAATATTAAAACAAACAATTAAAAGTTCGAGTTCATCTTTTTTTATCATCACCGGAACCATTGACAAATCCAGCCAAATTGTCTGATCTTCACGGTTAAGTATTTTTATTTCACCCTGCCAGCCACTTCTTTGTTTCTCAAAAATAATACGATCTATGTTACGCTGTTCTTTTTCATCAACCGTTAAAACCTGCGAGAACGTTTTATTCGATGAAAATTTGGTATAATTTAAAAGTTTTGCAAATTTTTCACCTACGTGAATGATAGAGCCGTCAGGTGCAATACGGCAATAAAGCAAAGTGTTTTCCATCGCATAATTCAGCGATTTCAATTCTTTTACCGAATTTTCCTTAATCTCACTGATAACTTCTGTGTCATAAGCCAGTTTTAAGGCTTTCTTTTGTGACGATAAAAGTTTAGCGATAAGCTTTTCAATTTTTTTATTGGTCGGCTTAAAAATAAAAAAGAACTCCAGAATCAGCACCAGCAATGTAAATCCGAAAATCCAGTATTCTGTTTTTCGCTGTTCTGTTACTTTTTCATGTGCTTCAATATCGTACTGGCTAACAATTTCATTCATTTTCGAAAGAAAAACACTTTCATTTTTAAGAATTACTGAAACCAGTTTTGGATTCACTTCAGGATTACTTTTTTGCTCCAGATTCAGCAAAAACAGTTCTGTTGATTCCACAACAGCTTCAAAATTAGGTTTTATCTCAAGATATAATTGCTTTAGTCTTTCGCTTTTTTCTTTTGGAAAAGAGAGACTATCACTGCCATTTTCTAAAGCATCCTGATTAATTTTCCATAGGGATAGTAAACTCCTGAGATGGGCTATTTCTTTTTTTGGGGAAGCATCCGAAACAAAGTTTAAAATCAAAACTTCTTTCGTAATTCTTTGACTCAGCATTCTTTGCTTTCCTGAAATATTGATAATTTTAGAATCGCTGAGTTGCTGTTTTAAGTTATACTGAATTAAAAGCTGGCTTAAAATAACAGTTATAGCAATAGTCCAGAGTGCAAAAAAATACAAACGCCGTAAATTTTTGAATGTAATTTTTTCTGCAACTTCCAGATTGCTTTTTTTCATTCGAAGACAATATTTGTTTTTATCAGGAAAAGGAATCTACTTTCGCTCACTTCATAAAAAATCAGCTTACAATCCTAAAGATGCTTTGATCAGATTTAAGTTTTCTTCGGAATAATTGATTTTCAGGGCTTCCTGGTGTCCTTTTTCAGACATTTTATCCCATGTTTTTTTGATGATATTTTTGAGTTTTTCATCATCATGTTTTTCTACAAAAGGTTCTAAATAATAATCCAGAAATACCAGACAAATTACATCTTCAAGTAATTGTGTTTCTGCATCTTTTTTAAGAAGTTTTTTTTCAATTAAAAAAGAAACACGATCAATAAAAGTTTGCTCATACCCCGCTCTTTCCAGAATTTCAGCAGTAGTTTTGGCATGAAATTTTTTCAGATCTTCCCGCCATCTTAAGTACCCTACACGATCCATTGGATAAGATTCGCGTGCTACTTTCCAGCGGCAGATGTGCTGTGCTTTTGAAGCAATCTGAACCTCTTCTGAAGCTTCAGGACAAAATTGCATCAGCTTTTCATACATCCTGTTTGAGTATAAAAGCTCTTTTGGATATTCAATATTCTGATCTGTCTCTATGTTTGGATCCTGCGAATTTTCAGCATCAATCCATTCGCTTGCTTTTTGAAAACGTGTACTCATTTTTTTGAAAATATATTTTCAAATATACGCAGATTAATCTAAAAAGCCAACGAACACTTCGCCTTCAACAATTTTAACCGGATATGTTGCAATTTTCAAATCATCGCCATTCAGGTTTGAACCATCTACCAGTGAAAACGTTTTTTTGTGCATTGGACAGGCAATTTTAGGGACATCATCTGCAGACCCTGTCATTCCTCTTGACAACACCATTTCCATTTTGTGCGGACAGGCATTTTGACAAGCATACCACTCATTACGGCGTGCAAAGTTAAAAACCGCAATTTGTTTGTTTTTATATTTGATGCAACCGCCACGGTTAGTTGGAAAATCACTCACATTACCGGCTTTGAACCATATTTTAACATCGCTTAGATGTACAGTTTCGTATTGGTTTAAAATTTCTTCCATTTTGGTTGTATTTTATAATCTGTATTCTTATCCCTCTTTTTACAATCAAGAGAGTTTGATGGCGCAGTAAAAAAGAGGGTAAGAGGACAGCAATCGTTAATTCTGTTTTTTATTTTTTTTTGAACACATAGGAACATAGACTTTAATTATCGGAAAAGGAACTCCAAAAGAAACCCGTTTCTCACACATAGCTATTTTGTATGATTGTAACAATATCTTTTTGAGTTTATAAAATCTATGTTACTATGTGTCAATATTCAATTTATGACCAGGCTTTTGGCATTTTTTGATCTCTCATCGGAACAAAAGTTACATTATCATCCTTTTCATCTGAGTTCACAAAGTGACTGAAACGTTTCAATAATCTTGGTTTTTCAAGAACCTGTTTCCATTCACACTCAAATGTATTTACCAAAGTCTGCATTTCAGCTTCCAAAGTTTCACAAATACCTAAACTGTCTTCGATAATTACTTCTTTTAAGTAATCTAAACCACCTTCCAGTTTTTCAAGCCAGGTTGATGTTCTGATCAGCGGACCTGCCGTTCTGATATAATACATTAAAAAGCGGTCCATATATTTAATAACAGTTTCTTTGTCAATTTGTTCAGCAAGCAAAACAGCATGTTTCGGATTAGCTCCACCGTTTCCGCAGATGTATAAATTCCATCCGCCTTCTACTGCGATTAAACCAAAATCTTTTCCACGAGCCTCGGCACATTCACGGATACAAGCCGAAACACCACCTTTTAGTTTATGCGGAGAACGAATTCCTTTATATCTGTTTTCCAATTCGATTGCAAAACCGGCACTGTCATCCATTCCGTAACGGCACCAGGCATTTCCGACACAGCTTTTTACAGCTCTAAGGGATTTTCCGTAAGCATGACCACTTTCAAAACCATTATCGATTAATACTTTCCAGATTTTAGGAAGATCATCCAAATGCGCTCCGAACAAATCGACACGCTGTGCTCCGGTAATTTTGGTATATAAATCAAATTGCTTAGCGACTTCTCCAATAACGATTAATTTTTCGGCAGTAATTTCTCCTCCGGCAACTCTTGGCACAACTGAATAAGTTCCGTTTCTTTGAATGTTAGCCAAAAATCTGTCATTAGTATCCTGAGTAGTAACGTGTTTATTAGCAGTATCGTTGTAAATACTAGAGAAAATTGAGGCAATTACAGGCTTACAAACCTCACACCCATCACCTTTTCCGTGATGATCGATTACATCATAAAAATTCTCGTATTTATTAATTTTAACTAAATCAAACAATTCCTGACGTGTATAACTAAAGTGTTCACAGATAACATCTTTTACTTCTTTACCCATCGATTTCTGAGCTGCTTTTACAAGATCTGAAACCATTGGTTTACATCCTCCACAACCTGAAGTTGCTTTGGTAAGTTTTACAACATCTGAAAGGCTTGAACAGGTTTCATCAAGAATAGAACAGCAGATTGCTCCTTTTGTCACATTCTCGCAAGAACAGATTACCGCAGTATCCGGTAAATCCATTACACCTACAGCAGAACTTTCAGAACCGTCTCTTGATCCTAAAATCAGATCTTCAGGATTTTTAGGCAAAGCCATTCCGTTGATGTAAATCTGGAAAAGCGAATTATAATCACTAGAATCACCTACTAAAATCCCACCTAATAAAGTTTTAGAATCTTTAGTTACATTAATTCTTTTATAAACTCCTGATAATTTATTTTCATAAATAATAGCGGTTACCTCATCATTTTCGATAAAAGGATCACCAAAACTCGCAACTTCAACACCAATCAATTTCAATTGTGTCGACATATCGATGGTTTCTCTCATGGTTTTAGAACCATTTAAGATCTGCTCTGCAGCCACATCGGCCATTTCGTACCCCGGAGCAACCAGTCCGTAAATCATTTGATTATATAAAGCCACTTCACCAATCGCATAAATAGAAGGATCTGATGTCTGCATTTGATTGTTTACCACAATACCGCCACGCAAACCAACTTCAAGTCCCGAAACTCTCGCCAGCTCATCACGCGGTTTAATTCCGGCAGATATAACCAACATGTCTACTTTTAACAATTCATCATCAGCAAACATCATTCCCGTTATGCATTCCTTTCCGTCGATATATTGTGTTGCTTTATTAAGATGAATTCCAATATTCAATTCCTCTATTTTTGACTGCAACATATCGCTCGCTCCTTTATCTAACTGTCTAGGCATCAGACGAGGCGCAAACTCAACAACATGCGGATTCAATCCTAAATCACGAACCGCTTTTGCTGCTTCAAGTCCCAACAAACCTCCACCCAAAACAGCAGCCTCAGTAGCCCCTTTTTGTTTTATTTTTTTAGCATACGCCATGATTGCATCAAGATCCTCAATAGTTCTGTATACAAAAACACCTTCTTTTTCTACCCCGTCAATCGGCGGAACGAAAGCCGCAGACCCCGTTGCAAGAACTAAGTAATCGTACGTATGTTTTTTATCTAAATGTGTGTGTATTGTTTTTTCTTCTCTGTTAATATCTGTAATTAATTCAGAAGTATTCAGCGTAATATTGTTTTCTGCGTACCATTCGCTTGTTGACAATGATAAATCATCAGCTGTTTTCCCTCCAAAGTATTCGCTCAAGTGAACGCGATCATAAGCACGTCTAGGTTCTTCACCAAATACGGTAATCTGATACTTTTCCTGTCCTGACTTTGCGATAAACTTTTCGCAAAATTTGTACCCAACCATGCCGTTTCCAACTACTATTACTCTAATCATGATTTCTTTAATTAAGTATTACTACGCAAATATACGTATTTATACTTATACAAAAATACTTATTACGTAATTTTTTCATTAATTAGAATTTTTCTAAATACGTATTTTATCGTATCCCCAGTAAGTAAGGGCTGTTTGAGCTGTAACCCAAATTTAAAAATTCTGCAACCTGTGATATTTTTCCTAAATTTGAGTAACCAGCCGTTACTTATCTATCTGATTTTATATTTGATAATGATTTAAATTTTTAAAAAACTCAATGAAAAAGTACTTCATTTTAATCATCATAATTTCTTTTGCCTACAATTGCAAAACCGTCAACCCAAAAGACTCCAATTTAAAAGAGATAAATAACAATTCTTCAGAAAAAAAGTCCGATGAAGATCTTACTATTTATTTTAAAGCAACAGGAAATAAACCTTTCTGGGAATTGAAAATAAGTCCGGAACAAATTATCTTTACATTACTGACCAAAGAAAAGAAAACCCTTGCATTCTCATCTGCAAAACCTACAAGAGCAATGGATGCGAATATCAAAACCTACAAAGTAAAAAACACAACAGCCAGTCTGGCAATTTCTATTCAACAAATAGATTGTCAGGATTCTATGTCCGGAATTATTTCACCTTATAAAGTTACTGTTGAAATCAAAAGCAATTCTGACGGCTCTTTAAAAAAAGTGGAAGGATGCGGAAAATACATTACCGATTACCGCCTGCATGACATTTGGGTTTTAGAAGAATTAGATGGATATAAAGTTTTTACAACCGATTTTCAGAAAGAATTGCCCCGCATTGAGATCCACGCTGCAGAAAACAGATTTATGGGATTTGGAGGCTGCAACTCAATTAACGGAAGTTTATTTTTCGAAAACGATCTCCTTCGTTTTAACAATATTATTTCAACTTTAATGGCGTGCCCCGAAAATAATAAGGAAGACAAATTCATTAAAACACTTCAAAGCACCACTACTTATTCGATTAAAAACAACCGACTCACACTTTCCAATCCTTCAGGAAAACTTTTGGTTTTAAAGAAAGTAGATTAAAAAAGAAACCCCAAATCAGTTAGATTTGGGGTTTTATTTGTTTTCAAAATTAAATTATTTAGCCAGAAATTCTAAAACAGAATCTGTTATAAATTTAATTTGCTCATCATCAAGCTCAGTATGCATTGGCAATGCAATTACTTCTTTCACCAATTGATTAGTTACCGGAAACTGCTCTTCTTTATAACGTGAATCCACATAAGCTTTCTGAGAATGCAAAGGAATTGGGTAATAAATTGCACATGGTATTCCTTTATCCAGCAAATGCTGCATTAAAGCATTTCGGTCTGCATTTAAAATTCTTAACACATATTGATGAAAAACATGATCATTTCCATTTGCATCAAATTCCGGCGTGACAATCTTTTCGTTGCCTGCAAAAGCAGCGTTGTATTTGGTTGCTGCCAAACGACGCGATGCATTGTACTCATTCAAAAGAGGTAATTTTGCATTCAACACACCTGCCTGAATACTATCCAGACGTGAATTCACCCCCACAACATCATGATGGTAACGCTCGTACATTCCGTGGTTTACAATTCCGCGAATAATATGCGCTAGTTTATCATCATTTGTAAAAATTGCCCCCCCATCACCATAACAGCCTAAATTTTTAGACGGAAAAAACGATGTTGCTGCAACGTGACCAATTACCCCAACCTTAGTTTTTGTTCCTGATTTAGAAACATAATCAGCTCCAATCGCTTGTGCATTATCTTCAATTACATATAAATTATGCTCTGCTGCAATTTCCATAATAGCATCCATATTGGCGGCACGCCCAAATAAATGCACCGGAACAATTGCTTTTGTTTTTGGCGTAATAGCTTTTTTAATCGCATCAATATCAATATTCATATTATGCAAATCAACATCTACCAAAACTGGGGTCAGCTGCAATAAAGCAATAACTTCTACAGTAGCTGCAAATGTAAAATCAGCTGTAATAACCTCGTCACCAGGCTTCAAATCAAGCCCCATCATAGCAATCTGCAAAGCATCGGTTCCGTTTGCACAAGGAATCACATGTTTCACACCCAAATACTCTTCAAGGTTTTTTTGAAACTGATGAACCAACGGACCATTTATATAAGTATTAGTATCTAAAACTTCCTGAATAGAAGCATCAACAGTAGATTTTATTTTTTCGTATTGACTCTTCAAGTCAACCATTTGAATTTTTTTCATTTATCTTTCTTATTTAAATCCAAGATATGCCTTTAAAGCAAAATCTTTAAAACGAGAAGCAAAAATAGTTATTTAATACCTTCGAACAATGAAAATAATCGAAAGAAACGTAATTTAGCACCAAAAATAAACAGATGCTTTATCTATACAATTTACTCGTCATCATTGCTGGTTTTTTCCTTAAAATAGCAGCGTTTTTTAGTCCAAAAATGAAACTTTTTGTAAATGGACGAAAAAATGTTTTTGCCATTTTAAAAGAAAAAATAAAACCTGAAGATAAAACAATCTGGTTTCATTCGGCTTCACTGGGTGAATACGAACAGGGGCTGCCGGTAATTGAAAAAATCAAAGAAAAATACCCGACACATAAAATCATTGTAACTTTCTTCTCACCATCCGGCTATGAAGTTCGTAAAAACAATAACATCGCCGATGTAACCATTTACCTGCCGCTTGACACCAAAAGCAACGCTAAAGAATTTTTAAAATTAGCACATCCGGAATTAGCATTTTTCATCAAATATGAATTTTGGCTTAATTATTTAGAAGAATTAAAAAAGCAAAAAACACCTGTTTATTTAATTTCCGGTATTTTCAGGGACAACCAAATGTTTTTTAAATGGTATGGGGGATTTTACAGAAAAGCATTAAAAACTTTTACTTATTTTTTTGTTCAGAATGAAGATTCCAAAAACAAAATAAAATCAATAGGATTTCACAACGTAATTGTTTCCGGAGACACCCGTTTTGATCGTGTAAATGCCATTTTAGAAAGAGACAATTCACTCAGTTTTATCGAAACTTTCAAAAACAATCATCCACTGATAGTCATTGGAAGTTCCTGGCCAAAAGACGAAACTCTATTAACAGAATATATCAATCAGGCTCCTTCTTCAGTAAAGTTTATTATAGCTCCGCACAACATAAAACCAGACCAAATTGAAAGTCTGAAAAATGCGATTACAAAAAAAACGATTTTGTTTTCCGAAAAAGAACACAAAGCTTTAGCTGAGTATAGTGTTTTCATTATTGATACCGTTGGATTACTAACTAAAATATACAGTTACGGAACTATTGCTTACGTAGGTGGCGGATTTGGAAATCCTGGTATTCACAATATTTTGGAACCCGCTACTTTTGGAATTCCAATTGTTATTGGCCCTAATTATTCAAAATTCGCTGAAGCAATTGAATTGGTAAACCTGAAAGGATGCATGGTTATTTCTAACCGAGAGGAACTAAAACAGACCTTTGACCGTCTGCTTTCTGACGAAAATTACCTAAGAGAAAAAGGAGAAATTTGCAGGTTATATATTCAGAACAACAAAGGGGCAACCAATACGATCATAAAATCCATTAATTGAAATACTAAATTGCCTAAATTAGATTTTACAAACTTCATTTTCTAAAAAAAACAACCGTAAAAGATTTTTCCGATAAAAAATAATCAATCAAAAAACAAAACAAAACACAAACAAACCAATTGAAATAGCCAAATCTTTTTTAAATATTCAACGAAACACAAAATTTACAAAAAAAACAACAATACGCTTCTTTTCAGTAGTTTTGGCACATTAATTGATAAATAAGAACATCGAGTGACGAAGGAAAATATTTTAAAAAAAAAATAAAAAAATATTTTACATATTAAAAAATTTATATCTTTGCCTCGAATTAATAATTAACCTTTTATAATAAAGTAAGATGAAAAAAGTATTTTTAAGTTTAGCTGTTGTTGCTGTTTTAACTGTTGTATCTTGTAAAAAAGCTGACGCTGCAGCTACTGAAGGAGCTGTAGATTCTACTGCTGCTGTTGTTGATTCTGCTGCTGCAACTGTTGATTCTGCTGCTGCAACTGTTGATTCTGCTGCTGCAACTGTAGATACTGCTGCTGCAAAAGTTGAAGAAGCTGCTAAAGAAGTAAAAAAATAATTAGAACCCAGTTCTAAAAATTTTAAAACCATCCAATGTGATGGTTTTTTTTTTATTACATTCTTAAAACACAAAAAAAAGCGTCTGCCATTTGCAAACGCTTTTTTTTATTCCATTTCATCCTCAACAGCTATCTCATCTTCAAAAACCAATTCATTGGAAGAGAAATCCAAAATCTCCGCTTTTGAAGCATAAGTCACAATCTCTTTTATCCCTTTCTGAAGAAGCAATTCTGTAGTGTATTTTCGACTCGTAGCAAAATGAATATCCCCCAGCATCAATTTAAAAAAATACTTCCCACCAGAACCTTTAAATTTTAAAAATTTTGCAAGCTCAATATTTGCTTTAAATTTTTCAATATCCTCTTCACACTCAAACCTCAATTCATAACTCAAACTTGTAAATATCACCTTCCCTTTCCTTGAAGTAAAAACAAATTTATACTCATCATTAAATCGCCTGCTGATTACAAAAGCCCCCATATTGATTGTTGATTGTTGATTGTTGATTGTTGATTGTTGATTGTTGATTGTTGATTGTTGATTCAACACTAACAACAAAATAAATTTACGGCGTAAATTTATTTTAATCAAATTTACACAATAAAAAAAGCCTCTTCTTTCGAAGAGGCTTTTGTACTCAGAGCGGGACTTGAACCCGCACGAACATTGCTGTTCACTGGATTTTAAGTCCAGCGTGTCTACCAATTTCACCATCCGAGCATTGTATGGTTTTGGAGCGAAAAACGGGGCTCGAACCCGCGACCTCGACCTTGGCAAGGTCGCGCTCTACCAACTGAGCTATTTTCGCATTTCAAATTCTATTTAAGAACTGCAACACTTAACTTGTTTCATATTGCGAGTGCAAATTTAGGACATTTATTCAATTACACAAGCGTTTTTTCAAAAAAAAATATACTTATTTTATAACGCTCTGATAACCTAAAGTTTAAATTTGAAAATTTTAAGAATTTTATTTTTTAACCAGCATCCTTTTGATCTCATTCAGTTTCATCAGAGCCTCTACCGGTGTAATAGCATTAATATCGAGGTTTAAAATCTCTTCTCTTATCTCTTCAAGCAAGGGATCATCCAAATTAAAGAAGCTCATTTGCATTTCATCGTTGGCTGATTTTATTCCATTCAGAGCATCACTCGAATGGTTCTTTTCTAATTTTTTCAAAAGTTTTTGTGCTTTCGTAATAACCAACTGAGGCATTCCTGCCATTTTAGCCACATGAATCCCGAAACTGTGCGCACTCCCGCCCTTCACCAGTTTTCGTACGAATAAAACAGTGTCTTTCAATTCTTTTACCGCCACATTAAAATTCTGGATTCTCAGCATCGATTCTGTCATCTCATTTAATTCATGGTAATGGGTTGCAAAAAGCGTTTTGGCTCTTCCCGGATGTTCATGCAAGAATTCAGCAATCGCCCATGCAATCGAGATTCCGTCGTAGGTACTGGTTCCACGTCCGATCTCATCTAACAACACCAAACTTCTTTCTGAAATATTATTCAAAATAGAAGCCGTTTCGTTCATTTCGACCATAAACGTAGACTCACCCATCGAAATATTATCTGAAGCTCCAACCCTTGTAAAAATTTTATCCACAATTCCCATTCTGACACTATCAGCAGGGACAAAACTTCCCATTTGAGCCAAAAGCACAATCAAAGCAGTTTGCCTTAAAATAGCCGACTTACCAGACATGTTTGGTCCGGTAATCATAATAATTTGCTGTGTTTCTCTATCTAAGAAAACGTCATTTGCAATATATGGCGTTCCAACAGGCAATTGTTTTTCGATTACAGGATGTCTTCCGTTTTTGATATCTAGTTCAAAAGTATCGTCAATTTCAGGACATACATATTGATTTTCGACAGCCATTTGCGTAAACGAACACAAACAGTCCAGCTGCGCAATCAAATAAGCATTCATCTGGACTGGCTTGATATAAGTTCCAATCCATGCTACCAACTGCTCGAAAAGATCTGTTTCAATTTTATAAATCCTCTCTTCCGCTCCTAAAATTTTAGTTTCATATTCTTTTAATTCTTCCGTAATATAACGTTCAGCATTTACCAGAGTCTGCTTACGAATCCATTCTTCCGGAACTTTATCTTTGTGTGTATTTCGAACTTCGATATAATATCCAAAAACATTATTAAAAGAAATTTTTAACGAAGAAATTCCAGTTCTCTCTGACTCTCTTTTTTCAATTCCTTCCAAAAATTCTTTCCCGGAAGTCGAAATAGCGCGTAATTCATCTAATTCCTGACTGATTCCCCCTGCAATTGCATTTCCTTTTGAAATGGCAACCGGCGCATCCTGGTTTAAAGTAGTTTTAATTTTTTCGCGGAGCAAATCACAAGCATGCAAACTGTCTCCGATAACTTTTACCGCTTCCTGAGGACTTTCGAGCGCAAGTGTTTTTATAGGAATAATGGCATCCAAAGACTCTTTCAAATAAACAATTTCACGGGGTGAAACCTTACCTGCTGCTATTTTAGAAATCAAACGTTCTAAATCCGAAATTTGCTTAATCTGATATTGAATATTATAAAGGATTTCAGGATTCGATTTCAGATAAGCCACAACTTCATGGCGCCCTTTTATTTTATTAGCATCTTTTAAAGGCAGTGCCAGCCATCGCTTTAACAAACGCCCTCCCATCGGAGAAAGTGTTTTATCAATAACATCTAAAAGTGTAACCGCATTCGGATTATAACTATGATACAATTCTAAATTTCGGATAGTAAAACGATCCATCCAAACATAAGCATCTTCTGCAATACGCTGAATTGCCGTAATATGCTGAATACGATTATGCTGCGTCTCTGATAAATAATATAAAATTGCCCCGGAAGCAATAATCCCCTCTTTTAGCTCTTCAACTCCAAAACCTTTTAGAGAAACCGTTTGAAAATGTTTTGTCAAAGTTTCTAAAGCATAATCTTCTTTGTAAATCCAGTCTTCCAGATAAAAACTGTGAAAATCATCCCCAAAAGTATCCTTGAAATTGCTTTTATTATTTTTGGGTACCAGAACTTCACTTGGATTAAAATTCTGCAATAATTTATCAATGTATTCGGCATTTCCCTGAGCCGTTAAAAACTCCCCTGTAGACACGTCCAGAAAAGAAATTCCGATATTTTTATTAGCAAAATAAACTGAAGCTAAAAAATTATTTGTTTTTGACTGTAAAACCTCATCATTTAAGGAAACCCCAGGAGTTACGAGTTCTGTAACACCACGTTTCACAATAGTCTTTGTCATTTTCGGATCTTCGAGCTGATCACAGATCGCTACCCGGAGTCCGGCTTTTACTAATTTTGGCAGATAGGTATTAACAGAATGATGCGGAAAACCAGCCAAAGCTGTTTCGGTATCTGAACCTGCGCCTCTTTTGGTCAATGTAATCCCAAGGATTTTAGAGGCTCTGATAGCGTCTTCCCCGAAAGTTTCATAAAAATCCCCTACTCTGAAAAGCAAGCACGCATCAGGATATTTCGCCTTAATTTCATTATACTGTTTCATCAATGGTGTTTCTTTCACCACTTTCTCTTTCGCTGCCAAATTAATTATGTTTTAAATGAAAATTACGACAGCGAATTTAGGATATTTTGAAGGAATATCGCTGGTGTCAAAAATTAAAATATTTTAAGAAATTTTTAAGTGCAGATATGAGAATTTTACATAGATTTGTTTCATAATTAAAACAAAGACGCTTAAAAGATGAAAAAAATAATTTTATTCGCTATGTTAGCTGTAGCTGGTATTACAGCTTCTAACGCACAAAGTACAAAAAAAGCTAATACAGCAAAAGTTGCTAAAGTTCAGGGAGCAGGAATGGTTTTTGAAAACGAAACAATTGACTACGGAACTATCGCTTTTAAAGCTGATGGTAACCGCCAGTTTGTTTTTGTAAACAACGGAACAAAACCATTAATCATTACGAACACTCAGGGATCATGCGGTTGCACCGTGCCAAGTACTCCAAAAGAACCAATTGCTCCAGGTGCAAAAGGTGTAATTGGTGTAAAATATGCTACTGACAGACCGGGTGCATTTACAAAAACGGTAACGGTTACTTCTAATGCTGAAGGACAACCAACAAAAATCCTTACTATTAAAGGTACTGTTCTACCAGAACCGACAAAAAGCTAGTAAAAAAAACAATAAAAATATTCAAAAAGCTTCCTTAACTTTGGAAGCTTTTTTTATGACCTGAATTCAATCAAACGCAAATGAGAAAACTTGAAAATAGTGAGCTGGACAGAAAATCCATTGATGATTTTAAAAAATCTGAGAAAACACCCCTGATCTTAGTATTGGATGATATTCGCAGTTTACACAATATAGGATCTGTATTTAGAACTGCCGATGCTTTTTTAGTAGAAAAAATCATCTTATGCGGCATCACAGCTACTCCTCCGAATAAGGAAATACACAAAACAGCTCTTGGTGCGACTGAAACTGTGATCTGGGAACATCATGAAAATGTTTTGGAAGTAATTGAAAATCTAAAAAAAGAAAATGTATTAACTCTTGCTATCGAACAAGTAGAAAGTGCTGTTTTTCTTCAGGATTTTAAAGTAGAGAAAAATCAAAAATATGCATTGGTTTTCGGAAACGAAGTTTATGGAGTTGCTCAGGAAGCCGTAGCTATTTGTGATGGCTGCATTGAAATTCCACAGCTGGGAACCAAACATTCATTAAATATATCAGTTAGTGCCGGAATTGTAGTTTGGGATTTATTCAAGAAAATCAACTGGAATTTATGATTTATATACAAATTAGCACTTTTTAAACAAAAAAGTTTAATAGCAGTATTTATTTTAGAACTCTCTTAACTATTTCTACCAAAGGGTTTTAATGATAATGAATTGATCTCCTAGATGTATCTAAAAATAGTAATTTGATTAATTTTTATTGCAACAACAATCAACTAACCACTCTGAATTTAAGAAATGGAAAAGAGGTAAAAGATTTAATTTGAGAATTGGTCAATTAGAAAATGAGATAATTATCAAATTGGCACATTATTTAAATTACCCTTTGAATTTCATTCAGTATAAAGAGATAATCTTCGTGGTTTTTCACAAAATCACGATCAGAAACGTCGATTATCAGCACGTTTAAATCTGTTTGGGATTTAATATATTCTAAATAGCCGTTATTGATTTTATCCAAATATTCAGCAGAAATATTTTGCTCATAATTTCTCCCTCGCTTCTTAATATTCTGAAGTAATCTGTTTGTATTTTGATACAAATACACATACAGATCAGGCTTTGGCATTTCTTTATAAATAATATCAAATAAGTTGCGATACAAACGATATTCATCTTCAGCAAGTGTGATTTTAGCAAATATCAAAGACTTGAAAATATGATAATCTGCAATTACAAAATCTTTAAATAAATCAAATTGCGCCAAATCATCGGACAGTTGCTGATAACGATCTGCCAGAAAAGACATCTCCAGCGGAAAAGCATATCTGTTTTGATCCTTATAAAATTTTGGCAAAAACGGATTATCTGCAAAACGTTCCAAAACAGTTTTTGCATTAAAATCTTCAGCAATTTTTTGAACCAGAGTAGTTTTTCCAGCCCCTATATTTCCTTCAAAAGCAATGTAATTGAAGTGCTCTAACGGAATTTCCTGCAAGGGACTCTTCAACTCCTGAACCATTGTACAAACACTGTTGTCCGAAGTAATAGAAATTAACTCTGAAACTGTTTTCTGAAAAACGGGATGTTTCCAGTCTAACTCCAAATCCTTCATTGGCAGTAAAACAAAATTTCGGTTTTGCATTAATGGATGTGGAATCTGAAGTTTTTCCGATTCGATAATTTCATCGTCATAAGCAATCAAATCAACATCAATAATTCGGGATTGGTATCCTTGCTGATCAGAACGAATTCTTCCCAGTTTTTTTTCAACTTTTAAAGCCTGACTGAGTATTTTCTGTGCTGAAGAAAAACTATGCAGCAGCAATGCACAATTGTAAAAAGCATCGCTTTCGAATCCCCACGCAGGCGTCTCGTATAATTTTGAAACCCGGATTACGGTTCCCACTTCCTGATGTATCAAATTAATACAACTTTGAATGTTTTCTAACCGATTTCCCTGATTGCTTCCTATAGATAAAACGACCTGATGCTGTGATTTCATAATTATGCAAATTAACTAAAACTATTTTAGAATTAACAATATATTTGTGATACAGGTTCTGGCTACGATTTAAAATCGCTTATCAAAATCTGTAACGAAACATTTGTTTTTGCTACTTATTAAAAAAATATACTTATGAAATTTCTAGGAAATGTAGTTGCCACTGTAATTGGTATTTTTGTTTTTATCATGCTGTTCTTTTTTGGAATAATCCTGATTGGAGCTATTTTTGGAGGTGATGACAGCGTTACTGTCAAAGCTGATTCGGTTATTGAACTGGATTTAAAAGACATCAAAAATGATTATGCCGGAAAATACAAAGACCCCTGGGTTGGTGTTTTTTCTGATCAAAAAGAGATTGGACTTACTGATGTTATCAATGCTATTGAAGCAGCAAAAACTGACGATAAAATCAAAGGGATCTCCATATTAAATGACGAATCATCGTTAGGACTGGCACAGTATAAAGATTTAAGAAATGCGCTGGAAAGCTTCAAAAAATCAGGAAAATTTGTCTGGGCTTACGCCAATATGTATACCCAAAAAGAATATTATCTGAACTCGGTAGCCAATACTGTTTATCTGAATCCGGCAGGAGATCTGGATTTTAAAGGACTTTCATCAGAAGTAATGTTTTTTAAAGATTTTCAGGAAAAATCAGGTATTCACATGGAAGTTATCCGCCATGGAAAATATAAAAGTGCTGTTGAGCCTTTTCTTGAAAATAAAATGAGCGAAGCCAACAGAGAGCAAATAACAGCTCTTTTAAATTCTATTTGGGCAACTGTTGTGACCGATATTTCGAAAAGCCGTAATATTCCGGTTACCAAACTAAACGAAATCGCAAACGGATTACTGGCAAGAACTCCAGAAATGGCAAAAGCCCAGCATCTGGTTGACCTTGTTGCCTATGAAGATGAATATCACAACGCCATCAAAAAAGCCTTAAAAGTAAAAGGAGATGACGATTATAATAAAATTTCGATTTCAGATTACACTCAAAATAATATCACTACCGCTTTAGCCAACACGGTAACCGATCAGATTGCCATTATCTACGCTCAGGGCGAAATTGGAAGCGGTGAAGGCGATGTTAATCAAATTGGTGAAGGTTCTATGAGACGATCTTTGCAGGAAGCCAGAAAAAATGAGGATGTAAAAGCGATTGTTTTAAGAATTGACAGCCCGGGCGGAAGTGCCCTGACCTCTGATTTGATCTGGAGAGAAATTGAAATTACTAAAAAGGTAAAACCTGTTGTAGTTTCTATGGGTAATTATGCTGCATCAGGAGGGTATTACATTGCCTGCAACGCTAATAAAATTTTTGCCGAAAAAAACACAATCACAGGATCAATCGGGGTATTTGGTGTTCTGCCGAATTTTAGTCCGTTGGCAAATAAATTAGGAATCAATACAGAGCAGGTAGAAACACATGAAAACTCAGCTAACTACAGCCCGTTTGTACCTGTTGATGAAAAATT
Organism: Flavobacterium calami; assembly: GCF_038290035.1. Lineage (NCBI taxonomy): Bacteria > Pseudomonadati > Bacteroidota > Flavobacteriia > Flavobacteriales > Flavobacteriaceae > Flavobacterium > Flavobacterium calami. The sequence continues at coordinate 85,652 of NZ_JBBYHS010000005.1, forward strand.
CAAAGCTTTTACATTAGAAAGTGTTGAGCACATTTACAAGACTTTTGTAACCCACGTTGCAGAAGGCCGAAAAATGACTTTTGCTCAGGTAGATGAGATTGCTCAGGGAAGAGTATGGTCTGGTAGCGAAGCTTTAAAAATTGGTTTGGTAGACAAAATTGGAGGATTAAATGATGCCATTGCTGAAGCTGCCAAAATTGCCAAAATAAAATCGTACAGCACACAAAATTATCCTGAATACGATAAAACTTTAAACGACCTTTTGAACGGATTACCTTTTGCGAAATCAAAAGAATCATTTATAAAAGAAGAAATTGGTGAGGAAAATTATATTCTTATCGAACACATCAAAAGACTTCAAAAATTAAAGGGCGCTCAGGCCATAATGCCTTACAGTATCAGTATCAAATAATCTCAGGAAATGAATAAAATAATTCTTCTTCTAACCGTTTTTATTCTAAGCTTTGTAAATGCTCAGGATAAAAAAGAATTCACTTTTAAGGAATCGCCGGCTGTATTAAAAATAAACACCGACCAGTTACTCGGCACGCTGACAATGCCTGATGTATCCAAAAAATGCCCGGTAGCTTTAATCATTGCCGGTTCAGGCCCAACAGACAGAAACGGTAATAACCCGATGATGAAAAACAATTCGCTAAAAATGCTTGCTGAAGCTTTAGCGAAACACGGAATTGCTTCATTACGTTTTGACAAAAGAGGAATTGGTGAAAGCAAACCCGCGGCCAATTCGGAATCGGGTCTGGTTTTTGAAAATTATACGGAAGATGCAAAAAGCTGGATAAACTTCTTAAAACAAGACAAACGTTTTTCTAAAGTAGTTGTAATCGGACATAGTGAAGGATCCCTAATCGGAATGATTGCCGGAGCAAAAGCAGACAAATTTGTTTCGATTGCAGGAGCCGGAGACAGTGCTGATAAAATTTTAAAAGCACAAATTTCTTCCAAAGGAATGAAACAGATTGAAGACATGACGTTTCCTATTATTGACAGTCTGAAGAGTGGCAAAACAGTAAAGAATGTTGACCCCATGCTCAATTCGCTTTTTAGACCAAGCGTTCAGCCCTATTTAATTTCATGGTTTAAATACAATCCACAGACAGAAATTAAAAAATTAAATCTTCCTGTTTTGATTATTCAGGGAACAAAAGATTTACAAGTAACAGTAAAAGATGCGGACAATTTATCCAAAGCCAATACCAATTCTGAATTACTGATTATAGACAACATGAACCATATCATGAAAATTATCGAAGGAGACCAGCAGGCAAATTTAGAAAGCTACAACAACGAAACCCTGCCCATTTCTGAAACGCTGACTTCCAAAATAGTCTCATTTATCCAGAAATAACAATAAAAATTAAACTGAATCCGTTTGAAATAGTAAACTCAAACGGATTTTTTTATTGATTTTATCAAAAAATTACCAAAAAGCTCCGGTATAAAAAGCTATTTTTGCTACAGTCATTTATCATTTTTTTGTCTATTCAAACCCCAAATATTAAATAGTTATGTCAAAGAAAATTTTAAAAATCACAGGAATTGTACTCGTAGTTTTGGTTGCTGCCTTATTTGCTGTTCCTTATCTTTTCAAGGATCAGATCAAAGCTAAAATTGCTGAGGCAATCAATAAAAGTGTCGATGCAAAAGTAAGTTTTGCAGATGCTGATTTAAGTTTGTTCAAAAACTTTCCAAATGCTAATGTCTCGATTGAAAAGCTTGTTATTATCAACAAAGCACCTTTTGAAGGCGACACTCTGGTTTCATTGGGAGAGCTGAATTTAAAAATGAGTATCAAAGAACTTTTTAAAGGAAAAGAAGAACCTTTGAACATTGAGGGAATCAGTTCTCAAAACGGTTTAATTAATATTATTTTCAATAAAGACGGAATTGGAAACTTTGATATTGCTTTGAAAGATGAAAAAGAAACCAAATCAGAAGGCAAAAGCGATCCTCTTTCGTTAAAAATACAGAACTATAAAATTGAAAATTTCACTTTCAGATATATCGATCAGGGTTCTAAAATAAAAATGGTTATCGACAGTCTGAATCACGAAGGAACAGGAGATTTTACCAATTCTAAACTGGATTTAAACACAAAAACGACAGCGAACGTATCTTTGGACATGGATAAAATGAATTATCTTAAAAATGTAAAACTGACTTTGGATGCTGTTTTAGGAATTGATCTGGAGAAAAGTAAATATACTTTTAAAGAGAACAAAGCTTTAATCAATCAGTTGCCTTTAGAATTTGACGGATTTATTCAAATGGCAGAAAAAGCTCAGATTTATGATTTAAAATTTAAAACACCAACCTCATCGTTTACCAATTTCTTAGGTCTGATTCCTTCGGCTTATGCAGCAAGTCTTGAAGGTGTAAAAACAACCGGAGATTTTACTGTTGCTGGTTTTGCAAAAGGAGAATTAACAGACACAACGGTTCCGAAATTTAATATAGAAATAGCATCCAATAATTCTTCTTTTCAATATCCGAACTTACCAAAATCGGTTCAGAATATCGTAATTGACACCAAAATCATCAATGAAACAGGGATTTTAAACGATACTTACGTAAATCTGGACAAACTTTCATTTAGAATCGATCAGGATGTTTTTAGCGCCAAAGCGAATATTAAAAACATAACCGTAAATCCTATTGTTGAGGCTGCTTTAAAAGGAACCATCAATCTGGCAAACCTTTCAAAAGCGTATCCAATTAAACTGGATAAGCCTTTAGCAGGTATCCTGAAAGCTGATGTAACAACAAATTTTGATATGGCATCGGTAGAAAAAAGCCAATACCAAAATATCAAAAATGCGGGAACAATGAGCCTGTCCGGATTTAAGTATACGGATGAGAATAACAAATCAATGAATATCAGTACTGCGGTAGTTGAGTTTAACCCTAGCAAAATCAACTTAAAACAGTTTAATGCCACTACCGGAAAAAGTGATATTGCTATTAACGGAATCTTAGAGAATTTCTATGGTTTTATGTTTAAAAAGCAGGAACTGAAAGGAAACTTCAACATGAGTTCAAACCAATTGGCAGTTGATGACTTTATGACTACAGGAGAACCTGCAAAAACTACAACAGCAAGCGGAGAAGAAAAAACCGAAACAAAAGCAGCTGCAAAACCTGCTGAAGCGATGAAAATCCCTGCATTTTTAAATTGTACTTTGAATGCAAAAGCAAACACTGTTTTATATGACAATTTAAAACTGACTGCCGTTTCCGGAAAATTAATCATAAAGGATGAAAAAGCTACTTTAGAAAACTTTAAAACTTCTGTTTTTGGAGGAACAATCGGTTTGACCGGTACAGTTTCGACAAAAACTAAAGTACCAACCTTTGATATGAATTTAGGATTTAATCAGGTAGATATTGCGCAGACTTTTACCCAATTGGATATGATGAAAAAAATTGCACCAATTGCGGGAATTATTAATGGTAAACTGAATTCGACAATCAAATTAAACGGAAATTTAGATGCCAATGAATTAACTCCAAACCTAACGTCACTTTCTGGAGATTTATTAGGACAATTACTTTCGACTACCGTAAATGCAAAAAATTCGACTTTACTAAATGCTTTAGGTTCAAACATTAAATTTATCGATATGAACAAGGTAAATCTGAACGACATAAAAGCTGCCGTTACTTTTGATAACGGAAAAGTAAATGTAAAACCTTTTGACATCAAATATCAGGACATTAAAATTACAGTTGGCGGAACTCACGGTTTTGACCAAACAATGAATTATAATTTAAAACTAGATGTTCCTGCAAAATATTTAGGTACAGAAGCCAATGCTTTTCTTTCTAAACTTTCTCCGGCTGATGCTGCTAAATTGCAAAATATACCGATTTCAGGTGTAATTACAGGTAATTTTACAAATCCAAAAGTGGCATTAGACACTAAAGCAGCGATTAACAATCTTACCAATCAGGTTGTGAGTCAGCAAAAGGAAAAACTTACCCAAAAAGGTACAACAGCGCTTACTGATTTGCTTAATAAAAACACCAAATCAAAAGACACCACCAAAACCGCTACTGAAAGCAAGCCAAAAACTAATGAAGAAGTCAAAACAAAAGCAAGTGAATTACTGAATGGCTTGTTTAAGAAGAAATAAATAACACAAAAGGTCAATCTTACCCGGATTGACCTTTTGTTTTTTAAATCGCTTTAGAATATACCCGTGATCTTCCACTGCTTAAAATAGAGTCGAAGGTTTTAAAATAATCTTTTTTCGAATAATTATTTATATCTATTCCTACGCTGTTATTGGCGTAAGGTTCATATTTTTTTAAATCAGAAACAGAGAATAATCCCGCTGTTGGCGTATGAACAGCACTGGATAAATGCATTATTCCGCTATCTGCGCCTATAAACAAATCAGCATTTGCAATTACAGAGCCTATTTCACGAACGTTTTTGCTGTAAAATGACGGTGCTTTAAACCCAATCTGCGAAACATTTTCTATGGGCAGAATTTCGATGATATTATAATTTTCATATTCCGATTTTAATCCCTCGTAAAAATCCTCCCACCAGGATGTAGACAAACATTTTGCGCCTGTTGCGTAAGTAAACACACAGATTGTTTTTTTATCGTTGTCAGTAGTCAGACTATTTAATTTTTTATTTCCTTCAGCAACTTCCAGAGGAGTCAGTTTAAGATCTAAAGGAGCAATGCATTCCTCTCTTTTTTCGAAACCTAGCTTAGTCAGATAATCCCTAAAATGATAAATTGGATATTTGGCAATATGCGCATAATCCCCGTAATATAAGTTAGCAGAAAAAGGGATGTCTCCAAAAAACTTAAATTTAGAATTAGAAAATTTTGTAGCCAGACGACCAGAGGAAGAACGATGATCTACATTTATCGCAATATCATATTTGTATTTTTTCAAAGAAATCCAAACAGAAAAATATTTAAATAAATTTCTAAAAGGCTTTTTTGGCAGCTCGATTATCCTGTCTACAGAACTGTAATTTTCGAAGATAATAGGTGCTAAACCACCTTTTACAAACAAATCTATTTTACAATTGGGAAATGTTTTTTCGAGTTCCTGCACAAAAGGGGTAATCAGTAAAAGATTTCCTAATCTCGCGTTTGGTCTGCAGATTATAACTCTTTTAATTTCATCCTTATTCACCAAAGTAATACCTTCTTCCTGACTGGTTTTCCCGATATTCCTGGTTAGACCGTGCATGAAGGCACGCCTCAAAACATTTATTTTACTTAATATTCCCATTTTATAAATAATTAAACGATTGTAAAAAACGAACCCTTTTGTACTCACAAAATTAAATTCTAATTTTGGCTGAAATTAGAATTTTGCAATAAGTAATGATTATAAAATTGTAATGAAATGTTTCAATATTACCATATTAAACATTTAATTATCAAATATTTAAAGATATAAAAAAATGCTTTGTAAAATTACAAAGCATTTTTTTATTAGTCGACCCCTCCTAAAAACTATACTAAAATCGTAACAACGTATCCTTCAGACCCTCTGACATTAAAAACAGTTCCGTTTTCAAAAATCAGATACTGGCCTTTAATTCCGGTGAGTTTACCGCTAAACGATGGTGTTTTATCTAAATTCAAACTTGTCACTTTTGCAGGATAAATCAAAACCGGATAATTTAATTCGTATAAATCGTTTTTTTGATTATAAAAATATTCTTTTGTTTCTTCCGGAATCAGATTTTCAATTTTAACCTTTTCAGCAACCAGATCGAAAGTCTCAGTTGTATGCTGAAGCATTTTTCTCCAATTGGTTTTATCTGTGTAATAATTTTTTAAGGCTACCTCGGTAATTCCTGCCAAATATCGATTCGGAACCTCAACCACAGCAATTGCCTGACTTGCTCCCTGGTCTATCCATCTGGTTGGCACTTGTGTTTTACGGGTTACTCCTACTTTTATTTCGCTGGTTACAGCCAAATAAACCACATGAGGCTGTAACTGCACTTTTTGTTCGTATTCTAAGTCGCGGTCTGCGATTCCTAAATGCGCCGTACTTAGCTCAGGTCTCATAATCCAATCTCCGACAGCCGGGCTTGAATAAAAACAATCGTAGCAAAATCCCTGACGAAATATTTTTTTCTTTTTACAGCAATTCAAACACTGGTAACCTGCAAAATTGATTTCGATTTCCTTATTCAGTAACTGATTCATGTTTAGAAAACTATCTTCAAAAACCAGATAATATTGAATTGGATCACCGATTTCGGTCTGCATTTTGGTAAGTACTCCTTCGTATGTCATAAGATTGTTTGTATTGCTGCTTTTGATAATTTAAGGCTTGTCTGGATTATAAATTTTAACATTATAAATCATTTTTTCAAGCGGAATCTTTATTCTAAATAAATTGTTTTTTGCAAAAAAACACTATTTTTGAATAGCTACAAAGTTACGTTTTGTCTGTTGATATTCAAATTTTAAATTTCCGGCATTTACATTAATAGTAAAAATTGATAATTTAAAAATCTAAATTCTTAAATAAATTCTTCATGCCTTTATCCATAATAAATTCTTTTGCTTCCTGGGTTCTCAAACAAAGAATACATCAAATTGAACTTTTTTTAAAATACCCAAACGAAGTTCAGGAAGAACTGCTGCATAATTTATTGACAGCTTCAGAAAATACGATTATTGGAAAACAATATGATTTTGCATCGATCAACTCTTATAAAACTTTTGCAGAAAGAGTTCCGGTTTCGGGGTATGAAGAATTACAGCCGCTAATTGAACGCACACGTCAGGGAGAACAGGGCGTTTTTTGGGAAAGTCCAATAAAATGGTTTGCAAAATCCAGCGGAACCACTAATGCCAAAAGTAAGTTTATACCCGTAAGCAACGAAGCCCTCGAGGACTGCCATTACAAAGGCAGCAAGGATTTGCTTTGTATGTATTTAAATAATAATGAGGATTCGGAATTGTTTGTCGGGAAAAGCCTTCGACTGGGAGGAAGTTCTCAGATTTACGAAAACAACAATACTTTCTTTGGCGATTTATCGGCTATTTTGATAGAAAATATGCCAATTTGGGCCGAGTTCAGCAGCACCCCAAGCAGCAAGACTTCGCTGATGAGTGAATGGGAAACTAAAATTGCTGCCATTATCAACGAAACCAAAAACGAAAATGTAACCAGTTTTGCAGGCGTTCCGTCGTGGATGCTGGTTTTGATGAACAGGGTTTTGGAAGACACAGGAAAAGGAAACTTACTGGAACTTTGGCCAAATCTGGAAGTGTATTTTCACGGAGGCGTGAGCTTTTCTCCTTACAAAGAACAATACAAGAAAATCCTGCCAAGCAAGGATTTTAAATATTACGAAATATATAATGCCTCTGAAGGCTTTTTTGCTATTCAGGATCTGAATAATTCGAGCGATTTATTGCTGATGCTGGATTACGGAATCTTCTACGAATTTATTCCGATGGATACTTTTGATACTCCAAACCAAAAAGTAATTCGTTTGGCAGATGTGGAACTGAATAAAAACTACGCCATTGTTATTACTACCAATTCCGGATTATGGCGATATTTAATTGGCGATACCGTGCGCTTTACCTCATTAAATCCATATAGAATTCGTGTTACAGGAAGAACCAAACATCATATTAATGTTTTTGGTGAAGAATTAATGGTCGAAAATACCGATCAGGCGATTGCCAAAGCTTGCGAAATCACCCAAACTGAAGTTATTGATTATACCGTTGCCCCTATTTTTATGCAAGACAAAGAGAAAGGCGCACACGAATGGATGATCGAATTCAAACAAAAGCCTGCTGATGTTGGGCTTTTCCAAAAAGTGCTTGATGAAACGTTACAGACTTTAAACTCTGATTACGAAGCGAAGCGTTACAATAATATGACTTTAAACCCTTTGGTGATTAATGTTGCCCGTGAAAATTTATTTTACGACTGGCTGAAAGAAAGAGACAAATTAGGCGGACAGCATAAAATTCCTAGACTTTCGAATCAGAGGGATTATTTGGAGCAGTTGAAGGAGATGTAGAGTTTCACAATTCTAAAAGTGATTTTTACGAATTAACAAGAATCGATTTAATATACTTCCAAACGTTAGTTGATTAATGTAATCAACATATTTTATTTCTTTTAAGAAAGATTTTTAAAAAACACCCATATGAAAATTGTAAAAAAATTAATGTTTTTGTCTTTAATATTCGTAGCAAATGTTAGTTTTAGTCAGAACATTTTCAAAAATGAAAGTATTGGATTTAGTATTGAAGAACCTGAAAAATGGATAAAAGCAAAAGAAGGTCAAACTATTGAAAATTTAAAAAGCAACATAAAATTAGATGAGAAAGTTGTTGCGAAATTATTAGAACAAAACAAAGGAACAATTCAAGTTGTTACTTATTTCAAATATCCAATCGAAACAACAGCTGGAATTATACCCACTATAAAAGTCAACTTAAGAAGTAATCCGCATAAAAATTTTTCTGATTTTAGAAAAAGTATTGAAGAAAGTTTTATTGGTATTAAAAAAGTTTTTACTGATTTTAAATATACTAATGAACCTACGGAAAGTGTAGTTGACGGCAAAAAATGTATAACTGCCACTTGTATTTACACACTAACTGGTAAAGGAGGAAGTGAAAAAGTTAAAATCAAAGTGTATGCTATTCCTATAAAAGACCAATTTTATCAAATTACATTAATGGACACTGAAGATGACAACAACACAGAGTTGTTTCAAAAAATTGTTAATACAATAGTGATTAAATAATAAACTGCAATGAACAATCTACTCTATCCATATTATTCTCTTAAATTATGGCTTGATTCGGTTATTTTTTTGGTTATTTCCTTTTCGCTGATTTTATTAACTTTATTTAACAGTAATCAACCTTTTGGAATTATATTAGCTTTTTTCTTAATTATTTTAACAAAAAATCGCGTACAGAAAACAATTAAAAATTTATATCGAAGTTTAAAAAATCAACCCGCAATTGAACTGACTGAAGCATATTTCTTCGATCATATAAATAACATTAAAATTTATTGGCACAATATTGACAAATTAAGTGTAATTTCAATCAGAGGAAATACCTATGCAAATTTTATTCTGAAAGATAAAAATGAATATGCCAAACAGTTAAATGGATTTCTTTCAAAAATTTTATTTAAACTCCCTGATCCTGAAGGAATCGCTACAAAAACCGAGATAAGTTTAGTTAAAGGAAGAAATGAAGATATTTACAATTCTATTTGTAAATTTAGAGAAGCTAAGAAACTCTAATAATTTATAAACCATTAATTCCACTAAGCCCGCATGAGGGATAGCAGTGGAAATCCTTTTTGTTTTTTCTTTAAAAACAAAAAGATTGCAACGAATAGCCCGACCCGCTTTTTCCGGCGGGGCATGCCCATAAAAAAACCTTAGGTCAAATGATTATGAACTAAGGTTTTTATTTTACTTTGTCAGGCTGAGCGGAGTCGAAGCCCTTTTGAGTTCTTAAGCCTTCGACTCCGCTCAGGATGACATTACGTTATTCTATTTTTTACATCATATCGATATATCGGTCGTGGTATCCTAATAAATACAACACACCATCAAGACCTAAACTAGAAATCGAATTTGAAGCGCTTTCTTTAACTTTTGGTTTGGCGTGAAAAGCGATTCCTAGACCGGCAAGGTTAATCATTGGCAAATCGTTGGCTCCGTCTCCAACCGCAATAGTTTGGTTGATGTGGATTCCTTCTTTTTCGGCAATGGCGGTCAGATATTCTGCTTTCTTGAGACCATCTACAATATCACCTATATATTTACCGGTTAATTTTCCGTCTTTAATTTCTAACTGATTGGCGTGCACATAATCGATACCCAGTTCTTTTTGCAGGTATTCTCCAAAATAAGTGAATCCCCCGGATAAAATTGCGGTTTTATAGCCGTAATATTTCAACGCTTTCATTAAACGATGTGCTCCTTTTGTGATCGGTAAATTTTCGGCCACTTTTTGTAAAACATCTTCGCTCAAACCTTCCAGCAAAGCCATACGCTTTTTGAAACTTTCGTTGAAATCAATTTCACCGTTCATAGCAGATTCTGTAATCGCTCTTACCTGCTCGCCTACTCCGTTTAGTTCGGCCAATTCGTCAATTACTTCTGTCTGAATTAAAGTTGAATCCATATCGAAGCAAACCAAACGTCTGTTTCGTCTGTAAATATTGTCTTCCTGAAACGAAATATCAACATCAAGCGTTCTTGAAATTGCCATAAAATTGGCGGTCATTTCGATCTTGTTTACAATTTCTCCGGTAACGGATAACTGGATGCACGAACGCGGATATTCTTCTTTTTCAACAACAGAAGTCCTTCCTGTTAATCTGATAATGGAGTTAATGTTCAGGTTTTGATCTGTCATTATTTTAGTCACAGCAGCCAACTGTACAGCCGTTAATTTTTCTCCCAAAATATTAATGATGTAACGCTGATTGGATTGTGATTTTACCCAGGTTTCGTAATCTTCGACAGAAATCGGAATGAATTTAACCTTTACTTCCAGTTCGTAAGCTTTAAACAAAAGGTCTTTTAAAACAGGTCCAGAACTTGAACCAGCTTCGATTTCGAATAAAATTCCTAAAGATAATGTGTCGTGAATATCAGCCTGACCTATGTCTAAAATAACGGCATCATAAGCCGCTAATACTGAAGTTAAACCTGCTGTAACCCCCGGTTTGTCGTGTCCTGAAACTTTTAATAAAATAATTTCCTTATCTTCTTTTGCCATTTTATCCTTATTGATTTAAGAAGCGACAAAAATCGGCAATCTATTGTTGATATAAAAGTAAATTGTTTGTTTTTATAACCAAAAAACACAAATCAATGTGCTTTTTCGAGTAATTTAACAATTATGTTCCGGTATTAAAATAACCTAACTTTTTCACTTATTTATTTGGTTCACTTACATCAAAATTCACCATCCAGCTTATACCGAATTTATCTTTGAACATTCCGAAATAGGCACCCCAAAAGGTTTTGTTCATCGGCATAAAAATAGTTCCTCCAGCTGAAAGTCCGTTGAAGATTCTGTCTGCTTCTGCTATACTTTCAACATTGACTGAAACTGAAAAGTTACCGCCAAAAGCTACGTCACCGGATTGTTCGTTGCTGTCGCTTCCCATCAAAATAGTATTTCCAATTGGAAGGGAAACGTGCATTATTCTGTTAGCGTCTTTTTCTGAAAATTCGGCACAGCCTCCGTCTTCTGCAGCCGGCATATCTTTAAATTTTCCGATATACGGAAATTCTCCTCCAAAAACTGATTTGTAAAACAGAAATGCCTCTTCGCAATTTCCGTTAAAAACTAAATAGGGATTTACTGATGTTGCCATGATTTGATATTTTTAATGTTTTTATATTTTTCCGTTGGATGAAATTAAAATAAGTGTCAGGCTGAGCGGAGTCGGAGCTCTTTTGAGTTCTTAAGCCTTCGACTCCACTCAGGATAACATCAATTCTTTACGTTATAAATGATGTTTTACTTCCTATTTTATACTTTAATTCATTTTTTAAATCAATTTCACCCAACGGGTTTTTATATTATTATTTTTATTGTCATTGCAATTGACATTGATTTTTGCAATTGACATTTGATATTTTTATTCCTCCGAAAGTTCCTTAACTGATTCTAATCCTTTTGGAAAAGCATCTTTAAAATAGTCAATATGCTTTTCGATTACATCCACATACGAAACCAGATCTGTAAATTCACCATCGGGAATTAAACGGTAAGTTTCCATATAACCGCTCCATTTTTCGGTTTCTTCGTTAAGAGGCTGTTCCTTGAAGTCTTTTATCTCTCCAATATGCTTAAAAGCCATATATTCATTTGGAACTTTCTTTTCGATAATACTATTCATCCCTTCTCCTCCGGGAGACATAAAATGTATTTTATCACCTTCATTCCAGTCACTTACTGCATAGGAACCTTCGCAAAAAGCGCCTGTCCATATTCTATACGTTTCATCATCCCATAAAACAGACCAGATTTTTTCCGGCGATGCTTTGATTCTGATTTTAAATTCTAATGTTTCCATAATTACGATAATTTACTAAAATCCATAAATAAGACACTCCATCGATGGCCGTCTAAATCTGCAAAACCACAACCGTACATCCAGCCCTGACTTTCTGCCGGAGGAGCAAAAACAGTTCCTCCAGCATCCTGTACTTTTTTGGCAAATTCTTCTACTTCTTGTCTGCTCTCGGCATCAATCGAAATCAAAACCTCAGAACCCGAATTAGTATCTGTAATACCGTTTTGTGAAAAACCTTCAAAAACCGATTCTTCAAAAAGCATCACTACAAAATGTCCTTCACCTACGATCATACAGGTAGAGTTTGGTGTATCATGTTGTTCATTGAACGAAAAACCTATTTTCCAGAAAAAATCTTTCGCCTTTGCCACATTTTTTACGGGCAGATTCAACCATATTTGTTTTGTCATTTTTTTTTGAATTTTGTTGGTTAGATATTTATTTATTTTTTACCATATAAGTGATATAAGTTCATTTAACTTTGGGCTTTAGTTTTACAATTGTCATCCTGAGCGGATTCGAAGGCTTATGAAAACGAGGGCTTCGACTAAGTTTATCCTGAGCGAAGCCGAATGGACTCAGACTAACATTGAGTTTTTAAATATTTTTTTTAACATATAATTTAAGCTAATCTTTGAACCTAATTAGCTTCTGCGTAATTTTTAAAATTATCCAGAATTGCCTGCCAGCCTGCACGCTGCATTTCTTCCGGGTTTTGGGTCTCAGGATCAAAACTTTCGATTATTTCAACTCCTTCACCGGTTTCAGTAAAAGTAATTTCAACCTTTCTGCCATCTGCCATTACATATTCAAGCGCTTCGTTTGGTTTTACCAAAGTAAATTCGCCTTCAAAGTCAAAACTCATACTGCCGTCTTTTGCCGCCATAGTCGATTTGAATTTTCCGCCTTCTCTTAAATCGGCTTCTGCATAAGGAGTGTGCCAGTCCGGAGACGCAAAGCTCCATTTTGTAATATGCTCCGGAGAATTCCAGAAATTCCAAACTTTTTCTATTGATGCCTTGATTGTTGCTTTTACTGTAATCATTTTGGTTTTTATTTAAATGTTTTATTGATTTTTAGCTGCGTTTATCCATTCGTTTATAATTTTTTCCAGTTCTGTTTTTCCATTTTCAATCTCCTGGCTGTTTTTAAAAGTTATGATGGCCCTGTCGTTTTCTTTCCAGACTAGCATTTTACTTTTATTGGCAATCAATTTATCTTTGGACTGCTCTTGTTTTTTTGCGCCTCTGTGAAAAATCAGTTGCACTTTTGTAGTTATGGGATGAATCCTCATTGTAAGTCTGTCTTCATTTTCAAAACAATAGTTGGGTGCATTCCATTTTATGTTTTCAGTCAGATCTTTATTTGATGCTAAAATGTAATCTCTCAATTCTTCAATTTCGTTTCTGAATGGATGATTGAGTTCATTCAGAAATTCAGTTACTACTTTACTTTTATTTGATTGCTTTACCATTTAATTTGCTTCAGCATATTTTTTAAAATTATCAATAACCCCTTGGCAGAATTCTTTTTGCTCACTTGCTGGATGGGCCTTTTCAGGTTCAAATATTTCTATAATTATCACTTTATCACCCTGACTTTCAAACTGAACACTTCCTGTTCTATTATCAACAAGCTGATATTCAATAACTAAAAATTTGTCAACTTTAGTATAAATCCCTTCATAATCAAAAGAAATAGTTCCGTCTTTTGTCGCAATTGTATACTTGAATTTACCTCCGGCCTTCACATCATTTTCTACAGCTGGCGTATGCCAGTCATCAGTAGGATTGTTCCATCTCTGAATATGTTTTGGAGTCGTCCAGAATTCCCAAACTTTTTCAATTTTTGCATTAACACTGGTTTGTACTGTTATCATATGAATACCTAGATTAAAGGATTAGCCTTCTTGCGGAATCTGGCTTTCATCCATACAGAAAATCTCCCAGTGATGTCCGTCTAAATCAAAAAAATCTCTTTGATACATCCAGCCATAATCTTTAGCTTCATTGTGTAGTTTACCGCCCGCCTGAATAACTGCTGTAATAATTTCATCCACCTTGTCCCTACTTTCAACAGAAATAGCGGCAATCATTTCTGTACTTGTTGTTGTATTGCAAATTTCTTTTTGAGTAAATGTTTTAAAAAATTCTTCTATCAAAAGCATGGCAAATATATTTTCACCAATTATCAGGCAGGTTCCTTTTTCATTTGTAAATTTTGGGTCAAAAGAAAAACCCAACTGTGTAAAAAATGCTATCGACTTATTTAAATCTTTTACAGCAAGATTTAAGAAAATTTTTGTTCCCATATTTATAAAATTACAAATTATCTGACACAAATTTAAAATTTCAAAACCAGCTTTAAACGACAATAAAAGTCAACTTTAGGGTCATTTGAGACAAAATATATATCTTCGTAATATTGAAAAATCAAAAATCATGAGTAAGAAAACAGGTTTAATTGTACCTCACGACTATAAATTATTGAGCATCGCTGCAATTTTAGAAGTTTTTGAAACAGCTAATAAATTAAGTAAGGAAGCTGAAAACCCTTTTGAAATAATTCTTTTTCAATCGGATGAGCAAATCAATGAAAAACATTTATTTGGTTATGAAGTAAATTCAATTGAGGATTCTGATGAAAATTTAGAACTCATTTTGATTCCGGCTTTTTCTACCGATGATATGAGTGAAATGATTAAGAAGAATCGAAAATTTATTCCGTGGCTTCAAAAACATCATCAATCCGGGGCCGAACTGGCCAGTTTTTGTACCGGTGCATTTTTATTTGCTGCTTCGGGCTTACTGAACGAAAAACTGGCGACCACGCACGTTGATGCCTGTAGTGCTTTTACAAAAGCTTTTCCGTTAGTAAAATTAAAACCCGAAGAAACACTCACCGCAGATGGAAGTTTATACACCAGCGGCGGCTCTACCTCAACGTTTCATCTATTAATCCTTTTGGTTCAGAAATATTGTGGAAACGAAATCGCTGTTCAGATTGCAAAAATATTTTCAATTGACTTAAACCGATACAAACAAAGCTATTTCAGTACTTTCAGACCCAATCATTTACATAATGACAGTTTGGTTGCCCGATTGCAGCAAAAAATTGAAAATGAATACAGTACAATAGAAACTTTAGAAGAAATCACCAAAGATATTCCGACAAGTACACGAAATATGACACGCCGTTTCAAACAGGTTACCGGAATTCCGCCTATCGAATATCTGCAAAATATAAGAGTGGAAAGTTCAAAAAAATACCTGGAACAAACCCAGCTTTCGATTTCAGAGATTATCGAAAAAACGGGTTACAATGACCCAAAAGCGTTTAGAAAAGTATTTTATAAAATGGTTGGAATGAAACCTATCGAATATCGCGAAAAATTTAGGGTTCAGTAATTTCAGGAGCAGAAATTATCCTTTTCAGAAGACGCCTTGTCCTGCTCTCCACTATATCTGTTGTTGCGAACCCCGCAACAACAGGATGCCGTTTCGATCAGGGCTAAACGAGAATATTCGTTTTCATAACATCAAAAACTTAGGACTTAATAATCCACATCAAAACTTTTTTGTTGGTTTTCAAAAGTTCGTCTATTTCTTTCATGCTTTCGTTAGAAACTGCGGGACAGCCCCAGCCCTCAGGAGTTCCCTCAGGAAAAACTTCATTGTCAGGAATTGCTTCCCAGGAATGTAATACTATAGCACGGTTTAGAGCATTAGAGTTCGATTTATCCTTTCCTTTTAAAATATAATTGACTTTAATTCCCCATTGACTTACTCCACGATCTAAAATCACATATTTACCCAACGAAGAACAATGCGAATCAAATTCATTGCTAATTGGTGCATCCTTTCTCGAAGAAGTCCTGCCCCATTCATTAGCACCACAGCCATGACTTACCATGTAGGATTTTGATATTTTTTTATCTTTAAAATTATATATAAAAAATCTTTTCAAACCTGAATGCACGCCTAAATCAATCAAAATGAATTTATCCTGATTCAGATTATTTACCTTGCAATATTGCTTCGCTTCTTTGTAATAATTGTCATAATTAATTTCAACTCTGGACTTTTCTTCTGAAATTATTTCGTTTATATCTCTATTTTCAGAAGTAATTGTTACTTTTTTTTCTTTATTACAAGAGAAAATTAAACTCATACAAATTATAAAAATCATTTTTTTCATATTGCAATTTACATAAAAAGACAAACGAAAAACAGATCGAAAAAAGCATAAAAAAAACCTGCTCAAATAAATGAACAGGTTTTAGAAAAAATAGTATTTAATATTTATGACGCAATTTCCATGCGCTTCAATAAATTTTTACTCAGCGTATGTTCTGCATAATCCTTATCAATTGATAAAACTTTATCATCAGAACTTGGCAATTCGTACATAGCATCTGTCAAAATTGCTTCGCATAACGAACGCAATCCACGTGCTCCTAATTTATATTCTAAAGCTTTGTCTACAATAAAATCTAAAGCTTCATCAGTAATACTGAATTCTACTTCATCCATCAAAAACAGCTTCTGATATTGTTTTACCAATGCATTTTTAGGCTTCGTTAAAATGGCACGCAATGTTTCTCTGTCTAAAGGATCCATGTGCGTTAAAACCGGTAAACGGCCAATAATCTCCGGAATTAAACCAAAATCTTTAATATCTTTTGGAATAATATACTGAAGCAGATTGTCTTTGTCGATATTGTCTGTGTTCTTAGAAGTAGAATATCCAACTGCCTGACGGTTTAGACGTTTTGAAATAATACGCTCAACACCATCAAAAGCTCCTCCGGCAATGAAAAGAATGTTTTGTGTATTTACCTCAACAAATTTCTGATCCGGATGTTTACGCCCTCCTTTTGGCGGTACGTTTACAACCGTTCCTTCTAATAATTTCAATAATGCCTGTTGAACACCTTCTCCGGAAACATCACGTGTTATCGACGGATTATCGCTCTTACGGGCAATTTTATCAATTTCGTCAATAAAAACAATTCCTCTTTCGGCTTTTGCTACATCATAATCAGCTGCCTGCAACAAACGTGTCAAAATACTTTCAACATCTTCTCCAACATATCCGGCTTCTGTAAGCACAGTTGCATCAACAATTGCCAAAGGAACATCTAACATTTTTGCAATAGTTTTGGCTACCAATGTTTTTCCTGTTCCTGTTTGTCCCACCATGATGATGTTACTTTTTTCAATCTCTACTTCATCGTCTAATTGCTGCTGCATTAAACGTTTGTAGTGATTGTAAACCGCAACCGACATTACTTTTTTAGTCTGGTCCTGACCAATTACATACTGATCCAGAAAGGCTCTTATTTCTTTTGGCTTCTTTAAAACAAGATCACCAGCCAGTTTTGCACTTCCACTGGACTTTAATTCTTCAAGTACGATTCCGTGTGCCTGTTCAATACACTTATCACAAATATGGGCATTGATACCAGCTATCAATAAATTAGTTTCTGGCTTTTTTCTTCCACAAAACGAACATTCTAATACTACTTTTGCCATTCTTTATTTAAGTTACTAAGCTGCAAAGATACTAAGTTTTGAGTTTTTTAAATTAAAACTTTAAAACTTAAATCTTTACAGCTTAACATTTTTTGTTTAAAGTTTAAAGTTTCAGATCCCCCGAAGCAACTTGAAACCTGAAACCTGAAACTAATTTTTAGCTTCTTCTTAATACTTCGTCAATCATTCCGTATTCTTTTGCTTCGTCAGCTTTCATCCAGTAATCACGCTCACTGTCTTTGTGTACTCTTTCAAAAGACTGTCCTGAATGCTGCGAAATGATGTTGTATAATTCATCTTTCAGTTTCAACATCTCGCGTAAGTTGATTTCCATATCTGTTGCAACACCCTGTGCTCCTCCCGATGGCTGGTGAATCATAACTCTTGAATGAGGCAGAGCCGAACGTTTTCCAGCTGCTCCTGCACATAATAAAACGGCTCCCATAGAAGCTGCCATTCCTGTACAAATTGTAGCCACATCCGGTTTGATGTATTGCATTGTATCGTAAATTCCAAGACCTGCATAAACGCTTCCTCCCGGAGAGTTTAAATAGATTTGAATATCTTTTGAAGCGTCAGCACTCTCCAAAAACAATAACTGAGCCTGAACGATATTAGCAATCTGATCGTCGATTCCTGTTCCTAAAAAGATAATTCTGTCCATCATTAATCTTGAAAAAACGTCTAACTGAGAAATATTCAACTGACGCTCCTCTATAATATATGGAGTCATGTTTGTCGGGTTCATCGCCGCCACGATTTTGTCATAGTACATTGCGTTTACTCCCTGGTGCTTTGTAGCAAATTTCTTGAATTCTTTACCGTAGTTCATATTTTTAGTTTAAAGTTTGAAAGTCAAAAGTCATAAAGTGACTTAATCCGATAAAACAAAGTTCATACCTTTTTCTAAAGGATGCCAATTTGTCTGAAAATCTTTCTCTTGTTTCAGGTTTAAAGTTTCAAGTTAAATACAGACAACGTGAAACTTAAAACTTTCAACAAAAAAAGAACGTCAATAGAAGAAAAACTTCCATTGACGCTCAAATATAACTTTTTTTATCTTTCAGTTTCTGTAATAAAATCTTAATTTTTAAAATCACGTTAATGAAGTATGCTTCTTAACTTTCGACTTTACAACTTTCGACTTTCAGACTTAAATTTATTCTCCGTAAGAAGCGGCAATAAATTCTTCGTAAGTAACCTCTTTTGTTGTCGGATTTGCTTTTTCCTTAAATACATCTAACAATTTGGCTGCTACAACCTGCTCAGAAAGTCTTTTTACCTCATCCTGATTAGATAAAACTCTCGCTACAATTCCTTCTACTTCTTCTGTAGTTGGATTTGTTTGTCCAAACTGAGCCATTTGTTGTCTGATCGCGTTTGATGTAAAAGCTTTCAAATCTTCAAAAGTAATTTGAATATTGCTTTGAGCTAATGCTTTTCCTTCGATCAATTGAAAACGTAAACCTTTTTCAGATCTTGCGTATTCAACTTCTGCTTCTTCTGCAGAAAGTTTTTTCTCTCCAACAGTCTGCAACCATTTTTTAAGGAATTCAGCAGGTAAATCGAATTTTGTGTTTTCGATTAAGAAATCCTGAACATCCAATAATAATTTTTGATCAGCCTGCTGTGCAAATTGCGCTTCAGCATCCTCTTTAATTTTAGCTTTCAAATCTTCTAATGAAGCTACTTTTCCTTCACCAAAAAGTTTATCAAATAACTCCTGATTTAGTTCAGCTGGCTCAGAAACATTGATTGCTTCAATTGTAAAAGCTACATCAACTGCTAAATCATGTACATTATCGTGAGGAACTTTTAAGTAATCCATTAATTGATGATCGTCTTCAAATAAACCTTTTGTGTTTACAGTCACTACATCACCAACTTCTTTACCTACAAATAAATCGGCTGTTTTTTTATCTTTAAAAACTGATAATGAAAAAGTTGTTTTGTTTTCAATTCCGTTTTCTGCATTTACGAAAGTTCCTGTAACATCAGCATCAGATGTGATTTTTTCAACTGGATTTGCTTTTCCGAATTGTTTTTGGATACGCTCAACTTGTCCGTCGATTAATTTATCATCAGCAGTAACGATATATTTTACGATATTGTTTTTTGCTTCTAAGTCAATTTCGAAATTTGGCACTAAACCAATTTCGTATTCGAAAGTTAATTCTTCAGCATCCCAATTAAAATCTTCGTTTACTTTTGGAAGTGGAGTTCCTAAAAGATTTAGTCTTTCAGACTGAATATAACGCTCTAAAGCCAAATCAACTACTTTTTTAATCTCTTCCTGCTTAATAGCTTTTCCGTACTGTTTTTCAACAAGATCTTTAGGCACTGCCCCTTTTCTAAATCCTTTTACCTGAGCTAAAGGCATTTTTTCGTTTATTCTTTTTGCTACCTGACCTTTGTAATCCATATGAATAACGTTCATTACAATTGTCTCATTAACAGCGTCTATTGCTACTCTTTTAATATCCATCTTCTTCTTTAATTTACATAATAAAATTGGGTCGCAAAATTATAAAATTTTTGCAACCCAACCAAGTTTTTAATGTATTGTATTTGAAGCAGTTTTAACCTGCTTTGGTTTCCTTCTTATTTATCGTCTCCTAATATTTTATATGTGATAGACTGAAGAATTGACAGAATAACACTGAATACTAATGCTGTCCAGAATGAATCGACTGCAAAACCACCTACAATTTTAGTACACAACAAAATAATTATGGCATTTATTACCAATAAAAATAAGCCAAGCGTAACAACTGTTACAGGAAGTGTCAATACTACCAAAATCGGCTTTATAAAAACATTCAGCAATCCCAAAACTACTGCAACAATGACAGCCGTTCCAAAACTGGCAACAACAACACCACTTAATAAATTAGACAACAACAAAACCAAGGCAGCGGTTACAAGAAGTCTGAGTAATAATTTCATAGTTTTTCCAGTTTAAAATTTATTTAAAAGTACTAAAATTTTCATCATTTTAATTATTCCTTTAAAAATGTAGCGGTAAGCTCAAAAAACATTTTAGGGTTTTCAGCATGAAGCCAGTGCCCAGCACCGGGAATTGTTTCTAATTGTAAATTTGGGAAATGCTCCTTTATTGCATCAACATCTGAATCTAAAATATAACCCGATTCTCCGCCACGAATAAACAATGTCGGTTTATCAAAAACCAACTCCTCTGGCAGCGGTTTCCCAATAGCATCCAGATTGTTATTGAAAACTTCAAGGTTAAAACGGAAAGCCAATTGACCTGGCTCTTTCCAATATAAATTTTTCAACAAAAACTGACGTGTTCCAAAATCAGTAACATATTGAGAAACTATTTCTTCAACATCCGCACGGCTTGGTTTTACCGAAAAATCAACTGCGTTTAATCCTGCCAAAATATCCTGATGATGCTGTTTGTAAAATTTAGGACCAATATCTGCCACAATAAGTTTATCTACAATTTTAGGATGCGTTGTAGCGAAAAGCATTGCTACTTTTCCACCCATCGAATGTCCTAAAATATCAATATTTGTTAATTGATTTTCTTGACAGTATTCGTAAACATCCTGAACCATAGCCTCGTAACTCCACTCGTCTGAATGAAAGCTACGACCGTGATTTCTTAAGTCTAAAATATGAATCTGAAATCCGGCTTCGACATATTGTCCGGCAAGTGTTTTCCAGTTATCAGACATCCCAAGAAAACCATGCATAATAATGAAAGGTTTTCCTTCTCCTTCTATTTTTGAGTATAACATTATATTAAATTTTAAAACTTTTACAAATGTAAAAAGTTATTTATTAACAGAATAACAATAATGTTATGATAAATAATTTATTAAAAAAAAGTTTACAATTTTATAGCCATTCATGTCCTGCCAATAATTGAAAATTGTATATTCGCACTCTAAAATTTTGAATTTATCCGTTTAATTAAAAATCAACTCATGATTAAAAAATTATTTTTACTATCCGTAATTATTTCTCAACTTACAATTTCATGTTCCAGTGATGACAACAATGAAAATTCATCAGAGCAAACACTAGAAGAACAAATTGCTAACATTATTAAACAACCTTACTCTAAATTAACTCCTACAGAGCAAAAAGTTAAACTAGAGGCTGAAGCTAACGAAATGCTTGTTCAGTTAGACAAAACCAAAAAACTAAGTGCAATTGATGCTATTGAAAATTTAAGCAGATTATTAGGCATTAATTCTGTTGATATTTTCGGAGGAAAAAACGGTAATGAAGTAGAAGACATTTTAAATGTTTCTGGTGTATATGGTATTTACACTTGGAATAATACTCAAAAAATATGGATAAAAACAACTTCATCTACTGAATTAAAATTTATTTTTCCTGCTAAAGAATCACTAACTATAAACAACGCAACTTTATCTACAAAAAGCACATCTTCTGACATAAAAGTAAATATTACAGATACTTACGGAAATTATTTTTATAATGATGAAACCGGAGAATATGAAATTACAGACGATGTAAATGATCAAATCTTTTTGCCTGCATCAGTTGATGCCGTTTTAACAATTGACAATACTCCAGCAGCTACATTTACACAAACTGCAAAATATTCTAACGGAAAGGAAATACCTAATGAATTTGCATATAAAATGGCATTAAGTGAAGGGTATAGCTGGGAAATGAGTGGTGTTAAAGCAACTAATAACACTTCAAAAGCTACCCTTACATATAATGGAAAAAATTTACTTTCATTCAATGCAGGAAGCACAGCAAGCATTGATGATTTATTAAATGATGATCAATTAACTCAATACAGAGGAAAAGCAAATGGTTTGGTACAAATCTTAGACAATTTTGTTATTGTTGCTGATATGGATTTAGCTACTGCCGCATCAGATGAAGCTGCTCTAGAAAATACCGTAAAATATCCAGATTATCCAGATTATGAAAGTGCCAATGCTAATTTCAAAGCATACTATACAGCTTTAAACACATACCGCCAAAAACATTCTTCAGGAAGTGCAGCCAGTTTCAATAAGAATTCTAAACTAATCTTAGTATCTAAAAAGGATGGTACTAAAATAGCTGACATTGTTGTACGCTCAGAAAAATCAACTGATTCTTACACATTTAACTTACCTTTATGGGTGAAATACGGCAATAGCGGATATTGGTCATGGGGTGATGGTGAAACTTTTACAGAAGAATTTTACAATGAGATTTACTACCTAAAATTCAACGACAACACTGAAGTAGAGATGAGTGTTTATTTCTCAGCAGGATTTGAAAATTTCCAAACAAAATTTGAAGATTTCATAAAGTCTTTTGAAGACTAAAACTGTTTGACAATTTAGTAAAGCCGATTTGAAGCAATTCAGATCGGCTTTATTTTTTAGGTGGCGTCGTAACAATTATTGTGCTTTGTCCATAACCAGCCCAAATACCAATTCCTCCTTTTATGTTTGATTTTAAACTTGTATTAGACGGATAAATCGGGTTCTTACTGTTTACAATTTCATTTTGCCAACTGTTCCAAAAATCCAAAGCTTCCTTAGTCTGAGTTCTTAATTTAACATAAATCAAATCTCCATCTGCGAAATAAGGCTCAAATTTTGTTTCCGGAAACAAAAGTGCTCCTCTGTTTATCTGTACAGAAACCGATGACGATGTAAAATTTTTATCATCCAGATTACCATAAAAAGAAGGCACAAAAATAGGTTCTTCCCCATCAATTTTTGTCGCTATCTGGTAATAATTTTTCTCATTGACAGGATCATCAAATTTCACAAAAACATAACCTGTAGTATCTGTCGGGCTTTTTTTTATGTATTCGGCACTTTTAAGCGAAATAGATTTCGGAATTATTGTAAGCGCTTCGACCACCCTATCCAAGTATTCGATTTTTAGAGAATATTCTTTTCCTGCCTCTCCTCTGAGCATACTGCCATAATAAACAAACGGCGGCACTCTGTTCTTGTCATTTTTTACTCTTAAGACCTCTGAAGTTTCGCCATCTGAAATTGTAATTTTTGCAGATCTTATTACATGACTTAAAACACTTGTAGAATCAATTGTACCCGTTACCGGAATACTTGTTGACAATAAAACATTTGCAAAATCGCCTTCTTCAATCCACCCCTCTACCACTATTTTAGATTCCTGACTTTGCTGAATAGAAAAATCATTATTAGAACAACTTATAACCACTAAGCCAAAAAGAAATAATAAATATTTTTTCATTCTTTTAAAATTTAAATCTCCAGCTAACAGAAGGCAAAATTCTATACAAAACTTTATTTTCCTGAGTCACCACTACTTTATCCTTGTTTTCATTCGCCTGAACATCCAAAACTACATAAATTGGATTTTCAATATTAAAAGTATTATAAACAGAAAAATTTAAAGCACTTTCTTTTTTAAACGTTTTTATAAAATAATAATTTACCGAAAAATCTGTTCGGATATAGTTGGGCATCTGTGCGTTATTGTATCCAGAATACTCCTTAACCGGATTATTATTTATAAAATACCATGAAGTTGGCATTGTAAAGCGGTTTCCTGAACTAAATATCTGAGTAACTCCAAAATTCCATCTTGAATTTAAATCGTACATTCCTACTACCGAAAGATTATGACGCCTGTCATATTTTGCAAAATAAGTCTTCCCATTATTCAGTTCATCAAAATTTCGGTCAGACCAGCTTAATGTATAACTTAACCATCCATTAAATCTCCCTTTACTTTTACGCAGCATCAGTTCAAGCCCGTATGCTTTGCCTTCGCCTACATATAAATCATTTTTTAAAGTTGTAATTTCGTTAAATTGGGTTATCCCATACGGATATTCTAATAAGTTTTTCATAGAACGGTAAAACCCGCCTACAGAAGAAGTCCATCTTTTTGATAAATTTTGATTTGAACCGATCGAAAATTCATGAGATGATTGAGGTTTTATTCCATCAGAGCTTGCAATCCAAAAATCTGTAGGGATTCCGACACTAGAAGTTGTTATCAAACTCAGATACTGATATTGTCTGTTGTACGATGCGAAGAAAGAGTATTTTTCATTGGCAAGATAATTCAATACAATACGGGGCTGAAAATGCAAGTACGAATCTGATCCCGAATTATAATAATTAATCCGAAACCCTAAGTCGGCAGTTACTTTTTCAAATAGTTTTGGTCTCGCTGTTGCAAAAATTGCAGCCTCATTTGCATTAATTATTTTTTCAGAATTATTATTAACTGTAGTCAAATTTTCAACTTTAACTTTTTGTGGTTGTAAATTGTGATAAACATACTGAAACCCTGACTCGACAGGAATGTTTTTAATTGAATACTGAACCGCATTTGTAAAACCAAAATCTTTTACATACGATGAAACATCAAACTGAATTGTAGCCTGATTCATTTTTAAATCATTAGAATACTGACTAAAATAAACCGCATTTGACATATTAACGCTGGAAGAAAATGTCGTATTCAAAGAGGGAGAAACTGTAAAATTATTCCATTTCAAATTGGTCTGCAGGGCAAGAATTTCATCTTTAATTTTTAATTCATCACCACTAACAAAAGCATCAACTGCAAGCAAATTATTTTTTGAAATTTGGGATAAAAAGGTGAAGTTACCATCAGAAAAACCATAATTCATCTCCTGAACATTACTATTTTTTGATTCTGGTTTCATTACAGGCCCTAAAATCTCATCAACATAAGTTTTCCTTCCCGAAATATAAAGCCCTGTTTCATTATTGACCGGAACCTCAAAAGTCAATTGTGAGGCTAAAATTCCAATATTACCCTGAATTCCAAATTCAGGAGGCAGCTTTTTGTTAGAATTCAAAAGAGTCGTTGAACTCAACCGCCCACCATATTTTGCATTAGAACCTGATTTGTCAAATTCGACATTTTTTATATGATCTGCATTGTAAAAGGGAAAAATTCCCAATAAATGAGACATCCCATAAACTGGACTCCCATTATATAAAATAGCATTATGACCTGGATCGCCACCCCTAACATAAAAGTAACCATTTGCATCACCGGAATTTTGTACCCCAGGAGTTAACTGCAAAATTTTTATAACATCTGTAGTTCCTAATGCCGCAGGCAAAGAAGCCAAATCTTTTAAACTGAAAGACAACTTTCCTCCTTCCAGAGTATTTATTCCGTTTTTTTTATCATTTAAAATAATTACTTCATTCAATTTCGAGATGTCATTTTCTAATACAATTGACAACACAGTATCTCTTACAGGCTTAAAATAAATTGTTTTTGAAGTAAAAACGGTATGATTAATAATTATCGTTAAATTCTCTAAAGGAACATTTTGTGAAAAATTACCAAGTGAATCTGTAATAACTTTGTAATTCTGATTATTGGTCTTGAAAGAAATATTTGCGCCAATCAAGTTTTCGTTTTCAGAAGATTTTACATTTCCGGATATTCTGACGTTAGATTGCGCCACAATTTTGGAAAAACATAACAGAAAAAAGAGGATAGCAGATTTCAATACTTGATTTTAATAAGAAAAATGCGAAAGTAAACAATTATAACCCAAATAACATCAGGTTATAATTGTTTTAATTTTAATAATTATTTCAACTTATTCAGATACATATTAACCACATTATCCAAACCGAGATAAAGTGCTTCAGAAATCAAAGCATGACCAATAGAAACTTCTAGTAATCCCGGAATGTTTTGTTTGAAAAACTGAATATTCTCCAGACTTAAATCATGTCCGGCATTGATTCCTAAACCTAATTCATTTGCCAGTTCTGCAGCTTTTACATAAGGATCAATTCCGTTTTTATTTCCTAAATCGTATTGGTATGCAAAAGCTTCGGTGTACAATTCAATTCTGTCTGTTCCTGTTTTTTTTGCCCCTTCGATCATTTCCAAAACCGGATCGACAAAAATAGAAGTCCTGATTCCGTTTCTTTGAAATTCCTGAATAACCTCAGTCAAATAAGATTGGTTTTTCATGGTATCCCAGCCAGCAGAAGAAGTTATGGCTCCAATTGCATCCGGAACCAAAGTAACCTGATCCGGTTTACATTCTAAAACCAAATCGATAAAATTATGCTGAGGATTTCCTTCTATATTGTATTCTGTTGTAACAATCGCTTTCAAATCACGTGCATCCTGATAACGGATATGGCGTTCATCCGGGCGAGGGTGAATCGTGATTCCCTGACCACCAAATTTCTGAATATCAGCAGCAACCTTTAATAAATCAGGAACATTTCCCCCACGTGCATTTCTCAGGGTAGCAATTTTATTAATATTTACACTTAACTTTGTCATTTAAATAAATTATTAATTGTGGTAACATTATATTTGTAACGACAAAAATACAAAGTAAAACGTAGCGTTTTTTGCTATTTTTTGATTATTTTGCATCAAATATCTTCAAACGACTTATGACAGAAATCACCAACTATATCACCAACGATTTTAGAGCAATCGACAGTCAGGAAAGCATAGCATCTGTTCAGGACTTTTTTGCTGATTTGAATTTTTCTCATTTTCCGGTTTTGGAAAACGGAGTTTTTATCGGAAGCATTGCATCTGATGATGCTGAAACTTTTGATACCGATAAAAAAATAACGGATTATAAATATTCTCTTGAACGTTTTTTTGCCAGAAAATCGATGATCTGGTTAGACGTTCTTGAAGTTTTTGCCAAAAATCACACTAATACAGTTCCTGTTATTGACGAAAACAATAATTATATAGGTTATTATGAGATGGAAGATATCATGAAATTTTTTCAGGAAACACCATTTTTAAAAGAACCAGGTGCCATTATTATCGTTCAAAAAGGACTTCTGGATTATTCTATGAGCGAAATTAATCAGATCATCGAAAGTAATAACGGTAAAGTATTGGGGTGTTTTGTTTCTGAAGCCAATTTAGAAAACGTACGCATTACAGTAAAAATCGGTCTGGGAGCAATCAATGAAATTATCCAGACTTTTAGAAGATATAATTATGAAATCATATCAGAACATCAGGAAGACACTTATATTAACAGTCTGAAAGAACGTTCTGATTATTTAGACAAATATCTGAACATATAAAATTAGATAATCAGTCTATTAGATAATTACTGAACGCTCTGAACATTATCTAATTTCTAATTAACTCATTATATATATTGACTCATTCTCTAATTCAAAAAAATGAAAATAGCCATTTACGGACAGTATTACCAAAACAGTACCGAACCCATTATCAAAGATATTTTTGTGTTTTTTAACACCAACAATATCGAAATGGTCATTGAGGAAAACTTTCTGAAAATGCTTTATGAGAAACAATTAATCAAAAAAGAATACAAAACATTTTCTGCAAAAACACAACTTGATGACAGTTTTGAGATGCTGATCAGTATAGGTGGAGACGGAACGATATTAAGAGCAGCCACGTTAGCCCGTAATTCCGGAGTACCGATTTTGGGAATTAATGCCGGAAGATTAGGATTTCTGGCAACAGTACCAAAAGAAAGTATTGATGGTTTTTTACAATTTGTAATTGATAAAAACTATACTATTTCTGAAAGAACTTTACTAAGCCTGACCTGCGATCCAAAAAATGATGCCATAGAAGATGATTTGAATTTTGCAATGAACGAAGTTACGGTAAGCCGAAAAGATACAACTTCGATGATTACTGTCGAAACCTATCTAAACAACGAATACCTGAACTCCTATTGGGCAGACGGACTAATTCTTTCTACACCAACAGGTTCAACAGGTTACTCACTAAGCTGTGGCGGACCAATACTAACACCTGATGTAAAAAGTCTTGTAATTACCCCGATAGCTCCGCATAATCTAAACGCAAGACCACTGGTTATACCTGACGACACCGAAATCAAACTTCGGGTTTCAGGAAGAGAAGATCAATATCTTGTTTCTTTGGATTCCAGAATTGCCTCTATTAAAAACGAATCGGTTTTAACCATTAAAAAAACCGGTTTTAAAATAAAAATGGTTGAAATTCCAGGCGAAACTTTCTTAAAAACCCTGAGAAAAAAATTACTCTGGGGAGAGGATAAAAGAAATTAAACTTTTTTACCAATTCCAGTCATACGATATTGGTACCTTTTTTCGTTCTGCCTGTATCAAATCTTTATTAAATGTCTCAAAATCATAAGGTAAATTTAAAAAAAGACACATTTAACTAAAGGAACTTTGATTCGTATTGATAATTATTATATTTGCACGCAATTCTTGAATTAGATGAAGAAAATTTTTAATTTATTATTATGTTTTTTCCCCTTTATTACACTTAACGCTCAGATAAATGAGATTGGTGTTTTTCTTGGCGGAAGCAACTTTATTGGGGATGTCGGAAGCACTACTTATATTGCTCCTGAAAAACTTGCTTTTGGTATCCTGTACAAATGGAACAAAAGCCCCCGGCATTCATACCGTTTTTCGTACACCCAGTCTTCAGTTTCAGGAAACGATTCTCAATCTGAAGAATCAAGCCGAAATCAAAGAGGCTATATCTTTAAAAACAACATTAAAGAGCTTTCTGCCGGTTTAGAATTTAATTTTTTTGACTTTAATTTACATGAATCCGACTTAAAAGTCACTCCATATATATTTTCAGGTTTAAATTATTTTAAATACGACGAACTATATGTAGAAAACGGAGTAACAAAAAAAGACAAATCGTCTGGTTCGTTCGCCATACCTATTATATTAGGAATAAAATCAAACATTAGCCGGCACTTTGTTTTAGCGGCTGAAGCGGGTGCCCGATATACTTTTACAGACAACATAGACGGAAGTAATCCTGAAAATGATTTTTATGAAGCGAATCGTTTCGGAAACTTAAATAATAATGACTGGTATGTTTTTACCGGAGTCACCTTAACATATACTTTTGGACAAAAACCTTGCTATTGCGCAGAATAAAATGAGTTTATTAGAATCTATAGATAAGACAAATTTGCCACGCCATATCGCCATAATTATGGATGGAAATGGACGTTGGGCAAAACAACAGGGATATCTTCGTGTTTTTGGACATGAAAACGGCACTAATTCTGTAAGAGAGATTATCAAAACATGCACTAAACTTAAAATTGAGTTCCTTACCTTATATACTTTCTCTTCTGAGAACTGGAATCGCCCAAAATTAGAAGTAAAAGCATTAATGAAAATATTGATTAGTTCCTTAAAAAAGGAAATAATTACTATGCAGGAAAACAATATCAAACTTACTGCTATTGGCAATCTTGATAAGTTGCCTGAGTCAGCTCAAAAACAAGTAAGAGAAACAATTGAACAAACCAAAAACAATACAGGATTAACCCTAACATTAGCATTAAGTTACGGATCCAGAGAAGAATTAACTAATGCTGTCAAAGTCATCAGTAATAAAGTTAAAAATAATATAATTTCAGTAGACACTATTGACGATTCAATTATAAATGAGCATCTTTACACGCAAAATTTACCTGACGTAGATTTAGTAATACGAACAAGTGGAGAACATAGAATAAGTAATTTTCTGTTATGGCAAATCGCCTATGCAGAATTGTATTTTACTGATGTACTCTGGCCAGACTTTAAAGCACAACATTTATATGAGGCTATCATTAGTTATCAAAAAAGAGAACGCAGATTTGGAAAAACCAGTGAACAAATTAAATAATATCTTAGTGTTGCAAAAAAAAATACAAATAATACTTACCCTGTTTATTTTGGGTAGTTTTTCTCAAATAAAAGCTCAGGAAAGAATCCCTTTCGACCAGGGAAAAAAATACATCCTAGCCAAAGTCTCTGTAGTTGGTAAAATAAGCTTCAATGAACAAACTGTTGTAACGTTTTCCGGTTTACAAAAAGGACAGGAAATTACTGTTCCCGGAGAAGAAATTAGTGGTGCAATTAAAAAATTAGGGAAACTTGGTCTTTTTGACGAAATCGCTTTTTATGTAAATAAGGTTGAAAACGACAGTATTTATCTGGATTTAAACATCGTAGAACTTCCTAAATTAAACGAAGTAAAATTTGTCGGAATCAAAAAAAGCAAGGTTGAAGGCTTGATAAAAGACAACAACCTTACAAAAAGTAAAATCGTAAATGAGAATTTAATCACTACGACGAAAAATTACATCGAAAACAAATACAAAAAAGAAGGCTTTTATAACACAAAAGTAACCATCACAACGACTCCTGACACTACCGCAGGAAAAAATGTAAATATGCTTGTACGTGTTGACAAAGGCGACAAAGTAAAAATCAGCAGTATCGATTTCACAGGCAACAAACAACTTACTGAAAGCCAGCTAAAAAGTGCCATGAAAGACACCAAGGAAAAAAATTTCCTAAGAGTCTTTAAAGCTTCTAAATTTATTCCGGAAAAATACAAAACCGACTTAGAAAAAGTGGTTGCTGCCTATAAAGAAAAAGGATATCGTGATGCTCGTATTATATATGACTCTGTCAAATATAACAAAGATAAAAACATGCTTGCGATCAAGATTAATCTTGAAGAAGGAAACAAATATTATTTTGGAAATATTAAATTCTTAGGAAATACGGTTTATTCTGATCAACAGCTTAACAGTTATTTGGGAATAAAAAAAGGGGAAACTTATAATGGAGTTTTACTCGAAAAAAGAATCGCAGATAAAACAAAACCTGACGGTGAAGACATTACAAACCTTTACCAGAATAATGGTTACTTATTTTCGAATATAAACGCAGTAGAAACAAGAACTGCAAACGATACTATTGATTTTGAAATTCGAATTACGGAAGGACCAATTGCTTATTTCAATAAGATCACTGTAGTTGGAAATGACAAAACAAATGACCACGTTATTTATCGTGAACTTAGAACCAAACCGGGTGAAAAATACAATAAAGAATTATTAGTACGAACCATTCGTGAAATCGGACAATTAGGATTTTTCGATCCTGAAGCAATTGATCCTAAATTCAAAAATGTCGATGCAGGTGCGGGAACAGTTGATATTGAATATAACTTAGTTGAAAAAGGTTCCAGCCAGGTTGAACTTCAGGGAGGTTACGGCGGTGGAGGTTTCATTGGAACCTTAGGATTGTCTTTTAATAACTTCTCGGCAAGAAACATGTTCAAGAAAGAAGCTTACAAACCACTACCTATGGGAGATGGTCAAAAAGTTGCTCTTCGTCTTCAGGCAAGTACTTATTTTCAGACGTATAGTTTATCATTCTCTGAACCATGGTTTGGAGGTAAAAGACCTGTACAATTTAATTCCTCTATTTCATACAGTAAACAATTTAATTATAGCTACGGTCGAAATGTAAATAAAAGTCAGAGTTTTAACATTTTTACCGTACAGGTTGGACTTGCCAAAAGGCTAACAGTTCCTGATGATTATTTCGTATTATCTCAATCTGTGAGTTACCAGCATTATGATTTGAATAATTATTTTACAGGACTATTCACCTTTGGTAACGGAGCTTCCAGGAACCTTGCGTATACAGTTGGGCTAACAAGAAGTAATAAAGGAGTTAACCCAATATTCCCGACATACGGTTCAGAATTTAGTGTTTCTGCCAAAATAACACCTCCTTATTCATTGTTTAATGGAATTGATTATTCTGACTTAGGAAATCAGAAAGAATACAAAACCCAATATACAGGTGAAAATGGAAGTGATGCAAATGGAAAACCATTAACGAAGGGTGATTATGTAAATATACTTGGCACAACCTCAGCAGGCCAAGTACTTTATAATAGCGTTGGATCTGATTTCGCAAGTGCCGATACTGATCAGGCAAAAGTAGACCAACAAAAATACAACTGGCTTGAATATTATAAAATTAAATTCAGAGCAGACTGGTACAATAAAGTATACGGTAAATTAGTTTTAAGAACATTAACTGAATTTGGTTTCATGGGGGCCTATAACGCTGACAGAGGTATTGTGCCTTTCGAACGTTTTTATTTAGGTGGAGACGGTATGGCCAATTATTCTATGGATGGTAGAGAAACAATTGGTC
The DNA here is from genome assembly GCF_038290035.1 of Flavobacterium calami. NCBI lineage: Bacteria > Pseudomonadati > Bacteroidota > Flavobacteriia > Flavobacteriales > Flavobacteriaceae > Flavobacterium > Flavobacterium calami. The sequence goes on from NZ_JBBYHS010000005.1 coordinate 118,299, forward strand.
TTAGAGGATATGAAAACAACTCATTGACACCGGTAAATAGTCTAGGTCAACAAGTTGGCGCAACAATTTATAACAAATTCTCAATGGAGTTACGTTATCCTATTACGCTTAAACCATCAGCATCTATCTATGCATTGACATTTTTAGAAGCAGGTTCTGCTTATAACGGCTTTAAAGACTATAACCCTTTTAACTTATATCGTTCTGCCGGTTTTGGTTTACGTGTATTTATGCCAGCATTTGGATTATTAGGTATTGATTACGGTTATGGATTTGATGCTCAACCAAATGAACCAAATAAATCTAAGGCCCATGGACAGGAAATTCATTTTATTATTGGACAACAATTTTAAAAAATAGTATTTTGGTTAAAAATTTTGAAATAAAAGGAATGTTATGAGAAAACAATTTTTATTTATATTTTTAGCCTTGATTGTAGCAAATACAAGTCAGGCACAAACAAGATCTACTAGAATTGGCTACATCGACATGGAATATATTTTAGAAAATGTTTCTGATTACAAAGAAGCCAAATCACAATTAGATTTAAAAGCCACCAAATGGAAGCAGGAAATTGAAACCAAAAAAATAGAAATCAATAAACTCAAAGAAAGTCTTAAAGCTGAAAAAGCCTTATTAACGAAAGAACTTATTGAAGAACGTGAAGCCGAAATTAAATTTCAGGAAAATGAAATGCTCGAATACCAGCAAAAACAATTCGGAGCCGACGGAAATTTAATGCATCAGAAAGCAGCTTTAGCAAAACCTATACAAGATCAGGTTTTTACTGCGGTTCAGGATATTGCTGAAGCTAAAAATTATGATTTTATTTTTGATAAATCTTCAGATCTGACAATGCTCTTTTCTGCCAAAAGATTTGATATAAGCGATCAGGTTATCCGTATTTTAAACAGAACTGAAAAAAGGGAACAACTATCTAAAAAGCAATTAAAAGAACAGGAAGCCAAAGAGAAACTTGAAAATGAAATTGATGAGAATCCCTCTATGGCAGAAAGACAAAAAGCTCTGGACGCAAGAAAAGCAGCAAGAGAAAAACTTGTTGCTGACAGAAAATTGGAACAGGAAGCCAAGAGAAAAGAATATGAAGACAGAAGAAATGCTATAGCTGCTGAAAAAGCAGCCAAAAAAAATGGCACGGTTTCTGAAACTGCCAAAACAGACACAACAGCCAAACAGGCAGCTACAGGAACAACAACTACAGAAACCGTAAAGACAGATGCAACATCAAAACCAGCCACAACAGGAACTGCTACTGAAACGGCAAAACCAGCAACTCAGCAGAATACAACTACAGAGCCTGTAGTTAATAAGGCTGAAGAAAGACAAAAACTTTACGAACAACGTAAAAAAGAATTAGAAGAGAAAAAGAAGAGAATTTTAGAAGAAAGAGAGGCGGCTAAAAAAGCTAAAGAAGCCGAAACACAGAAAACAAATACGACCAATAATTAATTAATTTTTTTAAAATGATGAAACAAATCAAAACTTTACTAATTGCTGCAGTGCTTATTTTGGCTGCAAACAATTCAATGAATGCGCAGGCTAAAACAGCTCATGTGGATGTTAGCGAGATTATGTCGAAGATGCCAGCTATGCTTGATGCTCAAACTCAATTACAAAAATTAAGCGGAACATACGATGCTGAATACAAAAAAATGATTGACGAATATCAAACAAAAATCAAAAAGTATGAGGCAGAAGCTGCAACAGCAACTGAAGCAGTAAATGCGGAGCGTTCTAAAGAAGTTCAGGACATGCAAAAAAGAATTGGCGATTACAGAGACAATGCTCAAAAAGAGCTTCAGCAAAAAGAAACTGATATCGTAAAACCTTTAATGGAAAAAGTAAAAGCTTCTATCCAAAAAATTGGTAAAGCAAAAGGTTACCAATACGTATTAGACGGTTCAACTCTTTTATTAGCAGATGGTCCAAACATTACTGCTGATGTTAAAAAAGATTTAGGATTCTAAAAACCGATTTCCTTATTACAAAAATGGTTCAACTTGAGTTGAGCCATTTTTGTTTACATTAATTTTTTTTTGAAAAAGAGAAAAAACAACAAGAAAAATTTTGTCTATATCAATTAAATTAAAGAAATACATAAGCCATATCTTTATTGTATATTTCACTAAATTTCTAATTTATTTAACCTTAAAATACAATAAAAAACACGAATTTAGATTCTGAAAAAATGTAATTTTGTTTTATGACCAACAATAATCCTATAGGCGTTTTTGATTCCGGAATTGGAGGAACTTCAATATGGAGCGCCATTCACGACTTACTCCCTAACGAAAAAACCATTTATTTAGCTGACAGTAAAAATGCTCCTTATGGTCAAAAATCTAAAGATGAAATTGTTGCCTTAAGCAAAAAAAACGTCGATTTTTTAATTGAAAATAACTGTAAATTAATTGTTGTCGCTTGTAATACTGCTACTACAAATGCCATTAGGGAACTTCGCGCTGATTATGATATTCCGTTTATTGGTATTGAACCAGCCATAAAACCGGCTGCCCATAATTCTAAAACACAAGTTATAGGTATTCTGGCTACAAAAGGAACATTAAACAGCGAGTTATTTAACAAAACTGCCGAAATGTTTCAGGACACAAAAATAGTGGAGCAGGTTGGTTACGGACTGGTTCAGCTTATTGAAAACGGCAATCTCAATTCGCCGGAAATGACCAGGCTATTAGAATCTTATCTTCAGCCAATGATCGAAGCCAACATTGATTATCTTGTACTGGGATGCAGCCATTATCCTTATTTGATTCCACAGATTAAAAGAATCATTCCTGAACACATTCAGATAATTGATTCAGGAGAAGCAGTGGCAAGACAAACCAAAAACATTTTGCGTGAAGTAGGTTTTTCTGATGCTGAAAAAAGCGAACCTCTATTTTATGTCAATTCAAACCCTGCTGTTTTAAAATCAATTTTGAATAATAAATACACCGTGATTCAAAAAGATTTTTAATCTATTTTTCGCTTAACAAACCAAATTCCATCTAATGACAAATTAAGTGATAATTTATGGTAATTCTCTTTTATCAGTCCATCTCCAATTTTTCCTTTTTGTCCATAAGAATATGAAATATTAAGAGCCGAATAAGTATTATCGATTGGCAGGCTGATTCCGAAGGAAATAGCTGCATTGTTGACCTTTTTTCCATCGACTTCTAGATAACCTGTATTATAATTTACTCCTGCTCCGTACTGAACACCATCCCAATAGCTTCTTAAGTTTTTATTTCTTTTAAAAGTAAATCCTAAAGCCAGACGGTCCTGATTAACAAAATTACCGTACAATTCTGACTGGTTGGTATCACTCCACAAACTCTTTTCATAATCAAGAGTCATTGTCAGATTGTTCCTGAATCTCTTACTGATACCAAAACCGATTTCTAAAGGCAGGTAATAATCATCTGTATCTGAAGCTGCATCCGACTCTATTGTACTTTCATTTGAGCTGCTTACCGTTGCTACTGACTGAACTTTGGTAGCCTTAACCTGCGAAGGCATTTTAAAAGTAGAAGCAATGGTAAAGGTCGAATCTATTTTATACTGGACTCCCAAATCTGCACGTACACCGCTATAATTTGTTTTTTTATCAATAGTAGATATTGAATTTGAAATCGTATAACTTCTTTGGTCAGTAATATTTCCAAATAGTACAGTTCCCATAATACCAACAGATAATTTTTTATTGATGCGATACCCGTATGAAACATCAAAATTATTTAATCCTCCAGAACCTTCTGCATCTAAAGTATAATATTCTGAACTGTTGGCAACTGGTAGTTTGAGTCCTGAGATTTTAAAAGTAGCACTTGAATAAGGTCGCAGACCGATTCCGAAAGCAGATTTTTTACTTACAGCAAATGCAAAAGCAATATGCGAAAACTGAAAGTTATTACGTTTTTCAGTTCTGGAACTGCCCTGAAAAGTTGTAGCAATAGCTTTACCTCCTACTTCAAACAGAAAATGGTTTTGTGGCAGATATCCTAATGAAGCCGGATTCAGGTTATTGATAAAAGTATCTGATGGCAGCGCTATTCCTGAAGATCCAATTGAAGGAATGGAGCCATAATCCGCATCATAGACACTCCCTAAACCATAAAGAGAATAAGGAGAACTGGAAATACTTTGCGAAAATGAAGTCACATACATTAAAATGAAGCAACTCAAAAAGATGATTTTATTTTTCATTTAATAAGAGAGGTAGTAAATTTTCAGTTGAATTTTATTGTTCAGATGTTTTTGGTCCCCCAGAACAAGCCTGTTAACCGTCTTACTTATGGTAGGCAAAACAAAGATCAGTGAAGATTTGGAATCGGATTGTTTTAGCATTTCTTTTTGCAAAAAACCACCAACCGATAGCGAATAAACCACATTTTCGTTGAATTCGTCGCTTTGTTTGTTGAGTTTTGCGTACAATGCTGTTCCGGACGAATTGTTCAGGGTACTGCTGATTCTGTTTAATTTATCTGCTACGTATACCTGCAGGGAATCAGACAAAGGAAATTTTTCAGAATATGTATTATTTACAGGTTTTAAAACCAGTTCAGCGTCTACAATAGCACCTTTATCTGATATGTATCTGAGTTGCTTTATATTGGGAAAATCAATTCGGCATGCCACACCAGTTCCAGACTGAATAAATCCCTGATGATTGGTTTCCAAACTTGATAATTTACTGTTTGAAGCCGGTAAGTTTTGAATCAAAGTTCCCGATTTATCCAAAGAAATAGCATTAAACTGTTTAGTTGCATCTACAATAGTAAAATCTTTTGTATAAGAATCTATGTCATCCCCAAGGTATTTTGAATAATACAGCCGCACTTTACTAGTCAAATCAAATCCGATCACACTTGAAGAATTCGTCGTTTCCGGAACCAGTACTAATCCTTTTAGATATTCTGCAAAACTATCAAAATCAGTAACCTCTCTCCTTTTAAATTTCAAAAAAAGCGCTTCACCAAATGCCGCATCCATTTTAACATTAATTGAATCTTTCTCTAAAGGTCTTGGTTTATACGAAATAGTTCCTAAACTTTCTGAACTATAGTTTAAGGCCGAATTATTATAAAACGAATCATCATCAGTATTCGGTTTTACCTTCTGAAGCAGCCTGTGAATACTGAATGTCTGCACTTTGGTTGTATCACCGTAGTAATAATTATCATATTTTAAAATCATCGAAATAGAATCAAAAACATAGTTTGCTGATTCTGTATCAGTGGTACTAATCAAAGAATAGGAGTCTGCAGCGAGCTGAAAATAACTGTTTGATTTCACTTTCCCAAAAACCGGATCATCATAATTTCCTACCAAAATACGGCTCTGATTAGATGTAATTAAAGAATCGAAATTTATAGTAGACATTTCGACAGTAACGGTATCGATTAAAATTACTTTGTTGTTTACCGCCAAGTAATCAGACCCCACAACAAATTCTCCTGCATCTGTATCTGTGCCGCAGGAAACCATTGCGAAAACAAAACAAACCATCAATATAAATTTATACATAATCCTAATTTTTGGACAAATATAAAAGGCGGATTTCTGCAACACACTATAACATATACGACCCCTCATTTTTCACCTATAGAAAGTAAAAAATTATCTACTACATACTTTTATGAGACAATACTCCATTGAACCCGAAATATTGCCATTCTGTCTACCAAATACAGTCATACATATATCTTCTTTTTTTTAAAACAGGCCTACTCCTACTTTTGAGCCAATTAAACAAATAATGAAAATAAAGGTTTTAATCTGGTTGGTGTTTTGGACGGGGATGTGTGGTATGAAAGCACAAGAAAAATTTGCTGTCGATTTTAATATAAAAACAGAACCTACAGAAGAAATAGATTTTAATGAAACAAGCACAGGCATTTTTATTTTAAAAAAAATCAATGACCGAAATGAATTTACAAATAAAACAGAATATACGTCTCTTAAAATCAGATATGAGACAGGAGCTTATGAAAATTTTGAAAATCTAAATCAATTTAACCGTATTCAAAACAAATTTGAATTTTCGAATAAGGTTTCTGATGCAGCCAAATTCAGTTTAGCTCTTACGCCAACAGTTAGTTTTCAACAAAATTTAGGCATTTCGGATATAAATATTTTAGGAAGATTTCAGTTCAGCCAGCAGTTAAATTCAAAAACAGAACTAAATATTGGTATTGAAAGATCAACTGTTTTTGGTTCTCCTAAATTCATTCCAACATTATCGTTTACCAGTAAATTAAGTGAGCAAAGCAGTATTTTAATTGGTTTTCCAGATTCCAAGATATCATATTCCAATAACGCCCGAAACAAATTTAGTCTAAACAATAGTTTTAACGGTAGTTTTTACAATTTGGACAACCCTGTTGAAATGTACAATACAGCAGCCAAAATTAGTACATCTCAAATGACCACTGCTCTTGAATATGAAAGAAACATGGATAAAAACTGGTTTATCAATTTTAAGGGAGGTTATGATTTTGATAAAAAATACCATCTTTTGGACGACAATAATCATAAACTATATGATTTTAATACCGGTAACGGATACATTTTTAGCATTGGGATCAAATACAAACAATAAATAAATTTAACACACTATGAATAATTTAAAAAAAGGAATATTATTCGCGGCATTACTTTCCGGCCTTTTTTTCACCGGCTGCAGTAACGATGATGAAGATGATGAACTTGTAGGAAACTGGATTAAAAAATCTGCGTTTGACGGACCTGCTAGATCTAGCGCTACAAGCTTTGTAATTGGAGATTACGCTTACATTGCAACAGGATATACCGGAGATGAGTATTTAAAAGATTTATGGGCTTATAACTCAAACGGAGATTACTGGGAACAAAAAGCAGATTTTACAGGAACAGGAAGAAGTTCCGCATCCAGTTTTGTGCTTAATGACAAAGGATATGTTGGCTTGGGTTACGATGGTACTAACAAGCTTAAAGACTTTTATCAATATGACCCGATTGGCAACACATGGACGCAAAAAACAGATTTTGCAGGAACAGCACGCTATGGAGCTGTTGGCTTTCAGGTTGGTGGAAAAGCTTATTTTGGAACAGGTTATGATGGAAATTATCTGAAAGATTTTTACCAGTACAACGACACTAATAATGCCTGGACACTTGTCAGCGGATTTAGCGGAAACAAAAGACGTAATGCAACTGTTTTTGTTATCAATGACAAAGCTTACCTGGGAACAGGGGTAAATAACAGTGTAAATCAGGAAGACTTCTGGGAATTTAATCCCTCAACCGAAGTCTGGACAAGACTCCGTGATATTGATCAGGATGATGATGATGATTACAGCTGGAACAATGACTATGCCATTACCCGTTCAAATGCATCCAGTTTTAGCTTAAACGGATTGGGCTATGTTGTTGGTGGTGAAGGAATCAAAACGGTCTGGGAATATAACCCCTCAACTGATTTATGGGTAGAAAGAACTGCACTGGAAGGAGCGGCAAGAACAGATGCTGTAGGCTTTGCAATTAACAATAGAGGTTTTTTAATGCTGGGACGCATCGGCTCTACTTATTTTGATGATGCCTGGGAATTTAAACCACTAGAAGTACAAAATGACGATGATAATTAATACCCCAAATCTAAAATTCTTCCGGTATGGTTTCCGGAAGAATTTACTTTTTATTTTATTCTTCATTTTATTAATGGCCTGTTCCAAAAAAGAAACACTTGAGGCCGAATCAATAAAAACAGCATCCGGCTGGGGATATACAATTTCATATAATGATAAAATTTTAATAAAACAGACTATTATTCCCGTAATTAGCGAAGTCAAAAGTTTCAGTTCTGAAGAAGATGCTTTGAAAGTTGCAGACTTGGTCATAAAAAAAATCAGTCGGAATACATCTCCATCGGTAACCAAAAATGATTTAATTTTATTAAAAATAAAAATGTAAATGAATATCGGTACCCTTAAAAATACAAATTCAGACAAAGTTTTATTCCATGTTACCATTTGGACTTTTTTTATATTGACATCCCTGATTCAGTTCTATGAAAGTCCTTTTAGAATCAGTAATGATTTTTATGTACAATGGGGAACAGGTATCATTTTGTTTTATCTGAACTATTTTTACCTGGTACCTCTTTTGCTTTTAGAAAAAAAATACTGGCTTTATTTTGTTTTTGTACTGGTGCTTATTTTACTTTTTATGGTAATCCGGATTAATTATTTTATCCCTGAATTTAATCATTTAAGGCCACAAAACATGATGCCGCCAAAGATGATGCCCGAAGAAGTCAAAATGTTTTTGAAAAATCAGGGAAGAGGTCGTATGCACAAACAGCCCTTTTTTTTTAAAATCGGTCCTTCGTTTTTTTATCTTTTAATTACTGCCATTAGCGCTATTATAAGAACCTTAACCGAGTTTTATCAAAACCAGCAAAATAAATTAATAGCCGAAACTCACAGAACTAATACCGAATTGAACTATCTGCGTAAACAAACGAATCCGCATTTTTTATTTAATTCGCTTAATAGTATCTATTCTTTGGCTCACAAAAAATCTGATTTGGTCCCTGATGCCATCGTGACATTATCTGAACTCATGCGCTACATGTTATATGAAACAGATAATAAAACGGTGGCTTTAGAAAAAGAAATTGACTACATTCAGAATTATATCGAATTACAAAAACTAAGGCTCAATAATATTGAAAATATCGTCATTAATGTTCATGGCGATACCCGAAATAAATTTATTGAACCCTTATTGCTAATTTCATTTGTAGAAAATGCGTTTAAATACGGAACTGATTACAAAGGTGCTGCTTACGTAAAAATCAAGATTTTTATTTTGGAGAATACCCTCGATTTTTGGATTGAAAACACTATTGAAAATCATGTTAAAGATCCTGAAAATTCAGGAATCGGGCTTGTAAATATTCAAAACAGACTGGATTTGCTTTATCCGGATGCACACGAACTTACAATTAGGCAGGACAGTCAATATTACCGTGTACATTTAAATTTAAAACTGGACAAAATCCAGACTGAAATCTAATAAAATCTTACTGAATTTTAACTAAATTTTAAAATGTAAGTACTTAGTTTAAAACTACTTTTGATTCTTAAAAACAATTATTAAATTAATTCGAAACAAATGAAATGTGTAATTATTGATGACGAGCCATTAGCAGTTGACTTACTAAAAGATTTTGTCAGCAAAGTAGATTCGTTAGAATTAATAAGCACTTTTAACAATGCTATTGATGCTGTATCTTTTATTAACCAAAACAATGTAGATTTAATTTTTCTGGATATTCAGATGCCTCATTTTTCGGGTATTGAGTTTTTAAATACAATTGAAAAAAAGCCGCTAATTATTTTTACAACCGCTTATTCTGATTACGCTGTTGAAGGTTTTAATCTTGGTGCAGTAGATTATTTAGTAAAACCCATTCCGTTTCACCGTTTCTTAAAATCAGTTGTACGGGCTCAGCAAATTTTTAACCCAACAGCTATTCAGTCTAATCCTGAAATCCCTGTCACTACTGAATCTGAACAGGACTTTATGTTTGTTAGGGCAGAATATGAGAATGTAAAAATAAATTTTTCGGATATTCTATTTATCGAAGGATTAAAAGATTATGTCAAAATCTATACTACTGACAATAAGTTTACTCTGACCTTAATTAGTCTTATAAAACTGGAAAATTTACTATCAAATAAAGGTTTTTCAAGAGTTCACAGATCTTACATTATTAATATTAAACACGTAAAATCGATACAAAAAAACAAAGTTTTAATCAGTGACAAACGAATTCCGATAAGTGAAAGCTATAAAAATACTTTTTTTGAAAGAATCAATTTATAATTAAGTATCTCCCAAAATAAAAAATCACAAATTCAATAATTTGGAATCTATTATTGAATTTGGAACTTGAAAAACACATATTTATAGTTTTTCTTCGTTTTTAAACCAGCCAGAATACATTACATAATTATTAGAAATTCGTTCGATTTCACCGGCAAAATCTGACTGATCAATATCTTTCACTTTTTTGGCTGGCACACCTGCGTAAATACTCCCTGAAGTTACAATTGTATTTTGAGTTACAACTGCTCCGGCAGCTATAATCGAATTGCTTTCGACAACACAATTATCCATTACTATAGCCCCCATCCCAATTAGAACATTATCATGGATTGTACATCCATGTACAATAGCGTTATGTCCAATAGAAACATTATTACCTATGATCGTTGGGTGTTTTTGATAAGTACAGTGAATGATTGCCCCATCCTGAATATTCACTTTATTACCGATTTTTATAAAATTAACATCACCCCTAATTACAGCATTAAACCAAACACTGCATAAATATCCAAAAACCACATCTCCTACAATAGTTGCATTTTCGGCAACATAACAATCCTCAGGAATTACCGGAGATTTACCATTTACAGCTTTTATTAACATATTATTCCAATTTTAATTTATAGCAGGACAATTACAATCGTAACGTTCTCTTTTACAAAACAGGTTAATCCCTAAAGTTATCTGATGGTAACCTCCTGTATCAAATTTTACATCACCCGTTACATTTGAGTATGTATAGGCAAACATGAAATTTTTATAATTAAGACCAATTATAGGTGTAATATACTGTAATTTTTGATCTTTGGTACCGCTACCCGATATGTATTGTGCTCCATCAAAATTTCTTCTATAAGATAATGCCGCCCAAATACTTCCAAAATCCATGTTTTTGTAGGCTTTTAAATTCAGGTCAATCGATTTTTCTTTGGTTTGTTCAAATAGCTGAAATAAAACAGAAGGCTCCCAGGTAATATTTTCTCTTTTTCCAAAAACGTAACCTACGCTCAATAAAAACTTTCTCAAATTATCAGTTTCATAATCAGTATATAACTCTCTTCTGGTCTCAATAAGCCCCTGAATAGTGGCATGTGCATAAAAATCCAAAAAATTATACGATGCTCCCACATCTACATTAAAATAAGAATCATTTTGAATGGATCCAAAAACTATAGGGTCAAAAGTTCCGCCAAATGAAGTTTCGTCTAACTGACTTTGAATTAAACCTCCGCTAATACCAAAAGAAAGCTGGTTTAAATCCAGTTCATCTCTTGAAAACATAATATGATGAGCATAAGTAAGTTTAACTCCTTTTTGCGAATGATAGCCATTTTTATCATTAAAAACAATAATTCCTCCACCAGACCTCTCGCCTATTTTGCCATTAAAACTTAATGTCTGCAAAGACGGAGCATCATCCTGACCAAACCACTGTTTTCTTGCTGTCAGCCTTATTTTGGCACAATTTGCAGCACCTGCCATAGAAGGATGTATCAAATAATAATTATCTGACAAATAATCTGAATATACCGGAATCCCCTCTTGCGAATAAGAGTAATATGAAGTAATAACAAAAAGAAATAAAATACTGATTTTCAATTTCATGAAGAAAACTATAAGTGTCTATATTTTTAGAATTCCAAAAAATGTAAGTAAGATTGATTACAAAAGGAATCTTAATTTTTTTATTAAAAAATCAAATATAGCTATTAGTAGAAAATAACTTTACTAAATTTACAAAAAATATACAGACATGGCAAAAATCACTATAAAAGAAACTCAGAATCCAACTATTATAAAATTTGAATTTGATGATTTTATCACTTATAATCAAAACTTTGAGTTCAAAAATATCGATGAAGCACAATCATCTCCTCTGGCTCAGCAATTATTCTACTTACCATTTGTAAAAACCGTCTATATTTCAGGCAATTTTATTGCTGTTGAAAGATTTAGCATTGTAGAATGGGATGATGTTAAGGAAGCAGTAGCTGAACAAATTGAAGCATTTGTTAATAAAGGAGGAACTATCATTAATGTTGACGAAAGTAAACCTAAGAAACAACCCATTACAGTTTATGGGGAAACCACTCCAAATCCTGCTGCTTTAAAATTTGTAGTAAGCAGAATGCTGACCAAAAATGCTGTTGAATATAAAAATATCGATCAGACTGCCTCTTCCCCATTAGCAAAAGAATTATTTAAATTCCCTTATGTGAAAGAAGTTTTTATTGATGAGAACTATATTTCTGTAACAAAGTACGAAATCAATGACTGGCAGGAAATCACACTTGAACTTCGAACTTTTATTAAACAATATATCGAAAATGGGGGTACTGTTTTAGACGAAAGTCTTCTTGAAACCTCTGTTAAAAACGATGCTACCAAGGATGAGGCTTTTGATAAACTAGATGTAACATCACAACAAATTATCAACATTTTGGAAGAATATGTAAAACCGGCCGTTGCTGCAGATGGCGGAAACATTGCTTTTGATTCTTATAATGAAGACAATAAAGTCGTAAAGGTGATTTTACAGGGAGCCTGCAGCGGTTGCCCGTCATCAACATTTACCTTAAAAAGCGGTATCGAAAACATGCTAAAAAGTATGCTGAATGATGAGAAAATTACTGTAGAAGCTTTAAACGCATAATACCTTTTCTATAAAAATAAATGTTTTTATATTTGCATTATTAATTCTAAACCTTCTCTTTTGAGAAGGTTTTTTTATCTAAAAATATGGACGTAAACCCAAACCAGATTTCAACTTACGCAACAAAATTTATTGATGTCCTGATTGATTATTCTCCAAAATTAATTTCGGCTTTTTTAATTTTATTTATTGGTCTTTATGCTATTAGACTAACAAACAGAATTATTAGAAAAGTTATGGTTAAAAGAAATTTAGACCCCACTTTATCTAAATTCCTAGCCGACATATTACTTTGGGCTTTACGAATTCTATTGTTTGTAACCGTAATTTCAAATCTCGGGGTACCAACTTCATCATTTGTTGCTATTTTAGGAGCAATGGGTTTAGCAGTAGGTTTATCATTGCAAGGCTCGCTTTCAAACTTTGCTGGCGGAATGCTAATTATTCTTTTCAAGCCGTTTAAAGTTGGGGATACGATAGAGGCTCAGGGGGTAATTGCTACAGTTCTGGAAATTCAGATTTTTGTTACCAAAATGCTGACAGCTAATAACCAGACTGTTTTTGTGCCAAATGGAGCATTATCTAATGGAAATATCATCAATTATTCTATGCAGGGTGAACGAAAAGCCGATTTAACTTTTGCTGTTTCCTATGATTCGGATATCAAAAAAACTAAAGATATTTTACTGAATGTACTAATTAAAAATCCGAAAGTCCTTAAAACTCCAGCGCCCGAAGTTTTTGTAAAAAATTTAACAGCAAGTTCTGTTGAGTTTGCGGTACGTCCGTGGGCAAAAAACGAAAATTACGGAGCGGTTTTTTCTGAAACTTTAGAAAATTGCAAAACAGCATTAGACGAGGCTGGGATTTCAATACAACCGTATACACTTCAAAAATAAATTACTGTTTTTTCGAAGGAGTATTAATCATAAAATCTTTTAGATAATAAGGTTCAAAATAAGCGACATCTACAGTGTCGCTTATTTTGTATTTATCATAACTGATTTTACTCATCGCTGCTGCCGAAGGATATTTGATATCTTCTAAAAACACAAAATTTTCTTTTGTTAAAACTGATCTGCATTTTTCTGCACAATCACCTACAAAATAAATTGTACCTGCCAAATCGCTAAAAGAATCATCAGTGATAACTTCAGCCTGAATAGCTCTTTCTGTTTCTAGTTTAGAATTAAAAATAGCACTGTAAACTTCCATTCTTCTGGCATCCAGCATCGGAATAATTTTCCCCTCAGAAATTTTGGCCTGCGATGCCAAAGTCTTTAACGTATCTACTGCTATCAACGGTATATTTAATGCAAAACATAGTCCTTTTGCTGCAGAAACACCAATTCTTAAACCAGTATAAGATCCCGGTCCCTGACTTACGGCAACTGCTGCTAAATCATGAACTGAAATCCCTGATTGAGCGATTACTTCTTCAATAAAAACATGTAATTTTTCAGCATGTGAATAACCTTCTTCTGCAATTTCTTTGCATATAATTGTTTCACCATTTTTAGCAATTGCTACTGAACAATTTTTGGTAGCGGTTTCGATATTGAGAATAAAAGACAAAGTGTTTTATTTTAAAAGTTAATTAATAACGAGTTATTTCTTCGGAGTTTCAGCCTTTTTAAGCTTTACTTTATCACCCGAATTTAACTCTTTAGAAACCGTTGTATACGGTCCGGTAATTACAATATCACCCGGTTTTAATCCAGACATCACTTCAATATTTGTATCGTCCTGAATGCCCGTTTTTATAATTCTGATTTTGGCTTTATCACCCACTTTTACAAAAACGCATTCAAATTTTTTATCGCTTTTTGGTGCTGCTTTTTTCTCATTCGGATCTTCAACTTTAAAATCTTTAACAGCCGTAGTATCCGATTTTACCATAACAGAACTAATAGGCACTGCCAGAACATTTGTTTTAGTTGTTGTAATAATATCAACCGTTGCAGTCATACCAGGTCTAAATGGCGAATACGAAGTTGGCTTTCCTTCCAGCAAATCCTGATATGATTCTTTTAAAATACGAACCTTTACTTTAAAATTAGTTACCTGATCTGACGTTAGAGTTGTACTTGCCGAATTTGAAATACTGGTTACAATACCTTTGAATTTTTTCTTCAGATAAGCATCTACTTCAACATTAGCTTCGTCTCCAATTTTTATTTTTACAATATCATTTTCATTCACATCAACTTCAACCTCCATATTATTAAGGTTTGCCACTCTTAAAAGTTCTGTTCCGGCCATTTGCTGGGTTCCTAAAACGCGTTCTCCTAACTCTACATTTAGTACAGAAATAGTTCCATCTGCCGGAGAATAAATCGTGGTACGTCCTAAGTTATCTTTTGCTTCATTTACAGATGCAGAAGCACTCTGAACATTATAGTAAGAACTCTGTCTTGTAGCTTTAGCCACTTCAAAAGAAGCAATAGCTTTGTCCCAGTCCGATTTTGAGATAACTCCCTTATCATATAAAGTTTTATTACGCTCATAATTTGCTTTTGCCTCTTTAAAACTTGCTTCTGATTGTGTTAGCCCTGCTTTGGTTCCGGATAGATTTGAAACTGAACGATTGTAACTTGAAGTATATAAATCCGGGTTTATTTTTACTAATAAATCACCTTTTTTAACAACCTGACCTTCTTTGACATTCAATAAAATAATCTCTCCCGAAACCTCTGGCGAAATTTTAACCTCAATTTCCGGCTGGATTTTCCCTGTCGCCGAAACTGTTTCGACAATGGTAGAAGCTACTACTTCTGATGTTTCTACTTCTTTTCCTTCATCCTTATTTCCAATAATACCGGCTTTTGAAAGACCAATTAAAGCAACTATAATTACTAATGCTCCTCCTAATAAGAAATAAACTGTTTTTTTTGACATAATAAATTATTTTGTTGGAATTGGAACTATTGGAATTCCAAAGTAAAATTCAAGTATCTTTATTTTGAACATGTAATCATATTTCGCTCTGATAACGTCTGATTGCGCATTAGTCAGCAAAGTCTGCGCCTGAGTAAAATCGAAGGAATTCATCAATCCGACATCGTACTTTTCTTTGGCATAATTATAAGACTGTTGTCTTGCTTCTAAAGTTACTGTTGACGATTCATAAGTGTTTAATGCTCCTTTAGCATCCGTAAAAGCCGTATAAACATTACGCTGTAAATCTAAACTTTTTTGCTCTAAATCAATTTTAGATTTCTCTAAACTGACTTTGTTTCGTTCTACATTATTCCTAACAGAAAAGCCATTAAAAATAGGAACACTTAACTGAAATCCAAAACTATGCCCTTTATTATCATTAAATTGATCAAATACTGGATCAGCATTTCTTAAAACAGGTAAAAAATTATTTTGTAATACTGCCTGATTAGTTCCTTCAACAAAACCAATCTGAGAAGTTGGATTTGCAATATTTGGAGTAGATCCTCCTATAACATCTGAATAACTTGCTCTTGTATTAAAATTATAGAAAGCACTTAAAGTTGGCTGATAAGCTCCTTTTGCAATAGCAACATTTTTTTCAGCGATTTCCAGATTAGCCTGTGCCAATTTCAACTCTGTTCTTGTTTCTTTTGCCTTATTGTAAATATCGACCGGACTTTGAGCCATAATATTATTTTCATCCTTTGCATCCGTGTCATC
Organism: Flavobacterium calami; assembly: GCF_038290035.1. Taxonomy (NCBI): domain Bacteria; kingdom Pseudomonadati; phylum Bacteroidota; class Flavobacteriia; order Flavobacteriales; family Flavobacteriaceae; genus Flavobacterium; species Flavobacterium calami. Next base: position 134,512 of record NZ_JBBYHS010000005.1, read on the forward strand.
AATTACATCAAAATCAGCAAACTCCTTTAATTGTAAAAGCTGCGCTAAACTTAATTTAGAAATTAATAAATTATTCTCGGCTACAACAATTGCTTGCTGATCGGTTGCGACTGTAGCCTTAAGGTCAAACAAATCACCTCTTGGAATCGTACCTGCTTTTACCATCTCCTCAGAACGCGCCAATCTTTTCTCATCTATTAAAAGCTGCTCTTTTCTTACTTTTACATTCTCCTTAAAGGCAAGAATCTCTAAAAACGCATTTGCAACATTCAATGAAATATCCTCTTGCATTTTTAGCAATTGATATTTTGATGCAACTACAGAAAGCTTAGCTCTACGGTATGCATTTTGATTTTGCAAACCTTTGTAGATATCAACTCCGGCGCTTACTCCTAAAGAAGAATACTGAGTTGTCTGATTACGCAAAAGTCCGGTTGTAACGTCCTGGTTCAAACCAATATTCCATGAGTGTGATGCGTTACCGTTTACACTTGGAAGATAATTACCAAAAGCATCTTTTTTATCAATATCAGCATTTTTGACATCCAGCTCCGATAATTTAATTGTGATATTGTGATCTAATGCGTATCGTACAGCTTCTTCTAGTGTCCATTGTTTTGTTTGTGCCTGAGCAGATAATCCTAGTCCGACCAGAAGAGCAAAAACAAAACTATTATATTTATTTATTTTCATATATTTTGAAATGAAAGCACAGCAAAAACACCATGCAAATTTAACGTTTTATAAGTCCAAAAATCTCTTTAAATAATCAAATTATTTTTTTTCTCCTTCTCCTTCGTTGATTAGTCCCTGATTCCATATTTTTATTTTATCAGATGATTTAACACCACTTTTAACCTGAACGTAAATACCGTCGCTTACTCCCAGAACTACATCTCTTCTTTGAAACTTTTGAGGAGCGGTTTCGATTTCAACATAAGGTTTTTGAGTTTTTTTATCAAACTGTACCAATGATTCTTTGATTGCTAAAACTTTGTCTGCTTTCTCTAAAATAATAGAAGCATTTGCACTTAAACCTGCTCTGATAAAAGTTGCATCCCTGTTCTCTAAAGAAGCTTTAATTTCGAACTGAATAGCACCGTTTTCAACTACTCCTTTGGGTGCTATATAAGTTAAAACAGCTGTAAATTTTTTGTTTTCTATGGCTCCTACTGTAATCTCAATAGGCATTTTCTCTTTTATTTTACCTACTTCTGATTCATCAATTTTCCCAATAAAAATCATTCTTCCCACATCTGCAACACTTGCTATTGTGGTTCCTTCATTAAAATTATTACTTTCAATGACCTGATTTCCAACTTTTACCGGTACGTCCAAAACCATTCCGTTTACAGTAGAACGAATCAGCGTATTTGCATAACTTCCTAATGAGGACGTGGTTCCAGTTTTTACAATATCAAGACTTTGTTTTGCTGACAGATAATTTTGTTTCGCCTGTTTATAAGCCAATTGGGCTGCATCAAAATCGTTTGCAGAAATTACATCTTTTTCAAATAATGTTTTTTGTCTCTGATAGATTTTCTCCTGATTATCTAAAGCAATTTTAGCTGTCTGAACCTGATTTTGAGTACTGCTCACATTAGAAACATTCGCAACTACTTTGATTTTCGCAATCATATCACCAGCTTTGATTTTTTCACCCGCCTTAATATAAACAGATTCAATAATCCCCGAAATATTTGGTTTGATCAGAACCTCTTCATCTGGCTGGATATTTCCTGTTGCAATCGTATTTTTTACAATCGTTTTAATTTCAGCTTTTTCTGTTTTAAAAACAACTGGCGACTCCTGATTTTTAGCATACAGATAGTAAAGTGCGCCAAAGAAAACTATAGCAATAAAAATTAAAATGGTTACGGTTACTCCTTTTTTCATTTTGTTTGTTGTTAATTCGATTATATTTTGATTGATAATTTATTCTGTTCGTAAAGCATCCACCGGTTTCACATTAATTGCAGTCTGTGCAGGTATAAATCCCGCTAATAATCCTGAACCAACAAGAATTAATAAAGCTACAAATACGACCCCTAAATCTACGCTTGGATTTGCAAACATAGTATTGCTGTTTGGAGGCATTGAATCTAAAAACATGTTTAAAAGTGCAATTAGCCCTGTTGCTACAGCAATTCCTAGCATGCCTGAAATAATTGTTAAGAATATAGATTCTGATAAAATTTGCCCTCTGATAGCACCGGGAGTTGCTCCTAAAGCCCTGCGAATCCCTATCTCTTTAGTTCTTTCTTTAACCACAATAAGCATAATATTAGAAATCCCGATTACTCCGGAAATCAGAACCAAAGTTCCTACAAAATATGCAATAATTTTTAAAATATTAAAAAGGCTTTGTACTTTATTAAACTGTTCATACAAATCGAAATTTCCAACGGCACGATCATCTTCCGGATTTACGGAGTGAAGTGCTTTTATTTTTTCTAAAATCTTTGGTTTTAACTCTGTAATAGATGTTTCGTCTTTTGCGGTAAGCGCCATCCAGCCTACTTTATCTCCGTAATTGAAAGCCTGCTGAAAAGTAGTGAAAGGAATAAAAATATTTTTTTGCTCCTGCTCTGCATTTCCACCTTGTTGTTTCGATTTGTAAACCCCGACAACCATAAAATTAATACCGTTGATTTTTACATAAGTCCCAACAGCTTCTTCTTCCTTTCCATAAAGTTCTGCAATTACACCTTTTCCAATGACTGCTATTTTTCTTCTTTCAAGAATATCCTGCTGATTGATAAAACGCCCTTTTATGATATCCATTGGCTGCTGCTTAATCAGTTCAGGATAGTCTCCATAAATAGTAAATGCCGAAGTTTTTGTTCCCCTAACCACATTATTGGTTCCGTTAAAATCTCCTAATTGATTTCGAGGTGAAACGTATAGTAGATCTGGGAAAGCCTCTCTTAAAGAAGCAACGTCACTATTTCTAAAATCATAACGTCGTACTTTGGGCAGCCCTTTATAGGCTTTTGATGTAGTCTGGCTCCACATAAACATAGTATTTGTGGCTATTCCGTCAAAACCTTTTTTTACGCCATTTTCCAGTCCGTTTCCTGCAGCCAGTAATATTACCAAAATAAATATACCCCAAAACACCCCAAATGCAGTTAGAACCGTTCTGAAAACATTGGCTGTTAAAGCCTGCAAAATCTCATCCCAATTATCTTTACTAAACATATTTATTCGTCTCTAAGTGCTACAATAGGTTTTATTTTAGCGGCTCTGTATGCCGGAAAAAAACCAGCCATTGCTCCTGCAAATACAAGTAAAACAAGTGTTGTTAAAGCCACACCAAAATCTACTTCGGGATTTCTGAAATATTCGCTCTGAACCATTGGCCCAACAAATTCTAATAATAAAAGACTTGCCAATAAACCTGCAAAACCTGCTATAGTGGTTATAAAAATAGATTCATGAAGAATCATGGAAATAATAGAAAAAGGAGACGCTCCCAACGCTTTTCTAATTCCAATTTCTTTTGTTCTTTCTTTTACAACAATAAGCATAATATTACTTACTCCAACAACTCCGGCGATAATGGTACAAATTCCCACCCACCAAAAAAACAGCCTTATAAAAAGATTCAAATCATAAAATTGTTTAGCTTCTTCAACAGAATTGTAAACTCCTATGGCACTTTCATCGTTTGGTGCAATAACATTTTTACTTTTCAGCAGCTCTTTGATACCCTCTGTAAATTTTTTAGATTGCGCCAAAGCTTCTTCGTAATTCTCTTTTTTATTCAGAACAAACTGCATTCCGGTTATTTTATCACCAGCTCCATAAGCTCGTTGATTCGTAGTCATTGGCATGTAAATTCTGGATTCTTCGCGCTCTCCCGAAGGATCCATAAAAACGCCAATTACTTTAAAATTTATACTATTGATTAAAATCTCTTTTCCTATGGGATCTTGATCTTTAAATAAGTCTTGTTTAACTTTCAAACCAATAGCTGCTACCTTTTCGTTATTTTTCAAGTCATTACTATTGATAAAACGTCCATTTACAATAGTTGCATTTTCGAGATACAAATAATCTGGACTCACTCCTCTAAACTGATAATTTCCGGATTCTTTGCCATAACTTATAATTCCTCCCCACGTATTTCGAACAGACGTTTTTTTATCAATCTCGTTATCAAATTTTTTAGCAGAAAGTTCATAATCACTGTTTCTTAACTGAATTTCTCTTCCCGGATTTAAACCTTTATATTCCTTTGTAGTTTTTTCAGACCAGACTTCAATTATTCCTTTAGCATCATTTTCAAATTGCTTTTCAATTCCGTTCTGAAGTCCCTTACCAGCACCCAGTAAAATCACCAAAATGAAAATTCCGGAAGCCACAGAGACTCCGGTCAGAAAAGTTCTTAACTTGTTTTTGGAGATTGCTTCGAATATTTCCTGCCAACGCTCAATATTAAACATACGCTGAAGCTCTAACTTGTTCTATTTTTTTATCATCAATGATTAATCCGTCTTTCAGGACAACATTTCTTTTGCACATTGCGGCAATATCAGGTTCGTGCGTAACAATCAAAATGGTCTTTCCTTCATCATTAATCCCTTGAATAAGTTCCATAACTTCATAGGAGGTTTTTGTATCAAGAGCTCCGGTTGGTTCATCTGCCAATAAAACTTTTGGATTTGATGCCAAAGCTCTTGCAATCGCTACGCGTTGTTTCTGCCCTCCTGACAGTTCATTTGGCAAATGGTGTGAGTGAGATCCCAAACCAACTTTCTCCAGATATTTCATCGCAATATCATAACGTTCTTTTCTCTTAACCCCCTGATAATACAAGGGCATTGCCACATTATCCAGTGCAGTTTTATAATTTATTAAATTAAAAGACTGAAAAACAAATCCTAAAAATTTATTTCGATATTTTGATGCGATTGTTTCATTAAGTTTTTTTATCGGAGTTTTATCAAGAATATAGCTGCCCGAATCTGCTTCATCCAGAATCCCTAAAATATTCAGAAGGGTGGATTTTCCAGAACCCGAAGATCCCATAATAGCAACTAACTCGCCTTCCTCTATATTAAAATTTATTCCTTTTAGTACATGCAATTCTGAACTCCCCATTTTATAGGATTTATGCAAATCTTTGATTTCGATCATAATACGAATGAATTTTAAGACAATAATAACATTTTAATTACGCATTTTATGGTAAAAAAAAGTTAATAAATTTTATCTGACTTTTAAAATAAGACTACATTCTTCACTAATTGTTACACTTTTTTCAAAAAATATAAATGTTTTCTTAATTTTGCTTCGCTAAAACCTTTCACATGAAATTTCTTTCTTTTTCAGTTCTTTTCATAATCTTAACATTATTAGTTAGCTGTTCTACTTCTCAAAAACTGGCTACTTTAAAGCCAGAACCTGACGATGCAAGTCCGTTGATTTATGATAGTAATCCTTCATTTATTAATCTACCTATTACAGTAAAATTAAAAGATATTGAAAATCAAACCAACATACTTTTAAACGGATTGATTTACGAAGATAATAATATTGAAGATGATGATATCGAAATAAAAATCTGGAAACAGGCTCCAATCAAGATTCAGAACGATCCGGTAAATACAGATAAAAAGATAAAAACCATTTTGCCTTTAAAAGCAAACATCAAATACAGAATTGGCACTAAAAAACTGGGAGTAGAGCTTTACGATACACGTGAATTCAATCTTAATGGCGTAATTACTTTATCCAGCGAAGTTACTTTAACCAACTGGAAACTCAGTACAAAAACGGAATTCAAATCTCTTAACTGGAACGAAAGTCCAACAATGACTGTTTTTGGAAAAAATATGCCTATCACTTATTTAGTAAATCCGGCAATTTCTATTTTCAAATCAAAAATTGAAAAAAGTATTGATGAAGCAATTGAAAAATCAATGGACTTTAAACCGAATGTTTTATCGGCTTTAGAAAAAATCTGCACGCCTTTGAAAATGAATGAAACTTATGAAAGCTGGCTGCGAATTGTTCCTGTAGAAGTATATTCGACCAACGCAAAACTTAAAAATGATTTGTTTTTACTGAATATGGGAATGAAATGTAATATGGAAACTATTATCGGAAAACAACCTGAATCTAAGTTTAATGCCTCTAAAATTGTTTTGAAACCAATAGCTAAAATTCCAAATCAAATTACAACTAACATTGCAGCTGTATCAAGCTACGTTGACGCTTCAAAAATCATGACTAAAAATTTTGCGGGACAGGAATTTGGAACCGGAAGCAAAAAAGTCACCGTGAAAAATGTTGAAATTTGGCATAAAGACGCAAAAATGGTAATTGCTCTCGATGTTTTAGGATCTGTAAACGGAACCATTTATTTAACCGGTTTTCCTCAATATAATCCTCAGACCAAGGAAATTTATTTCGACAAACTAGATTATGTTTTAGATACAAAAAGCAAATTAATGCGAACTGCAAACTGGCTGGCTCAGGGTTATATTCTGAAAAAAATGGAAGAAAGCTGTCGATATTCCATACAGCCTAATTTAGAAGAAGGCAAAAAAAGTATGGCCGCTTATCTTAAAAATTACTCGCCAATACCAGGTGTTTTTATTAATGGAAAAATGGAGGATATTCAGTTTGATAAAATTCAATTAACAAATCAGGCTATTATTGCTTTTATCAAAATAAACGGAACGGTAAATGTCTCTGTTGATGGATTAAAATAAAAAAAGACCGATTATTCGGTCTTTTTACTTTTCGACTGGTACATTTTATAAATTAAAACTCCAATTATTGCAACAAGCAAATACGGAATCACCATTAAATAAACTATTCCATCATTTACAGCTTCTGCTTTTTTTATGTTTGATTCTCCCGAAAGAGCCGCACGACACATCGCACACTGGGCATTAGAAGAAACTCCATTAAGGAAAAATAAAACCACAAAAAACAAAAATTGGAATTTGGATCTTAAGATTTGGATGTTATTTTTTTTAGTGTGCATAATAAGGAGAAATCATTAGATAAACCACAACACCAGTAACGGCTACATATAACCAAAGCGGAAAGGTAATTTTAGCAATCTTTCTATGCTTATCAAATCTTTTTGCCAAAGCTCTCACATAAGTAATTAAAACCAATGGAATAATAGCAATCGACAATAGTATGTGAGTAATCAAAATAAAGAAATAGATTAACTTAACAATTCCATCTCCTCCAAATTTTGTTGAATCAGCAGTCATATGATACGCTACATACATTACTAAAAACGCCACTGATAATAGAATCGCCGTTGTCATTAAGCGTTCGTGAACTTTCTGATTCCCTTTCTTAATTGCAATGACAGCCAAGACTAAAACTACAGCCGTAATACCGTTTATTGTTGCATATATTGGAGGCAGAAACGAAAGCGGTTCTACATTATACCCAAAATCTTTTAGCTTTACACCAAACAAAATAGCTACTACAACCGGGATGACAATTGAAACCGCAATAATAAATTTATTGTATTTTTTTTCTAATGAATGATCTTCCATTTTTATTCTTCTAATAATATTTTAATGTCCTGCTGAATATCTCTTACTCCTTTTTTGTCTAAACCGTCATAGTATAAAATCGGGTTTCCAAATTCATCTTTTCGGCAACGAATGTTTCCCTCTTTATCAATCAAAGCAAATAACCCTGAATGCTCAAATCCTCCGCTTACTTTAGCATTTTCTCCTGCATACAAATTAAAACCCTTGTTTGACAAATCCATAATAGTGGATTTGTCACCCGTTAAAAAATTCCAAGTAGAAGATTTTACACCGAGTAACTTTGCATGGTCTTTTAAAACCTGAGGTGTATCATGTGCCGGATCAATTGTGATGGAAACAATACCAAAGTTAGGATTCCCAAAAAAAGTTTTTTCGATTTCTAACATGCTTAAGTTCATTTTTGGGCATATTGACGGGCAAGTAGTAAAGAAAAATTCCAAAACATACACTTTCCCTTTGTATGTCTCATTTGAAACCGTAACATTATCCTGATTAGTCAGCTCAAATTTTGGAGCTTTCCCAATCGTCAGTAAATTTGCATCTGCACTAGATTTTCTTTCACCTACGTTATCTAGTCGATTCCCTTTTACAACTTCTCCATTTTTAATCCTGTCAACAATTTTAGGTACTGCATAAATTCCGAAGATTAAAATAATAAACGAAATTCCGATATATGATTTATTTTTAAACATTCCGTTTTATTTAAAGTTGTTTAGTGGCATTGTGGTTCTTTTTAAGAGCTGCACGATATTCATATAAAATAATTTTAAAATCATCCAGCATCTCATTACTCAATTCAGAAGGATGAAAAGTATTATAACCTTCTTTGTATTCTTCTTTTTGATCTTTAGCCACGCCTTTTCTGCCTCTTAAATTTCTTTCTTTATCAACAATATAAACATTAGAAGTCCCTAAGTTTTTATCCAGTTTTCCTTTTAAACGCAATTGATCATAAAATTTCTGAATATCTTCCTTTGAAGCAAAAACAAAATTCCAATTTTTGACATCAGTAAAAGGAGATAAGGCATCAACAATTTTCTGAGCGTCATTTTCAGTTCCCATAGGACATAAAATCACAAACTGAAGATCTTCAAAACCATTATACCGTTTGTAAATTTTTTCGTTAAGATTAAAATAATTACCTCGATTGTTTAAAATATCAGAACCCGCAAAACCAAGAACAGTAATCTTTTTATCCAGTAAAACTTTTTTGCCGCTTAAAGATTTCCAATTTCCAAAATCATTAATTTTTGGTGTAATTACAGGCAATGTTGTAAAACTATTTACACCCGAAGCAAAAAACAAATAGGCAACAATTGGTAAAACAAAAAGCGCAAAGAGAACTATATTTTTTTTCATTGTAAGTGCGGAAATTATTGAGGTACAAAAATAAAAAAAGCTCCGTTAAACGGAGCTTCTTTTCGAATTAATATCATGTTAAAAATTCCATTTAATAGTAGAATCTTTAAAAACCCCATAAATATAATGTCCTTCAGTTAAGAGAATAAACAATAAATACAGAACAAGGAAAATAACAGGCGAAACAACAGACCATCTAAGGCTGCTTTTTTCACCTTCCATGTGCATAAATGCCCATACTATAAAATATGCTTTAACCATTGTCAGAATATAGAAAATCCAGTTTAACAAATTCAAACCGACAAAATGATTAAACTCTAATGATCCTGGCTTATAAATACCTAAAATAACTTCTACTATAGTTATTGCCGATAAATATATAAAAACAGTCCAGATTCTTTTTGTATTTGATGCGTGCTCGTGTGACATAATAATTAAAATCTAAAATTAAACTAAGTAGAAAACTGTAAATACAAATACCCAAACTAAATCTACAAAGTGCCAGTATAATCCAACTTTCTCTACCATTTCGTAGCTTCTTCTTTTCTCGTAAGTTCCTAATAAAACATTAAAGAAAATAATAATATTAATAATAACTCCTGAAAATACGTGGAATCCGTGAAAACCTGTAATAAAGAAGAAGAAATCAGCAAATAATTTACTTCCATATTCATTTCTTGTCAGGTTAGCTCCTTCTACTACATATTTTGCATTTGCTAAATTTGTTTCAGACTCTTCTCTTGACAAAACAGTTTTTTTCTTATGTTCAGTAAGTTTTTCAGTTCTGATTAATAATTCAGGATGCGCTTTAAATCCAGCCTGAACTTCAGCAACTGTATAGGTTGGCTGTGTTTCTGCATCTTCCATGAACCAGGTTGAATGGCTTCTTGTCAAAGCTTCTCTTTGTTCTGGTAATTTTACTGCAAAATCTGCAAGAGCAACTCTTTTACCATCTTTGTCAACAAACTGCAACAAACTTCCTCCTGCTGTTTCTACTGCACCATACTCTCCTTTAATGAAGTTTTTCCATTCCCAGGCTTGTGAACCAACGAAAATAAAACCTCCAATAATAGTTAAGAACATATAAATTGCAACCTTAGTCTTTTTCAACTGATGACCTGCATCAACAGCCAAAACCATAGTTACAGATGAGAAAATCAAAATAAAAGTCATCAATGCCACATAATACATTGGAGCCGAAACACCATGCATAAATGGAAAGTGAGTAAACACTTCGTCAGCCAACGGCCATGTTTCAATAAATTTAAATCTTGAAAAACCATATGCAGCAAGGAATCCAGAGAATGTCAAGGCATCTGATACGATAAAAAACCACATCATCATTTTACCATAACTTGCTCCTAATGGCTGGATATCATCTCCGCCTCCCCATGTTTTTTCGTTGTTATTTGCAGTAGTAACTGTCGCTTCCATAAAAGATATTCGTTAAAAAGTTCCCAAATTTACGTTTTTTTCTTATTTAAAGAAATATAAAAACAAAAATAATAATACCCACAAAAGGTCTAAAAAGTGCCAATACATCGCACCTAGTTCTATTCCAAGAGTTTGAGTTGAATTGTATTTTTGTTTAAAATGATTATAAATTATAATTAAAAGTGAAATTAACCCGCCCACTAGGTGCAATAAGTGCATAACTGCAATTACATAAAGGAAAGTTGTGGTAATTGAACTACCCTGACCTGTCATATAATAACCGCTTTCTATAATCTGACCGAATCCCACAAATTGCAAAATTACAAACAGAACTCCAAGAACTAATGTACCTAAAAGAAAAGCACTAGTAGTACTTCTGTTGTCGTTTGAAATTGCTCTCTTAGCAAGATAAAAAGTAACACTACAACCAATGATTACCGCTGTACTAAAAAAGAATGCACTTGGTATCTGAAAGTTCTGCAACCAGTCTGCCCTAGATTTACTTACTACAAATGCACTGGTAAGTCCGGCAAACATCATAGTCATACTTACCATTGCGAATAACAAAATCAGTTTTGCCGATTTTGATTTTCTCACTTGTTCTTCGTTTATTTTCATTGTCATTTCCATAACTATCTTAAAAATTTATCTACTATATACACAATCTGCAATAACGAAATATACGAAACGCTTACCAGCATTAAGGTTCTTGCAGATTTTGCAGTTCTTAACTTATATAACCGTACTGCATAAAACAACATCCAGAGTCCTAATAAGAAAACTAATATTGCAGCTACTGGAGTAAGATACAATTGACCTGTATAACCTAACACCGGTAATAATGAAGCAATAACCAGCCAAACTGTATATAAAATAACCTGCAAGGCTGTCCCGTTATCTTTTTTTCCGGTAGGAAGCATAAAAATCCCAGCCTTTTCATAATCCTCATATAAAAACCATCCGATCGCCCAAAAATGAGGGAACTGCCAGAAAAACTGAATTAAGAACAAGGTACCTGCCTCTATTCCAAATTCTCCTGTAGCCGCAACCCATCCTAACATAAACGGAATTGCCCCTGGAAAAGCGCCTACAAAAACAGATAACGAAGTTACCGTTTTTAAAGGTGTATAAATACTTGTATATAAAAATATTGAAATTGCTGCAAACATCGCCGACTTTGCATTTATGGTATAAAGTAAAGCAATTCCTGCAATTGTAAGCAAACTTGCAACCAGTAAAGCTACTTTTGGAGACATCCGTCCCGAAGGAACAGGACGGTTTTTAGTACGATCCATTAATGAATCAATATCCTTTTCGATTACCTGATTAAAAGCATTTGAAGCTCCAACCATACAATAACCACCAACCATCAAAACTGCCAAAACACTCCACTGAAAAGGGTTTTCAGCATTCACGCCTAACAAATATCCCGCAATTGAAGAAAACAAAACACTGATAGCTAAACCAGCTTTGGTAATCTCTTTGAAATCCAGAAATATTGATTTTAATGAAATTGTATTTTTAGTAGCGTTCAATACTGTAATTATTTGTCTATTTTTTTGAGTGGTGCAAATGTACAAATTAGATTATAGAATTCTGAACTATAAAATTAGATTTTTTCGATAAAACCTTTACAAAATAAGGACTTGCCAATATTTAACACATTTCTCTCGAAAAATCTTATTAAATATTAATAATCAAAATACCAGTTGAAGAGATCAGAACGCAATCCTATTGTAAACCAGGTTGTACTTTGCTTAAAAGTAGTGGCCGTGTTTTGCATCGGATCGAAATTTCTATAAATGAAACTTCCGTAAAGTTTCAGATTTGTCATAGGATTTATTAAGTAACCACCCTGAATATCTGCAATAAAAATGTTGGTTTTGTTCCCCTGCCCCACTTTTACACCAGTGTCGTAAGGACGTTTCTCTTCATAACTTTTATAAATATTCCCTCCATAATTAAAAGAGTCTTCTGCAGTATCAAAATCTAAACCTCTTTTCCCTACAGTAAGTTTCGCATCAGCAAAAAGACGGCCTTTGTGATAACGCCCTATAGCGATTAGTTCTTCAAAATTACCTCCCCACTGATGCCCTACACTTTGATTGTTATGTCCGTAATTAGTAATAACAGCACTATGCGAATATACATAAGGGCGCACATGATTGTATTCTAACTGAAGTAGTAAATCCTTAACCCTGAATGCATTAAAATATTTAGCTCCTAACTGATAGCCAAATTTACTTTTCCAGCTGTTCTCTCCTGCCTTTATTTCACTAAATGAAAATTCATCAATCAAAAACTGCCCATATAAATTGACATTATTGTTCCATTTATATTTAGAGGTAAATCCTAAAAGAGCATTTCCACTTTTAGAAGACGACGCAAACTCAACTGAACGATAAAATATTATAGGATTTATAAAATTCACATCGAAACCTCTATTATTGGTATCTGTCCAGACAACAGATTCAAAAAAACCTAAATTCAGTCTGTTTGAAACATTCCAGCTCAAATAATGGTTTGCCATATATTTTGACGCATACGTTTTTTCTACCGTAACTTCCGGACGAACATCTTTTAGCCACATATAAGTACTGGTGTATTTTATTTTCCAGAAAGTGGTGTTAATTTTAAAATAAGGAGAAGGGCTCACTCCATCACTTTGAAGCAAAGAACGGTATCCGTCTCCAAGAAAATTTCTTCCATAACCCAAATGGAAATCAAAGAATTTACTTGGTGAATATGAAATATTAGCTTCTGCTAAAGGAAAATCATAAGAGTCGGTTTTGAACTGTTTTGCAATTCCCATACCCGGAATAATAGCTGGATTTCCTCCTGAAGGTTTTAAAGAGTTGGCATAATCATTATAGTAACCTGCAAATCTTCCCTGACTTTCAAAAATTGTAGTGGTAAAATTAATTTGTTTTCCCAAACCTCCTCTAAAATTTACAGCACGTGTGTTTACATAAGTATACGATGCATCAAGATCAGAAGCCTTACCCAGTTGCAAATCCACAATTGGATTAAAAGACAACCAATAATCTTCTCCCTGAATCTGAACCATATTTTCATTCCACCACTTCCTACCCAACCATGTTGAAGTCTTTTTTTGAAGCGATTCATTTACCGCTTTTAAGTTATAATATTTTGAAACCTCTGCATAAGTATAAGGCTTCGAAGCCGTATGATTATTGCTCCCCACCTGATTCATAGCGCCATCAAACTGTGCATAATAACTATGAGAAAAAGGAATATTCAAATGACTTTCGAATTCAGGATTATTGTATTTTTTATACACAATACTATCCAGTTCAGTCATTGGTTTTTCTGTTGGTTTTATAATTTCGGCAGCAGCCAGAGTTTCTGCTGCAATTTGCTCAGAACTTTTTAGTGGTACATTAATTGAAATCGTGTATTTAGAATATGTTGCAGTACCGTTGTAGGTTGAAGGTTTTATATTAGGAAATTTTTCAAAAACACGTTTGGCTTCTTTACTCAAATCATCATTTGTTGCATTTACGTAAATCACCTTAAAAACTCCGTTCGCATCCACTTCAAATAACACTTTAACTTCGCCTTTATAATTTGCCTGTTTTAAATTTTCAGGCACTTCAAAATTTTGATACACGAAATCCTGAACTTCTTTATAAAAACAATTTTCTAAGTTTTTAGATTCTAAATTTTCGCAATTAGGAAAAACCGGAAAACGTTCAGCGGTGAAACCCGGCTTAACAGAAGATTTATTTGTTTCCTGAGAAAAAACAGACAAGGATAATAACGTCAGGCAGAAAGTTAAAAAACTTTTATTCAAAATAGTATTGATTTTCATTAGTATTGATTTGTGGTATTTTCTCCATTTGCAATTGCCTTTGCAGATGAAGTTCCGATTCGTTTCACTCCTAAACGAATCATTTCTATTGCCTCTTCGTATGATTTAACACCTCCGGAAGCTTTTACCGGCAATGGAGAAGCATTTTCAAGCATCATAATTATAGCAGGAATAGTAGCTCCATTTGGCAAATCACCCTGAGTTTTATAAAAACCCGTTGATGACTTTACAAAGACCGAAGCGAACTCTTCTTCTTTAAAATTTGAAACAACAATATTTTTTATTAAAGATGAAAGCTGAATAATTTCTTTTTCGTTTAAAGCGGCTGTTTCAATAATCCATTTTACTGTTTTATTATTTGCCAGTCCTATTTGTGTTGTTATTAAAACCTCCTGTTTTACTAATTCTGTATCTCCATTTTTGAAGGCTTCATAATTACAGACAAAATCCAGATCATCTGCGCCGTTGGCTATTGCTTCATTTGCTTCCTTAATTTTTGTCTCCAAATCTGATTTCCCTTCCGGAAAATCTATCACTGTACCAACCAAAAGATTCGTATTTGCCTTTGAAATCATTTTTTTAGCCAAAGCAACATATTCCGGCCGAATCATGATTAGCTTAAAACCTTCATTAATAGCCTCAACGATTGTATTTTCAACCACAATATCATTTTCCGTTTCCGAAAGACCGGCCTGAGAAGCAGTTTTTAAGTAAGTGGAATCTAAATATTGCTTGATATTCATGGCTTTAAGTTTACATGGAATTACGGCAAAAGTACATTTAAAATTCATAAAATAAAAAAACCCACCGAAGCGGGAATTTATATTTTATATTCTGTCTATCTGCTTTTTAAAAGCTATCGCCGTAAACACAGCTGCTGTGGCTCCTATAGCATTGCCTAAAATATCTGCTACATCTGACGCTCTTGTTTTGGTAAAAATACCCTGAAGTATTTCAATGGTTATTCCAAAAAAAACTGAAAATATAAACGAAATCAAATAGGCTTTATAGTCATCCGTTGCCTTTCCTTTAAGTTCCTTTTTGAAAAACAAAATCCATGAAATCGTAAACCCGAAATGAAAACAGAAATGCACTATTTTATCAATACTGGGAAAACTTACAGCCGGAATATTACCCGAGTCTGTCAGACAAAGATAGGTTATCATCCCTGTGCAAATTAGAGCCCACAATAAAAGCAGTTGTTTAGGCACCTATCAATTCTTTATATGCTTCGTCTGACAACAATGAATCAATTTCTGAAGCGTTTGCAATTTTAACCTTAATCATCCATCCTGCTCCGTAAGGATCAGAATTCACCGCTTCAGGAGTACTTTCCAGTTCTTCATTAAAAGCAATAATTTCACCTGATAAAGGCAAAAATAAATCAGAAACTGTTTTTACAGCCTCAACAGTTCCGAAAACTTCGTCTTTCTCAAGTGTCTGATCTAAAGTTTCTACTTCAACATACACAATATCACCCAACTCTTTTTGAGCAAAATGAGTAATTCCTACTGTTGCAACATCTCCATCGATGCTAACCCATTCGTGATCTTTTGTGTACTTTAAATTTGCTGGTATGCTCATAATCGTATTTGTAAAATTTGATAATTAATTTTGATGCAACAAATGTAACAATCTTATAATGAAAATTAGTTTATAATCACAAAATTAATTTCCGAAATTATATCGTAATGTAAATCCTGAACGAATATTCGTTAAAGGAAATGATGTAGAAACAACCGCTTTCGAAAACGAATGATCATAATAAAATATAGCCGTGAGGTTCTTGCTAAAAGCATAGTCGGCCGTAAGTTTTAACGCCCATATATTTTGTCCTGCTGCCAGCTGATTGTTGTCATAATCCAGATAACGAACCAAAGTCTGATTATTTCTATAGGAGAAATCCGCTTTGATATTAATGTCGCTTTTTATAATTCCGGTTGGATTATCTGCTAATGTCGATGAAAAAATCACGTCCTTAAAGCGATATCCTAAACCAACTACATATTCAAGACCTTTTACCTCTGTCAATAAATTATTATCAAAACTCATAGATAAAGCCCTGTCTTTTTTAACTTCTGTAAGTACTCTTAATGATCCTTTCAATTCAAAATCTACACGAATCAACGGACTAAACTGTTCTACCAAATTGACATTTGACATAACCGTTTTATTGAAGAAATTACCATTTACATCTGTCCCATCCGGATTTTCGTTATAATCAAAATTAGATCTAAACTGATTAATTGTATAAGAAGCCCTGTAATTATGCTGCAAAGAAAAACGTTTAAATCTGTCTTTGAAATATTTATAACGCATAAGTCCATTGTATTTTATACTCCAGTTCGGAATAGGGAAACTTCTAAAAATCCCAGTCGAAACACCAGATGCATCACTTCCTGTATAAGCCGCTAAAAAGGCAGGCAATAAAACAGCCTGATTGCTTTTTCCAAAACCTATCGGATATCCTTTATTGGACTCATATAGCTTATAATTTGGATCTGTTTCAGGTGGTATCGGATTATTTGAGTCTCCATATCTTGGAATCGCATTTCCTGCTCCATAATGTTCTTCAGCCAGGCGGTTAGCGATTGTTAAACGGTTTTCTCTAAAATCATCAAACGCTGCAGACTGATTAACATCACTTGTAGAAAATGCAGTTTTGATTAATACTGTAGAAATAGAAAACATTCCGTATGTGTAAGGCGACAAAGGCTTATAATACAACCCTCCTATAGAATCCCTAACGGTATATTGTTCTGATGAATTTTCAGAGTAAGATCTATCCATAGTCAAATCCACTTTAAAATCAGGGAATAAATCAAGGTTTGCAGTTACCTTTAACAATTTAGTATTTACCTGAGTATAGTTTTGATTGAAATTCTGATAACTTGTCAACCATCCATTTTTCGCAGCTTCATAACGCACGTCGTCCTGACTTCCAAAAATAAAGCCTAAAGTTGGCTTTGAGGTTCCTAAAAATCCGATACCTGGCGTATATCCCGGTAAAACAGTTCCGCTATTTTCGGTATAATTTATCTGAACATTTTTTACACTTGTCAAAACTCCGATTAAACCATCATAAAAAGGGCTTCTGGCCGCAACAGGCTTATTGGTATTTACTATTTTCTCTCCTGGTTTTGGAGGCGCAGTTGGCTTTGGTTTTGCTGCCTTTGACCCCGGGGTTAATCCTAAATACTTATACAACATTGTCATATTTAGAGTAGTGCTCAGTGTATTCGAATTTGCATTCTGAATTGTGTTCCCTAAATTGTATGTTGTAGTAGAACCATCCGGATTTTCTTCAACATACTCAGACAATGCTGTTGAAGAACGCTGCCAGTTATAATCTGCCGTATAGGAATAATTTGCTTTTACAAAACTGAAAATCGGCAATTTATAAATTGGGATATCGTAATTTAAAATCAACTGCTGCGTGTGCTGATTAGGTGTTCCTATATCAAAATAATCATCCCAGATATTAAAATCTTCTTTTGGCGTACTATCATCATTCATATAATTTTTTACGATATTATTTGAAGACGCGTTATAGTTTAATTTTAAAGATTTTGTGAGGTTAAATCCAAACCCGTATTGATAATTGTAGGCAAAATTTCTTCTGTACAGAGCATCCAAACCTATTCCCTGAACATCCTCAACCTGTCTGAATTGCTGACGGTTGCTTTGTCTGATAATATTGGTATTGAATGAAATATTAGAAGGCAAATAATTAAAATTGAAGTCGCTCAACAATTTCCAGTATTCACTTTTTTTCATGAATTTCGTCTGCTTGAAAGGCACAACTTCTTTTGGCTGAAACGTATAAGCATAGTTTACAGACGAGTTTGACAATTCATCTTCATAATCTTCAATTTCATAATCATGACGTTCTACCTGATTATAGGATTGAGAAAATGTAAAATTCTCTACATCGTAAACATGAGCCTTTTGCTCAGGAGCTCTGTCTTTTCTTACACCAATGAAATTGATACTTTTGCGTTTGGTATAATCTATCGCCCTGTTTTTAATATTGTCTTTTTGAGCCTGATCGGTAGTTTCATTTAGCAGTTGCTCCAATTTAATATCCTGATTAAAAGGATCATATTCTGGCGTAATTACCTCTTCACCAATAGCATAATTAAACGGAAGGTTTATGCCCCATTTAGGAGGTAATAATTTTCCTAAATTTAAATTTGTAACAATATTATACTGCTGAATATCTTCACGGTCTCTTTCGTTTGCTCCTTCTTCAATAGATCCAAATCCGATAGTACTTTTTCGGCCAGTCGCTGAAACAGTAGCAAAATCGGCCATATTGGTATCGATGTTTAAAATAGCTGCCATACCGCCTTTATTATCCATATCAGACAGACGAAGCTCATTAAACCAGACTTCTCCTTTTATCTTTTTCTCATTGGCAGCACCGCTATTACCACTATTACCATTTTTCAAACCTACCATTAAATTTCTAACCATCCCAAAATTAGGATTTCCTTTGATCCCTAATTTCAATCTGCTATCACCATCCCTTAAATCAATATCTCCTGTAATATCTCCGTCTTCGTCAGGGTAATAAATGCCATTAACATCTCGTTTTGAAGGATCTATGCTCATTCCCTTTATTTTCATTTTGGTCAATAAAGAAAGAGCTAAATCCATTGCGTTCTGCTCAGGCCAGACTAAATCGGGATTTATATTACAGCCTCCTCCAGTTGGAGTTACTTTTAACGGAATTTCAATCTGATAAAAGTTTTCTGTAAAATCATTCCCAAAACGAATAAAAGCTATCATCTCATTATCACCAAGAGCAACTTCTTTTTCCAATGATTCAGCATGAAGAAACATTTTCAGTTTTTTGTACTGACGCATATCAAGACTTACATTTTTAAAAGCAGCTCTTGAATCCTGTTCTTCCAATCCGTTTCCTGATACACGTAATGCCAACGATTGTTCGTTTTGATTGATTACTGTATTATTATTATACAACTGCTCTCTCTGAACATTTGGCGGCATAACATAATTTACCGGGCATTTTGTACTGTTTTCCTGAATATTTACTGCCTGAACATCAAAATCTGTTCCGTCTCCCGCTGGGTTTGTATCTGATGCGTCAAGAGTACCATCATACCTCCTCCATTCACCTCTTACTAAATCTAAAGCTCCAAAACGCACTGTAATCTGTTCGTTAAATCCGGTCATAAACATTCTCATAAAACGGATAGACCTGAAATCAGAAATATTACCAATTTTATTTTGAGGCTGAGTAACAGGTATTTTAAACTGAATCCATCTGGCTTGTGTAGTTGTTCCATTAGGCAAAACATCACTTACTACATTCTTAATATCTGTAATATAATTTTGTCCTATTTCCATCCCTTTCCTGATATCAATACTATATTCATAATACGCATTAATCGTATTCATAGTATTATCCCGATTGATATCCTCAACATCAGGTAAAGTCGTTGATCCTCTGTTGGCATCATTTATATCTACCGCTGAGTTTCCATCAACACCATTATATTTTTTGTAACGGTTCAGAACGTCTCCATCAGTATTTAGAAAATAGGTATAATTATCTGCTGCAGGATCATCTTCTCCTGCATAATTGGTATAAATAGAACCCTCTCTGCTATTTGGCAAACCATCTAACCCAACATCCTGGTTAGCCCTGTTCCCCGCATTATTATCAAAAGCATAAATTAAGGATTGCGAAGCCGGAACATCTCCCCAATGTGCAATTCCCGTAGTTGGCTGAGCTATGATTTGATCCGGACCAAGTCCGTTTTCGTATTGCTTTCTTCCATCTTTCAAAATATCTTCAGAAACTTCCCCCAGGTTAAAATATATTTTTCCAACATTTGAAGCCTGAGCTGAAGCATTTCCTTCGTAAGGATCCAGTACCCAAAACTGAATATACTCAACGTTACTTTGCTCAAAATTGGTCGAATTTAGAGAACGCATAATTCCTCCGAAATTGGCGTTTGCCGGATTTGTGGAAAAATCAGGATTATTATTATAAGGCCCTCTTTCAGAAGGATAGTAAGTTAAATCAAGGGTATTGATTACTTGCAGCTGACCTTGTGCAATATCTGTGTTTGGATATAACTCTTTACTATAAATCCTTCTGCTAGTATTCAACGATAAATCGTCATTTGATATTCCATCTGGTTTTTGGGTGTAAAAAATCGGATCGATAGAATACCAAGCGAGTTTTGCTCTTTTATAGCCATACTCAAGACTGTTCAAATCTGCTCCAAAAGTTTTATCTCCTGCATTATTGATAAATGGTGTCGAAGCCAGTGTCCATGCATAAGCAGATCGCATATCTATGGTTGTTTGCGAACCTTCAAAATCATCTACATATATAGTAGCTTCTCCTTCAAAATCACTGGCTTTTGGTGCATCCGGCTTTAAAAAAGCAACCTCCCCTCTTATCGAAAGGTTAGAAGGTACATCTGTATCAATGTTTGGAAGTTTATTTACCAGTCTTGTAAAAAATGGAATTTCAGTTGAATAATTTCCGTTAAACCCAAAAATAGTGTTATTTACAGATTCCTGACCGTAACTTGATTTTTGAGTAAATGGTCTTTCGGTCATTTTTAAATAAGTCCCGCCAATTAAAAATTTATCCGATATTTTATGTTCTACATTGAATCCCATAAATCTTCTGGTCTGTTGCCCAAAAACCGAATTATTTTCCAACGAAACTTCTATAGGAGTGTTTGAAGCCTGCAAAGAAGGATCTAAAATCTGAACCCTTCCTAACTGATAATCGACACTATAATCAATACCTTCAACTAAAACCCTTCCTCCGGCAGTGACCACAACAGAACCTTGCGGAACATTAAAAGCTCCGATAGGAATTCCGTCATTTCCTGATGATTTGTATTTTCCTCTTAATAAAAATTTATTTTTATCGCTATCCTGTAAGGCTCCCGCCTGAGTAGATTTATACATGTTTCTGAACACATATTTCTTTTGGTTCGGATTATATGTTCCCGGGGCATCATAAGATTCACCAGGACTTGTTTTTAATTTTTCAAACAGACGTTCTCCAAAAGGCTCTTTTCTTGTAAAAATAATTCTTCCGTTTTGGGCATCAACCGTAATTCCCTGTACAAAATCAAAAAAACCATCTCCTCCTGCTTGTGGATCATTATTATAATTTAAACGATCTACATCAAAAACATTTAGTAAAGGAGTATCCTTTACTTTCATATCTGCGTCAGGGTTTGAAGGAAAATCCGAACCTTCAACAGGAGTTATATAATTTATTGGCGAAGGATCTGTATAAAGGATATTAAACCTAAAATCGTCTT
Organism: Flavobacterium calami; assembly: GCF_038290035.1. NCBI lineage: Bacteria > Pseudomonadati > Bacteroidota > Flavobacteriia > Flavobacteriales > Flavobacteriaceae > Flavobacterium > Flavobacterium calami. The sequence goes on from NZ_JBBYHS010000005.1 coordinate 155,991, forward strand.
GTTTTATCTGATAAGCTCCCGGAATTTGATAAATATTTTTCATCATCAGATTCCAAACCGGATTATTAACATTTGTCAAACTGCTTTTTAGCATTTTCAAAATCAAACTTTGTGTAATAACGGCCTGATTATTATTTTGAGCACTCCCTGTCACTACTGTACCGTCAACCCCATCACTACCAAACTCTCCTACCTGATACACTTGTCCGCCAACAGTATATTCATAGGCTACAGCCAAAATTTCATCGTTAGCCAAACGCTGCTGCAAAGAGATGTATCCTAACTGAGGATTAAATGTATACTCAGTAGTTGTTAATTTTCTGGCATTTTCAAGTATTGAGTAATCTCTACCTTCGCTTCTGTTAGGATCAGCATTATTAAAGCCTTTGCTGGCAGTAACAATCTCCCTAATATTCGAATTTAAAAAACCACCGTTATTAACTATTAAGGCAGGATCATATTTATTATTCTCATTATCAGTTGGAGAATCAACCGGCTTGTTAAAAAATCCAGTAGAGGTATCTACAACTACGACTTCAGAGTCAGGCATTCCTGTAAGCTGTGCTTCTCCTAAATCCTGAAGTGCGATAACATTTCGTAAATTATTGCTTGTCGTACTAACACGATTTTGTTTATTGGTTACCCAAATTTCCAATCTTGTAATTTGTACCCGACTATCAATCAAAGGATAATTCTTTAACGAAGCATCGTACCTGTCTCTAAAATATTGTGATAAAAAGAAGTGTCTGTCGCTGTCATAATCCAAGGCATACAAATCAAAATTTTGAACAGTTCCTCCGCCTTCTGCAACCACACTTTTTGTTTGTGACTTTTGTTCTGAGAAAACTCCGGTAACTGTTGTTTTTCCAAATTGAAGTTGCGCTTTTACACCAAACAGACTCTGAGCCCCTCGAATTAATGTGCTATTCAAAGGCATACTCACGTTGCCGACCTCTATCTTCTGAACAATATCATCTTCTGTTGGAGTATACGCAAGTTTGAAAAGATTTTGAAAAGCAAATGTAGACTGGGTATCATAATTAGCATTCACTTCTAATCTGGTACCTACCTTACCCATTAAACTCATACTTATTCTTTGATCAAAGTCAAAAGTTAGACTTGATCTATTTCTTGGAGAAAAAGATGGATTATCCTGCTTGCTATAGCGTAATCCCAAATCCATTTCAACAGAACCTGTAGGTTTTACATCAATTGTATTGCTCCCGAAAATTGATTCAAAAAGGCTTGAATTAATATAATATCTTGGTAATAAATTTTTCTTAGCTTCTTCACTACCGTTTTTTTTACCATCAATAGCGCTCATTTTCTCTCTGAAGTAATTTCTTCTTGATTCTTTCAGAAGTAAATCTTCGTATTCTTTAGGTGTTAAAACCAAAGGATAATCGATGGAAAAACCATCTACTGATTTTGTATAAATATATCGGTCTGAGACTGGATCGTACTTATATCCCGAAAGTACACTTGGCGGGTTCTGCAATTCTAGTTTACCAACTGAAAACCCTGTCTGGGTAGTATCCTGAGTTGTTGGATTTACCTGGGCACGCAAAGCATTACCACAAAATAAAACCAGTAAAAAAAGTAAAATTTTACGCATACAATTCAGGTGTCTTTAATAGTAATTACAAAGCTTTTAAGGCTTTTTTGATGATGGTTTCTACAGTAGCCTCAGGATCCTCTTTTACGATTCTTTCAACAACTTTTTCCGAGGCTTTCCTAACAAAACCTAAAACTTCTAAAGCAGATAACGCCTCATCTCGGTTTGTATTGTTTTGAACAATAGAAACTTCATCTAAATCGTATAATTTTAAGACTTTTTCTTTCAAATCTAATATTACTCTTTGGGCTGTTTTATTCCCAATACCCTTAATAGACTGTATAATACCTACATCACCCGAAGCAATTGCATTTATAATTTGCTTTGGCTCGATAGAAGAAAGCATTGTTCTTGCAATATTAGCTCCAATACCCGAAACTGATATCAGCATCCTGAATATTTCTCTTTCAGATTTTTCTACAAAACCATATAAAGTATGCGCATCTTCTTTAATTAAAAGATGCGTATACAATTTTATAAATTCATTGTCAGGAATTAATGAAAAAGTATGAAGAGAAATATTGACCTGATACCCGACGCCGGCACAATCAATAATAACTTCTGTTGGGTTCTTCTCGACTAATTTTCCTTGCAAATGTGCTATCATAATACTAATTGTGGTGCCAAATATAACAAAATTAAGACAATATTAACAACCGTATAATCCCTGTTATTTTATCTGTTTATTTTTTTTCAATTCTTTTTCCTGAGCATCAATAACCGCAATCGCAGCCATATTGACCATCTCTTCAACACTTGCACCTAATTGAAAAATATGAATCGGCTTAAGCATTCCCATCATTATTGGTCCGATAGAATTAACTTTGTACAATTCTTTTAATAATTTATATGTAATATTTGCGGCCTCTAAGTTAGGAAATACAAGTGTGTTTACTTTTTTTCCTGCCAATTTAGAGAAAGGAAATTTCTCCTCAAGCATTTCTGAATTCAAAGCAAAATCGGCTTGGATTTCTCCATCAACAATCATATCCGGGTAATTTTTATGCAAAAAAGCAACTGCTTCTCTTACCTTTGAAGCGTTTTGATGGGTTGATGAACCAAAATTAGAATAAGAAACCATTGCAATAACAGGCTCGACCCCAAACATTTTAGCCGTTTTAGAAGTCATCACAGCGATATTTACCAAATCTTCCGCAGAAGGGTTTATGTTAATTGCTGTGTCCGATAAAAACATAGGTCCTCTGGCTGTCAACATCATGTTTGTTGTTGCTACAAGTGAAGCTCCATTTGCTTTACCTATTAATTGCAGCATTGGTTTTAAAACTGAAGGATAGCTTCTTGAGTGTCCGGTAACAACTGCATCTGCATCATTTTCATTTACCATCATTGCGGCAAAATAGTTTCTTTCGCGCATAAATCTCTGAGCATCTAATAAAGAAACCCCTCTTCTTTCCCTTGTTTCGCAATATGAATTTGCAAATCTGTTACGTCTGGCTTCTTCTTCGTTTGTTTTAGGATCGATAATTTCTACATCTGCATCAAAGCCTAACTCTTTCTTAAGTTCTAAAATGATTTCCTTATTACCTAATAGAATTGGAAAACCAATACCCTCTTCATATACAATTTGAGCCGCTTTTAAAACATTAAGATGCTCTGCTTCAGCAAAAACAATTCTTTTCGGGTCTATTTTGGCGCGGTTTGTTATCAAACGTACCATTTTATTATCATTCCCTAAACGCTCTAACAGCTTTTCTTCATAAGCTAACCAGTCAGTAATTGGATTTTTGGCAACACCCGATTCCATAGCCGCTTTTGCCACTGCAGGCGCAACTACAGAAATGAGTCTTGGATCAAATGGTTTAGGAATAATATATTCACGGCCAAAGCCTAACTTTGTTGCGCCGTAAGCCACATTTACCTGTTCCGGCACAGATTGCTTTGCCAATGAAGCCAGTGCTTTTACAGCGGCCATTTTCATAGCTTCATTGATTTTTGTAGCCCTGACATCCAAAGCACCTCTAAAGATGTAAGGAAAACCTAAAACATTATTTACCTGATTAGGAAAATCTGAACGACCTGTGGCCATAATAACATCCTTACGGGTTTCTAAAGCTAAATTATAATCGATTTCAGGATTTGGATTTGCCATCGCAAACACAATAGGGTTTTCCGCCATTGATAACAACATTTCTGGTGACAAGATATTTCCTGAAGATAGCCCTATGAAAACGTCTGCATCTTTTACAGCCTCTGCCAGATCAATTTTGGCACCTTCCACAGCATACTTCAATTGTAATTCTGAAAGCGAAGGATTATCTTTTGTTAAAAGTCCTTTACTATTAAACATTAAAACGTTTTCTACTTTAACACCCAACGATACATATAGATCGGTACAAGCAATCGCAGCTGATCCTGCTCCAGAAACTACAACTTTTACATCTTCTGCTTTTTTTCCTGCCAATTCTAATGCATTAATTAAAGCTGCCGAAGAAATAATCGCTGTACCATGCTGATCATCATGCATTACAGGAATATCTAACTCTTCTATAAGTCGCCTTTCGATTTCAAAAGACTCCGGTGCTTTAATATCTTCAAGATTAATCCCTCCAAAAGTTGGAGCAATATTTTTTACGGTCTGAATAAATTCTTCAACGTCCTTTGTTGCAATTTCAATATCAAAAACATCAATATCAGAGAAAATTTTAAACAACAAACCTTTTCCTTCCATAACAGGTTTCCCTGCTTCCGGACCTATATCACCAAGACCTAAAACAGCTGTACCGTTTGAAATTACGGCTACTAAATTTCCTTTTGCTGTATATTTATAAACATCTTCAATGTTTGCCGCAATTTCTAAGCATGGCTCTGCAACTCCTGGAGAATAAGCCAAAGACAAGTCTCTTTGGGTTGCATATTTTTTAGTTGGAACTACCTGAATTTTTCCTGGAGTTGGTTCTGCATGATACAATAACGCTTCTCTCTTTTTAGTATCTTTATTCATTCGTTATCACTTTAATGTGTCTTACAAAGATATAAGACTTGGGCTAAAAACTATTTGTTTTTAATTATACTTTTACTGAAAAAGACTGATTTTTTGAATAAAAAAAATAGCCCGATATAATTTCGGGCTATCTACATTTTTATTATTTAAATTGTTATTGTGAAATATAAGAGTTAAGATGATTTATAGTATCCTTTTGTAACTCAATAATCGCTTTTACAACATCACTAATCGAAATAATCCCCACAACGATTCCTTCTTCTAAAACCGGTAGATGTCTTATTCTTTTTGTGCTCATGAGTTCCATACAATCTTCTAAATTATCCGAAAGTTTGACTGTAAAAACTGTGCTTTCCATAATTTCATCAACTAAAGTCTCTTTTGATGATTTATCTTTTAAAACAATTTTTCGTGCATAATCCCTTTCAGATAATATCCCTTTTAACTCTGAACCATCGATAATAAGAATAGCGCCTATATTTTTTTCGCCCATTACTTTCAATGCTTCATAAACAGTTCTTGTTGAGTTTACGGAATAAACATTTTTCCCTTTTGCGTTTAGTATTTGATTTACAGTCATATCTGAAAAATTTTAGGATTATAAAGTTAAAAAAAATTGAACACATAGAGATAAAGATCAACCATTTTTAATACCTAATAAATTCATTTTTAAATCATTACAACATATTTAACTATTTCTAAATATTGTCTGAAAGAAAAGAATCATTCACAACCGCTTTTTTGTGAAAAACACAACGTTTTTACATTTTATCCGAAATTAAACTCCTTTATAAATATGTTTTTTTTTTATAAAATTATTCCAGAAACTTAATATTTCTTTTGAGACCATCAAACTTAGTTCTCTTGACCGGAGAATTTTTAAAAACTACACGAAAGGTTTCTTCAGTTATTTCCACCCAGTCCTTTTTGGAAAAAGAAAGCAACTCAGGATTCGGGTTGAATAAAGGTTCGGCATGAGGTTTAGAAAAACGGTTCCAGGGACAAACATCCTGACAGGTATCACAGCCAAACATCCATTCATCAAATTTACCTTTCATTTCGTATGGAATATTTTCCTTCAGCTCAATTGTATAATAAGAAATACATTTGCTGCCATCTACTACATACGGAGCAACTATGGCCTGGGTCGGGCAAGCGTCTATACAGGCTGTACATGAGCCACAATGATCTGTTACTGCGTGATCGTATTCTAAATCTAAATCTAAAATCAGTTCTGCAATAAAATAAAAAGAACCTACTTTTTGAGATAATAAATTACTGTTTTTACCAATCCAGCCCAAACCACTTTTTTTCGCCCATGCTTTATCCAAAACCGGAGCAGAATCTACAAAAGCGCGTCCTGAAACCTCTCCAATGTTCTCCTGAATAGAATGAAGAAATTCTTTTAGTTTTTCTTTGATAACAAAATGATAATCATCACCATAAGCATATTTTGAAATTTTATAACTCTCGCTATTCTGCACCTCAGACGGATAATAGTTTAGCAACAGAGATACCACACTTTTTGCATCATCAACCAATAACGTAGGGTCTAAACGCTTATCAAAATGGTTTTCCATATAGGCCATTTGACCATTATAATTATTTTTTAACCATTTTTCAAGTCTGGGCGCTTCTTCTTCCAAGAAACCTGCTTTCGATATACCACAAGAAAGAAAACCAAGTCTTTTTGCTTCAGCTTTTATAAATTTCGAATATTTTTCTTTGGAGTTAATCATATCTTTTAGAAAAAATAACTTCAATTCCAACAGGCTTTAGGGTGATTAAAGGGTTAAAATTAATAACATTCCCAACCGAAGTAATTTTGTATCTTCTGATAATGTGAGCTATTACCAAACACATTTCATAAATAGCAAAACCTGCACCTATACACATTCTTGAACCTGCTCCAAAAGGATAAAAATATTGCATAGACTGTTTTTTCTGTTCCCCTAGAAATCGATCTGGATTGAATTGATCTGGGTTGTCCCAATATTTTGGATTACGATGTAATTCATAAAAAGAAACACCTATTAAAGTTCCTTTCTTAATATTAAATTCACCTACAGCATCATCTTCAACATTTTGTCGGTCTGTTATCCAGGCCGGAGGATACAAACGCATTGACTCATTCAAAACTGCATTTATATAAGTCATTTTTTGGAGTTGTTCCACAATATTTTCACTTTCCGCTTGAACCTTAAGAATTTCTTCAAATACCTTTTGCTGTACATCTGAATGACTTCCTAATAATTGCAATGTAAAAGTGAGAGCGTTAGCAGTGGTTTCATGTCCCGCTATAAATAGAATTTTTATTTCATCTATTAATTGTTCAACAGACATTCCATCCCCTGTGTCTTCATAACGAGTTTCCAAAAGCATATTCAGCAAATCATTTACTTCATTTTTAGAAGCAACCCTTTCTTCTATAATGCCTCTAATAATTTCATTGTTTTCCTCTGCTAATTGAAGGTGTTCTTTTACCTGACCACTAATTGAAAACCACCATGCTTTATGTGGCAATCTAATTTCTTTAATTAGAAAATTCTGAACCGCTTCGATAATGTACTTTATACGATTCAGTTTTTCTTCTTCAATAGAAAATTGAAATAATGATTTAGCCACAACATTAAATGCCACTTCGCTCATTTTAGGAAAAAGATCCACTTTTTCATCTACAACAATTTCTTTTAGCTCAGAGACAATAGTCAAATTCATATTATCAACCAGCTGATTCATTTTTTGTTTATGAAAAGCGGGCTGAATAAGTCTTCTTTGCTTCAGCCAAAATTCACCATCCACAGTCAAAAGACCTTTTCCTAAATATTTGGAAAGATAAAAAGACTGGAATTTAGACTTATAATAATTCTTTTGATTTTTCTGAAGTATATACTGAGCCACTTCGTTGTCCCTTGACAAAATAATGTGACGCGATTTACCTATTCTGATAGAAAATGAATCGCCAAACTGGTCAAAGTATTTTTTATGATAAGGAATAGGATTTTTACGAACTCCTTCCGCATCCGCAAAAAATCTTAAAATAGAGAGCTTTGTCGGATAATTATATTTTTTACTTATAGACATTCCTATCAGTATTAAAACAATTCTCCTTGAGAATTTGTATTTACTTTTCCAAGATGTTTATAAGCCTTATCCGTAACTTCTCTACCTCGAGGCGTTCTCATTATAAATCCTTCCTGAATTAAAAAAGGTTCATAAACTTCCTCAATGGTTTCACTGCTTTCAGAAACAGCTGTCGCTAAAGTTGAAAGCCCTACAGGACCTCCTTTAAATTTATTAATGATAGTCAACAATATTTTATTATCCATTTCATCCAGACCATGAGCATCAACATTAAGTGCTTTTAAGGCATATCTTGAAATTTCTATATCAATTCTTCCGTTTCCTTTAATTTGGGCAAAATCACGAACTCTTCTTAGCAACGCATTTGCGATACGAGGAGTTCCACGGCTTCTCCCTGCAATTTCAATTGCAGCTTCCAAATCAATAGGCATTTTTAAAATAGACGCACTTCTTTCAACAATTGTTGTCAAAAGTTCAGTAGTATAATACTGTAACCGAGAAGATATTCCGAAACGGGCACGCATAGGAGCTGTTAACAATCCGGACCGGGTCGTAGCGCCAATTAAAGTAAAAGGATTCAAATTGATTTGAACTGTTCTTGCATTTGGACCAGATTCAATCATAATATCAATCTTGAAGTCTTCCATTGCAGAATACAAATATTCCTCAACTACTGGACTTAAGCGATGAATTTCATCAATGAACAAAACGTCTCTTTCATCTAAATTAGTTAATAAACCAGCTAGATCACCCGGTTTGTCTAATACAGGTCCAGAAGTAATTTTGATTCCAACTTCAAGCTCATTTGCCAAGATATTAGCCAATGTAGTTTTACCAAGTCCAGGAGGCCCATGAAAAAGTGCATGATCAAGTGCCTCACCCCGCTGATTAGCAGCAGCCACAAAAACTTTTAAATTTTCTAAAACTTGATCTTGTCCGGCAAAGTCATCAAATGACAGCGGACGCAATCTTTTTTCAAGATCTAACTCTTCTGGGTTGTATCCTTTTGTTGTAGGATCTAGATTTTCATTCATCTTACAAAGATAAACAAAGTAATCAGTTTCTAAAACAGTAAAAGTTCGCAGATAAAAATTTTACGAAACAAAAAGACCATCATTTCTGATGGTCTCTTAAAATATTTTAGTGGTGTAAAACTTCTTCACCTTCTTTCATTGGTACATTTTGAGGAACAAAATCTACATCATGATTTGGGTTACTGTAGTCATACGGCCAACGATATACATGAGGAATTTCTCCTGGCCAGTTTCCGTGAATATGCTCAACTGGAGTTGTCCACTCTAAAGTTGTAGATTTCCAAGGATTTTGAACCGCTTTCTTACCGTAGAAAATACTACTAAAGAAGTTGTATAAGAATACTAATTGGAATGCACCTCCTACAAGAGCAAATGTCGTAATTAAAACATTTACATTTTGTAAATCATCAAATAACGGGAAGTTTGTGTTAGTATAGTAACGTCTTGGTAAACCAGCTAATCCGATAAAGTGCATTGGGAAAAATACTCCATAAGCACAAACTGCAGTTACCCAAAAGTGAATATAACCTAAGTTTTTATTCAACATTCTTCCATACATTTTAGGGAACCAGTGGTAAATACCAGCAAACATTCCGTAAAGTGCAGAAATACCCATTACTAAGTGAAAGTGAGCAATTACAAAGTAAGTATCGTGAACGTTAATATCTAAAGTACTATCTCCTAAAATGATTCCTGTTAAACCTCCAGTGATGAAAGTAGAAACCATTCCAATAGAGAATAACATCGCAGGGTTGAATTGTAAGTTACCTTTCCATAAAGTTGTAATCCAGTTAAATGCTTTTACAGCAGATGGAATTGCAATCAATAAAGTTGTAAAAGTAAATACAGATCCTAAGAAAGGATTCATTCCTGAAAGGAACATATGGTGACCCCAAACGATTGTTGATAAAAATGCAATTGCAAGAACAGACATAATCATTGCTCTATATCCAAAAATAGGCTTACGAGAATTCGTTGACATAATTTCAGATACTAGACCCATGGCAGGTAAGATTACAATATAAACCTCAGGGTGACCTAAAAACCAGAATAGGTGTTCAAATAATACTGGAGATCCTCCTTGATAATGTAATACCTCACCAGCAATATAAATATCAGATAAGAAGAATGAAGTTCCAAAACTTCTGTCAAAAATCAATAATAAAGCTGCAGATAATAAAACAGGAAATGAAATAACACCGATAATTGCTGTTACGAAGAATGTCCAGATGGTAAGAGGTAGTCTGGTCATAGACATACCTTTTGTTCTTAAGTTAATAACTGTTACAATGTAATTTAAAGATCCCATTAATGAAGATGCAATAAAGATCGCCATTGAAACCAACCATAAAGTCATACCTGTACCTGATCCTGGAATCGCTTGTGGTAAAGCACTTAATGGAGGATAAATAGTCCAACCTGCAGAAGCTGGTCCAGCTTCAACAAATAAAGAACATAACATTACGACCGCAGATAAGAAAAATAGCCAGTATGAAATCATATTCATAAATCCTGAAGCCATATCTCTTGCGCCAATCTGAAGAGGAATAAGTAAGTTACTGAAAGTTCCACTCAAACCTGCAGTAAGTACAAAGAATACCATTATGGTACCATGAATTGTTACTAAAGCAAGATAGATATCATTTGCCATTACACCATCAGGTGCAAATTTATCTCCTAATAAAACATTAAATATTTTAAAAGATTCTTCAGGCCAAGCTAATTGCATTCTAAAAAGCAAAGACATAGCAATACCAATAATCCCCATTATAATACCTGTAATCAAGTATTGCTTAGCGATCATTTTGTGATCAATACTAAAAATATATTTAGTAATGAACGTGTCTTTATGATGATGTTCGTGCTCGTGATCGTGTCCGTGATCGTGACCGTGCGCTTCTGCTGACATATATGTATACTTTAAATTTTCTTAATAATATTATTTAACTGCAACTTTTGCTACAGCTGCTTTAACAGTATCAATAACTGCTTTAACAGTATCTTTTATTTTTGCAGTTGTATCTGTAGCTGGCTCAACTCCTTCAGCTGGTTTCTCAGCAGCCGCAGCTGTTTTAATATCCTGAGCTAAAGTTGTTTTTTCACTTAACCACTTTTTATAATCTTCAGGAGAATCCACAACAACTTTCATTTGCATATTGTAGTGAGAAGCTCCGCAAATTTTATTACATAATAATAAGTAATCAAATGTGTAAGGATCTAAAGCTGTACCACCTTTTGCAATAAGTTCTGCACTTTTCTCTGCTCTTAATTTGTTGATATTTGCAACTTTCTCAACCATAAAAGGCAACTCTCTATATTCAGCAGTTGTGTAAGTTGGAACGAAAGCAAATTCAGTTACCATACCAGGAACACAGTTCATTTGAGCTCTAAAATGAGGAAAATAAGCTGAGTGTAAAACGTCCTGAGAACGCATTTTGAAATGTACTTTTTTCCCTTTAGGAATATGTAATTCAGTTACTACGATGTCATCCTGAGCATTAGGATCTGACATATCAACACCTAAAGTATTAACCCCTTCAATTAAACGAACATTAGCTTTTCCTAGAACATTATCCTGTCCTGCATATCTTGCAGTCCACTTAAATTGTTGAGCATACAATTCAATCTCTACAACATCCTCATCTTTATCAACAAACATAATGTTATTCCATGCATACAATCCGTAAAGAATTAAAATTGCCAAAACAACAGATGGAATAATACTCCAAATTGCTTCTAATTTATTACTATCAGCAAAAAATAAAGCTTTTTTATCTTTGTTCCCTTTATATTTAAAAGAAAACCAATATAGTAAACCCTGAGTAATAACCTGAACTGTAAAAATTAATACCCAAGTAATATTCATTAAATTATCTACTAAAAGACCATGCTCTGAAGCAGGCGTATGAAGAGCTAAATTACCCCATTTCAGTAAACCATAAATAGTGAAGATATAAATGAAAGCCAAAAAGCCGAACATAATATACCCCTGAACATTGTTATCATTATCAGATGCAACCTGAGAATCGTCCGAAGAAGATCCTACCTGAGTAAGATCAAATATCTTGGTCAATTGCCATAATGCAACTGCTAATAAAACTAAAACTATAATTACCAACAAACTTGTCATCTGTTTATTTCTTTAAATATTAATAATGAAAATGTTTACTTTCTTCTATGAAAGGATTTCTTTTTGCTAACAAAGGCGACTTACTTAAAGCTGTAAACACTACGAAAATAAATAAACCTAAGAAGAAAAGAATAGATGCAATTTCAGGAACTCCAATAAACCATCTGTCACCAACTGTACCAGGCATAATCATATTAAAGAAGTCAACATAGTGACCTAATAAGATAACAATTCCAGCCATTACAATAACCCAGTTAAGACGTTTGAAATCTGTGTTGATTAATATCAATAACGGGAATACAAAGTTCATAACCACTGCTCCAAAGAAAGGCAGATTATATAATTGGATTCTTGTTACGAAATAAGTTACCTCTTCAGGGATATTTGCGTACCAAATCAACATAAACTGAGAGAACCACAAATAAGTCCAGAATACACTAATACCAAACATAAATTTAGCTAAATCATGGATATGACTTGTATTTACATATTCCAAATATCCTTTAGATTTTAAGTAAATCGTTACTAATGCAATTGCCGTGATACCACTTACAAAGAATGAAGCGAATACATACCATGCAAATAACGTACTAAACCAGTGCGGGTCGAAAGACATAATCCAGTCCCAAGCCATGATAGACTCAGAAACAATGAAGAACACTAAAAATCCTGCAGATGCTTTGAAATTCTTTTTGTAGTAAAGATCGTCATTAGCCTCATCTTGTGCTAAACAGTTTTTTCTTGAAAAATGACGGTAAACATTCCATCCTATCAAAAATACAGCTGCTCTAAGAATCCAGAAAGGGAAATTTAAATATCCTGATTTTCCTGCAATGATTGCATCATAATTTGAACTTTTAGGATCAGTTACTCCTTCACCCAACCAAACAAATATATGATTAAAGTGTAAACCACATAAAACTAAAATTATAAAGAATATAATAGAACCTGCTGGTAAATAAGCTGTAATACCCTGCATAACTCTAAACAATACCGGAGACCATCCAGCCTGAGCTACTTGTTGGATAGCGTAAAATGCTAACACTCCCATTGAAAGCAACAAGAAGAAAATACAAGCAACATACAAAGCAGACCAAGGCTTGTTTTGCAATTGGTGCAAAACATGTTCTGCATGAGCTTTAGGATCATGTCCATGAGAGACTTCTTCATGCTTTTCTGCTTTCACTTCATGATTAGCAACAGCTGTTTCATGTGCTACTTCAGTTTTTACTTCATGAACTGTGTCTTCATTTGCAACAACTGAATCTTTATTAATTGCAACAGCTGCATGCGCTTCTTCAGCTTCTTCATGATGAGCAACCTCTTCAGCTTTTTCTTCGTGAATAGCTTCAGTTTTTTCTTCATGATGAGCTGCAGCAGCTTCATGATGACCTCCACCATGCTCTGATGCTTCTTTTTTAAGAAGAGTTTCAACCTCTTCAATATTTTTAGGAGCGTTTAAAAAACCATATCCAATCCCTAATATACCAACGGCCATTAGAATGATAGAAAAAGTTTTTAATTTACTTGAAAATGTGTACATATCTATTACGATCAGTTTGTTCAACAATTATAATTGGCTTTTTAGTTTTAGAACATAGTCAGCAACTAACCAACGTTCGTGGGCACTTAATTGATTTGCATGTGAACCCATTGCATTTAAACCATAAGTTTCTACGTGAAAGATACTTCCTTCAGTGATTTCTCTGTCTTTATAGCTAGGTACTCCAAGAAATTTTTCTCTTTCAACCAATTTACCTTTACCATTTCCAGTTGCACCATGACAACTAATGCAATAAATTTCAAAAAGCTCTTTTCCCTTTCCTGAATTTCTGTCTTCTTCAGTTAAAGGCGATTTTAAATTAGCTTTTGCTAATTCGTAACCAGCAGTTGAATTTTCATATTCATAAGGCTCAAAACCTCTGTTAATTGTTCCTTCAACAGGAAGCTGTCCTTCTTTTCCTCCTTTAAATACTTTTGCTTCGGAGTAAGTTTCATAACCTACAGATTCATACATATTTGGAAAATACTGATAGTTTGGTGCCGAATTATTGTGGCAAGATGAAACTAAAATAGTTATACCAACTAAAAGTGTTATTTTATATATCCTTTTCATAGCTACAATTAATTCTTTTCTATTACTTTAACTTCAACAGCTCCTGTACCTTCGAAGAAAGAAACTAATTCAGCCTCATTATCGTTTACAGCAACTTCCATTAAAAAATGGTCATCAGTTGTTCTTACATCTGGGTTTTCAGCTTCTTTAAATGGCCACAATCTACTTCTCATATAAAAAGTAATTACCATTAAGTGAGCTGCAAAGAACACAGTCATCTCAAACATAATTGGCACAAAAGATGGCATATTTTGAATAAAACTGAAACTAGGTTTACCTCCAATATCTTGTGGCCAATCATGGATCATGATATAACTCATCATTGTAGTGGCAACAGAAATACCAACACACCCGTATAAAAAAGCACAAATTGCTAATCTTGTTGGCGCTAATCCCATGGCTTTATCCAATCCGTGAACCGGGAATGGAGTAAAAACCTCTTCAATATGATGGTGAGCAGCTCTGGTTTTCTTTACTGCATCGATCAAAATATCATCGTCATTATAAATGGCGTATATTACTTTATTACTCATGATGTGAATCTTTACTATTTGCTCTTTCTCTAATGTAATTATCTCCAGTTCCTTTCAAAATTGTTTTAACCTCTGCCTGAGCAATTACAGGGAATGTTCTAGAATAAAGTAAAAACAACACAAAGAAGAAACCAATTGTTCCAATGAAAATTCCAATATCAACAAATGTTGGTGAGAACATTGTCCAAGAAGATGGAAGGTAATCTCTATGTAAAGAAGTAACAATAATTACGAATCTTTCAAACCACATCCCGATGTTTACTACAATCGAAATAATGAATGAGAACATGATACTTGTTCTTAATTTTTTGAACCACATAAACTGAGGTGAGAACACGTTACATGTCATCATCGACCAATATGCCCACCAGTAAGGTCCAGTAGCTCTGTTTAAGAATGCATATTGCTCATATTCTACACCTGAATACCAAGCTACGAATAACTCAGTGATGTAAGCCACACCCACAATAGATCCAGTAATCATGATAATGATGTTCATTAATTCGATATGCTGTAATGTGATATATGCTTCAAGGTTGGAAACTTTTCTCATAACGATCAACAATGTGTTTACCATCGCAAATCCAGAGAAAACCGCTCCAGCAACGAAGTATGGAGGGAAAATTGTTGTATGCCATCCAGGAATTACAGAAGTAGCAAAGTCCATAGATACAATCGTGTGTACAGAAAGTACAAGAGGAGTAGCCAAACCAGCTAATACCAAAGATACTTCTTCAAAACGTTGCCAGTCTTTAGCTCTACCGCTCCATCCAAAACTTAAGATAGAATAAACTCTTTTGTTAAATGGAGTAATAGCTCTATCACGAAGCATTGCAAAGTCAGGCAATAAACCAGTCCACCAGAACACCAATGATACTGAAAGATACGTTGAAATCGCGAATACGTCCCAAAGTAAAGGTGAGTTAAAGTTTACCCATAAAGATCCAAATTGATTTGGAATAGGTAATACCCAGTATGCTAACCATGGACGTCCCATGTGAATGATTGGGAAAAGACCTGCTTGAACTACCGAGAAGATAGTCATTGCTTCCGCAGAACGGTTAATAGCCATTCTCCAACGTTGACGGAAAAGTAATAATACCGCAGAAATTAATGTTCCGGCGTGACCAATACCAACCCACCAAACGAAGTTAGTAATATCCCAAGCCCAGCCAACTGTTTTATTTAATCCCCATGTTCCGATACCGGTAGATACGGTGTAAATTATACAACCTAACCCCCAAAGGAAGGCTATTAATGCGATTGAAAATACAATCCACCATTGCTTGTTTGCAGGCCCCTCAACAGGTGCAGCTACATCTACAGTTACATCGTGATAAGATTTATCACCAATAACTAAAGGTTTTCTAATGGGTGCTTCGTAGTGAGACGACATAATCCTTTATATTGTTTCTTAATTAATAATTTTACTAAGTATTTCTAACTTTAACATGGTAAACCACATTAGGTTTTGTACCTACATGCTCTAATAAGTGGTATGATCTTTCGTCAGCCGCTAATTTAGCAACTTTACTTTCTTTATCATTCACATCACCAAATATCATCGCTCCTGAAGAACAAGCACTAGAACAAGCTGTTTGGAATTCACCATCTCTAACTGGACGGCCTTCGTTTTTAGCTTTCAATTTAGTAGCTTGTGTCATTTGGATACACATAGAACATTTCTCCATAACACCACGAGAACGTACGTTAACGTCAGGATTTAATACCATACGGCCTAAATCATCGTTCATATGATAATCGAACTCGCTGTTTTTGTTGTATAAGAACCAGTTAAAACGACGTACTTTATATGGACAGTTGTTAGCACAGTAACGAGTACCAACACATCTGTTGTAAGCCATATGGTTTTGACCTTCACGACCGTGAGAAGTTGCAGCAACTGGACAAACTGTTTCACAAGGTGCGTGGTTACAGTGTTGACACATTACAGGCTGGAATGCAACTTGAGGATTATCTCCTGCTTTTTCCATTTCATTAAATGTAGATAATGAACTAGACAAACCAGCAATTCCTTCTTTTCTTTCGTTATCACCTTCAAAAGTGCTTTCAGAAGAATAATATCTATCGATACGTAACCAGTGCATATCACGGCTTCTTCTTACCTCTGCTTTACCTACAACTGGAACGTTGTTTTCTGCGTGACAAGCGATAACGCAAGCTCCACATCCAGTACAAGCATTTAAGTCAATTGAAAGGTTGAAGTGGTGCCCAGTTGTACGATCGAATGATTCCCAAAGATCCACAGTAGTAGCCTCAACTTCTTGGTGATCTAAAGATACCATTGGTTTTTCATTCCAATGCTCAGCATCTTTAGTATTAAATATTTCTAAAGTAGTTTCTTTAATAATATCTCCTCTACCCATTAAAGTTTTCTGACCTTGAACACAAGCAAACTCATGTACTCCACCAGCTTTAGCAATAGATACTGATTGAACATTATTGAAACCTTTATATAAAGCGTAAGCATTTAAACCTACTTGCATTTCTTCTTTTAGAGCTGCTTTACGTCCATAACCAAGAGCTAGACCTAAAGTACCAACTGCTTGACCTGGCTGAACGATAACTGGAACATTCTCCAATTTAACTCCATCAACAGTGATAGTAGCATAACTACCATTTAAACCACCGTTTGCAACAATTTCATTTGTTAAACCAAGTTTTTTAGCATCAGCATTAGACACTGTAACATAGTTATCCCAAGAAACTCTTGTAATTGGATCTGGAAACTCTTGCAACCATGGGTTGTTAGCGTGCTGTCCATCTCCTAATCCTGTTTTAGTATATAATACTAATTCAAAATCACCAGCAGATTTTGATTTTGCAACAGCATTTGCAGCAGTAGCAGCATCAATAGCACCTCCAGATAATGCCGCAGCTCCTAGAACAGCAACACCATCATGTAATACTTTATTCCAAGAAGCACCTGCAGTATAAGCTCCAGAATTTGCTTTTAAGTAGTCATAGTAAGTACCAGGAGTACCGTTTACTGACAATAAAACATCTTGAAATTGTTTTGTATTGAAAATAGGACGGATTGTAGGCTGAGTTAAGCTATATGTTCCGCTTGTAAGTTCTAGATCTCCCCAAGATTCTAAGTAGTGAGGAGCTGGTGCAGCAATTGAAACAATAGATGCAGTTTCATCTTCTTTTAATGAAAAAGCAACTGATGTTTTAACTTTTTTTAATCCAGACACAAAAGAAGCTGAATCAGCTAAAGTGTAAACAGGATTAACTCCACTCATAATTAAAGTATGAACACTTCCAGCATTCAAATCTTTAATCAACTGTGCAACTGCAACATTAGAACCTTTTCTAATTTGTCTAGCTCCAGCAGTACTAAAAGCTTCACTAGCCAATACTTGATTGATAGCTAAAACTAATAATTGAGCATTTTTATCTTCAATTCCAGATACTAGAACTCCTTTTGAACCAGCAGCTTTAAGCTGTTGTGCAGCTTTTACTACTTCAGTTTTAAAGTTTCCTTCTAAAGCTACAGGAACAGAAGCACCTACAACAATATTATAAATTTGAACTAAAGCCTGCTTTTGAGCAGCTACAGTCATTGGAACACGCTTATCAGCAGCAGCTCCAGATAATGTCATATTTGATTCAAACTGAAAGTGACGAGACATTTTTCCGTTTTGAGGAATACGTCCTTGTGCATATCCAGTATCATATCCTCCACCTTGCCAATCTCCTAAGAAATCAGCTCCAACAGAAACGATTAAAGAAGCTTTTGAAAAATCGTAATCAACTAAAGCTCTTTGCCCGTAAACAGATTCAAAAGCATCCAAAGCCTCAGATGATGAAACTGCATCATATACAACGTGCTTAGCATTTGGATTTTTTGCAATAAACTCACCAATCAATTTTTCCGTAGATGGACTTGCCAAAGTATTGGTCAACAATACTACTTGACCACCTTTAGCTTTTGCATCTGCTAAACTAGATTTGATTTTCAAATCTACAGCCGACCAAGAAGAATCTTTACCATCTACTTTTGGCTCTTTTAAACGAGTACTATCGTACAAACCTAAGATAGATGCATGAATTCTAGCATTTGCAGAAAATTTAGCTCCTGCAATTGTATTGTTTTCAATTTTAATTGGACGACCCTCACGAGTTTTTACCAAAAGATTAGCAAAATCAAATCCATCAAAAACTGTAGTTGCATAATAATCTGCAACACCAGGAATGATTTGCTCTGGTTGTAATACATAAGGGATAGACTTGTGAACCGGACCTTCGCAAGCAGCTAATGTTACAGCCGCCGTACTAAACCCTACGTACTTTAAAAAGTCACGACGTGAAGTTCCTGATGTAGCTAAAGCTTCCGCATTACCTAAAAACTCATCAGTAGGAATTTCTTCAACAAATTCGTTATTTCTAAGCGCCTCAACAATAGAGCTATTTTCTAGCTCCTCAACACTTTTCCAGTATTTTTTGTTTGATGACATTGTATATATATATTAAAATCTTAATAAATCGATTAATAGTGGCATTTACCACACTCTAAACCTCCCATTTGCGCTGCAGTTAATTTCTCTACACCGTATTTTTTAGAAAGCTCAGCATGAATTTTGTCGTAGTAAGCATTACCTTCCATCTTAACATCAGTTTTTCTATGGCAATCAACACACCATCCCATTGTTAATTTAGAGTATTGCTTCATGATTTCAAATTCTTGCACCGGTCCGTGACAAGTTTGACATTCAATACCAGCAACAGTAACGTGTTGTGAGTGGTTGAAGTAAACAAAGTCAGGCAAGTTATGAATACGAACCCATTTTACAGGCATTGTTTTTCCAGTATAAGCTTGTTTAGTCTTATCCCATCCAACAGCATCATATAATTTTTGAATCTGAGCATCGTAGAAAGCTTTGCTGTACTCTGGAGTAGCAGTAGTCTCAGCAACCTCTGAAATGTTTTTATGACAGTTCATACAAACATTTAAAGAAGGAATACCAGCTGTTTTACTTACACGAGCAGCAGAGTGGCAATATTTACAATTGATTTCGTTATCCCCAGCGTGAATTTTGTGAGAGTAGTGAATTGGCTGAATTGGCTCATAATTCTGATCTACACCTACTTGCATCAAGTATCCATAAACAAAATAACCACTAGCTAAAAGCAAGAAGATTGCAGTTACTAAAACCAAAAATTGGTTTCTAGCGAAAGCTTTCCAGATTGGAAGCCTTTCCTCTTTAGCAGCAACCTCGATACCATTTTTATTTGCAACTTTAGTTAAAACCTTGTTTACCATAAACAACATCACAACTAAAATAGCCATTACAAGAGCCAGTGCCCCTAAAATAATATTATTTGAAATAGCTCCACTTTCCACGTTAGTCCCTGGAGGTGTAGCAGCAGTATTAACTCCAGGACCTGGTTCAGGTTTTTTCTCAGAAGTATAAGCTAAAATATTATCAATATCTCCTTCAGACAATTGAGGAAACGAAGTCATAACAGCTTTGTTATTTTCCTCAAAAAGTTTAACAGCAACAGCATCACCTGACTTAATCATATCAGAACTGTTATGCACCCACTTGTAAATCCAAGCTTTGTCATGCTTATCAGCAACTCCCCTTAAAGCAGGACCAGTTGATTTAGCATCTAATTTGTGACATGCAGCGCAATTTGCATTAAAAAGTTCTTTCCCTTTTACTGGATCACCGCCTCCCGCAGCTGGAGCAGCCTCAGGCGCCGCCGGAGCAGCAGCATCTTGAGCAAATGAAGTTAGGGAGAAAATCAACGTTAGCGATAAGCTAAGCAGCAATTTTCTTGAGATCGAATTATGGTTACCCACCTTTTTCATATAGTATAAATAATTGTCTACTAATTTTTGGTATGATTTTTTCTGTATAAATTCAGCAAAACACATACCGTTTTTTAAAACCTGCACAAAAATACAATTTAAGTACTATTCTCAAAACCTTAAAATAGTCTTAAATATCAATTTATATCAATTCTAAATAGTAAAAACGTTTCACATATAAACCTTAAATACTACTTTTGTATAAAAACCATCACATTATGAGAATTTTAACCCCTTCAAAAAAAATATTACTACCATTAGCAGCGTTTGCCATATCCTATAATATTCATGCCCAAGATCAGAATATTACTCTTTCCCAAGACCCTAAATTTGAGCAATTATTGAGTAACAAGCGAAAAATTAACACGTCTATTAGTACCAATGACACTTACAAAATTCAAATTTTCAGCGGTAAAAGCGAAGATGCAAAAAAGACATTATCAAATTTTAAACGTGAATTCAACACAATTGACGGCACTATTATTTTCAACACACCAAATTATAAGGTCGTTGTTGGCAACTTTAAAACCAGAATTGAAGCCGAAAGAAATCTTGAAGAGATTAAAAAACACTATAAAAATGTTTTTCTCGTTAAACCTAGCAAATAATATTCGCAAAGAATACTTTTAAAACTGCGAACATTAAAAACAAAACAGGCTGTTTCCACATTAAGAAACAGCCTGTTTTTGTTGGTTTAAATAACATCCTGAATATTACTCTAATTCCATCTCAAAAAAAAATCAAAACATTTGATCTAAATAATTATTTATGAAAAATCCTTTAAAATATTTTAATCATTTTCATATCTCTACAGTTGCTTTTTCATGTTACAAAATCAAAAAAATGATTCAAAAAAAAGTCCCAATTTTCATTGGGACATTAAATATAATCAAATTTATTTCAGTTTCTTTTTGATTGCAACTTCGTGATACGCTTCAATAACATCATTTATTTCAATATCATTAAAACCTTTAATCTGAATACCGCAATCATATCCCTTTGTAACCTCTTTAACATCGTCTTTAAAGCGTTTTAAAGCCACAAGTTCACCTGTATGAACAACAACACCTTCCCTGACAACTCTTATCTTAGAAGCTCTTAGAATCTTACCATCAGTCACCATACAACCTGCAATTGAACCTACTTTAGATATCTTGAAGATTTCACGAATTTCAGCATTTCCAAGTACCTCTTCTTTCATTTCAGGAGCCAACATACCTTCCATTGCATCTTTCAAATCATCGATTGCAGCATAAATAATAGAATAGTAACGAATATCGATTTCTTCTTTTTCCGCAAGCTGTCTTGCATTTCCAGCAGGACGAACATTAAATCCTATAATAATTGCATCTGATGCTGAAGCTAAGTTAACATCTGTTTCTGTAATTGCACCAACACCTTTATGTATGATATTAATCTGTACTTCTTCTGTAGAAAGCTTAGAGAACGAGTCAGACAATGCTTCAACAGAACCATCCACATCTCCTTTAAGAATCACGTTTAATTCTTTAAACTGACCAAGAGCAATACGACGTCCAATTTCATCAAGAGTAATATGCCTTTGAGTACGGACAGACTGTTCACGCATTAATTGAGAACGTTTTGAAGCGATTTGTTTTGCTTCTTTTTCATCTTCGAAAACATTGAATTTATCCCCCGCTGTAGCAGCACCATCAAGACCTAAAACAGACACAGGAGTAGATGGGCCAGCCTCTTTAATATTATGTCCTCGTTCATCATGCATTGCTTTAACTTTTCCATGATGTTTTCCTGCCAACATATAATCTCCAATTTTCAAAGTTCCATGCTGAACCAAAATAGTAGAAACATATCCTTTTCCTTTATCTAGGAATGCTTCTACCACAGTCCCTTGAGCCGCTTTATTTGGATTTGCTTTTAAATCTAATATTTCAGCTTCTAATAAAACCTTTTCCAATAATTCTTTTACACCTGTACCTACTTTTGCAGAAATATCATGAGACTGAATTTTTCCACCCCAATCCTCAACAAGTAAATTCATCCCAGCCAAACGCTCTTTAATTTTTTCCACATTAGCATTTGGTTTATCAATTTTATTAATTGCAAATATAATTGGAACTCCAGCCGCCTGAGCGTGAGAAATTGCCTCTTTGGTTTGCGGCATGATATCATCATCAGCAGCTACTACGATAATAGCAATATCTGTAACCTGAGCTCCACGCGCACGCATCGCAGTAAACGCCTCGTGACCCGGAGTATCTAAGAATGCAATTTTTTGCCCATTATCTAAAGTAACTCCATACGCTCCAATGTGCTGTGTAATACCTCCAGACTCACCAGCGATAACATTTTCTTTACGAATATAATCCAATAAAGATGTTTTACCGTGGTCAACGTGACCCATTACCGTCACAATTGGCGCTCTTGTTACTAAATCTTCTTCTTTGTCTTCTACAACTTCTATTGCTTCTTCAATATCTACTGTAATGAATTCAACATCGTAACCAAATTCATCTGCTACAATAGTTAATGTTTCAGCGTCCAGACGCTGGTTCATTGTAACCATGATACCAAGTGACATACAAGTTCCAATTACTTTAGTAATCGGCACGTCCATCATAATTGCAATTTCACCAACTGTAACGAACTCAGTAACTTTAATCGTTTTACTTCCTTCGTCAAGAGCTCTTTGTTCATCATCAGATTTCTGGCGATGCGTCTCTCTTTTATCTCTTCTATATTTAGCCGCTTTAGATTTCCCCCCTTTGCCTTGAAGCTTTTCAAGAGTTTCTCTAATTTGGTTTTTCACTTCTTCCTCTGTAGGCTCAACTTTGGCCACAATAGCAGGACGGTTTCCTTTTACAAATCCAGGTCTCGCACTTCTGTTAGCATTAAAACCTCCACCACCAGTATTTGGCGTAATTTTATTAGGATTTGGCGTTCCCGGCGCATTACCTGTCGCTGGTTTTGGTGCACCAGGCGCACCTGGCTTAGGCCCAATCCTTTTACGCTTATTCTTGTTAGCGTTGTTTACATTATTTCCAGCTCCCGGAACACCCGGTTTATTTTGATTCGCTTTCGGATCTTCCTTCTTTTTCTTCGGCTTATTAAACTGAGACAAATCAATTGTCTGACCAGTTAGAGTAGTTCCGGATAATTTTTGATATTGAGTAGTAATTATTTCCTCTGCCGTAGTAGGATCAGTTGAAATAATTGGCTCCTGCGCAGTTCTTGAACTCTCTGCTTTTATTTCTTTTTTCTCAGTAATAATAGGTTTTTCTATCTTTTTTTCTTCAGAAGAATCTACAGCCGCTGTTTGTTCAGACTGTATTTTTTCTTTTTCAAGAGGTTTTTCAGACAGAGTCGGAGTAACCACCGCTTTAGACTCATCAGTCTTGATTACTTCTTCAGAAGGAGTAGGAACAATAGCTGGTTTTTTAGGATTTAAATCAATTTTCCCTACCTGAACAGGTCCTGACACAACAGCTCTCGCTTTTATGATTTCTTGTTGTTTTTGACGCTCTTCTTCTAACCTGCGTTTATCCTCAATTTCTTTCTCACGCTCTATACGTAATGCTTCTTTTTCTTTTCTTTTTTCTTCACCTACCTCTTTAGAAGCTTCCTTATTCCCCTTATCGCCCGCAAATTGGCTTTGTAGGATATTAAACTCGCTATCAGAAATTTTCGCATTAGGATTTGCATCAATAGCAATTCCCTTATCTTTTAGATAATCAACAGCTCTTTCTAACGAAATATTTAATTCCCTTAAAACCTTGTTTATTCTTATTACTCTCTCTTCAGACATATAACCTTTTTATTATTACCTTTTTCGTTGTGTTGTTAGAGCAGATATTCAGCTATTTTTTAGCTATCAAACTCTTCTTTTAGTATTTTCATAACATCCAGAATCGTCTCCTCTTCCAAATCTGTTCTTCTTACTAAATCTTCTACGTCGTGTTTCAAAATACTTTTAGCAGTATCCAAACCTATTTTTGCAAACTCTTCTATAACCCATTCTTCGATTTCATCTGAAAACTCTGTTAATTCAACATCATCTTCATCTGTAACTGTACCAGCCACATCTCCTTCACGGATAACATCCAATTCATAACCAGTTAATTGACCTGCTAATTTAATATTATGACCTCCTCTACCAATTGCTTTAGAAACCTCTTCTAATTTCAGAAATACTTCAGCTCTTTTATTTTCTTCATCAATTTTAATAGAAGAAACTTTCGCAGGGCTTAATGCTCTTGTAATAAACAACTGAATATTATTTGTGTAGTTGATTACATCTATATTTTCATTTCCTAATTCACGAACAATTCCATGAATACGAGAACCTTTCATACCCACACAAGCTCCAACAGGATCAATTCTATCATCATAAGAATCTACTGCTACTTTTGCTTTTTCGCCTGGAATACGAACTACATTTTTCACTGTAATTAATCCGTCGAAAACTTCTGGAATTTCCTGCTCAAATAATTTCTCTAAGAACTTTTCTGAAGTTCTGGACATAATAATCTGAGGTTTATTACCTTTTAATTCAACATTTTCAATTATCCCACGAACATTATCTCCTTTACGAAAGAAATCTGATGGTATTTGCTTTTCTTTTGGAAGTACAATTTCATTCCCTTCATCATCAACCAAGATTACAACTCTCGGCCTTACATGATGTACTTCTGCTGTATAAATATCTCCGATAATATCTTTAAATTGCTTATAAAGATTAGTATTATCGTGTTCATGAATTTTAGATATCAGATTCTGGCGAAGCGCTAAGATAGCTCTTCGTCCTAAGTCAATCAATTTTACTTCTTCAGAAACTTCTTCACCAATTTCAAAATCCGCTTCAATTTTTCTTGCTTCAGTCAATGTAATTTCTTCATTTTCAAAATCAAGATCCTCATCGGCAACAATCACTCTTCTTCTCCAGATTTCCATATCTCCTTTATCAGGATTTATAATGATATCGAAATTTTCATCAGAACCGTATTTTTTCTTCAATGCATTTCTAAACACGTCCTCTAAAATTGCCATAAGCGTTACACGATCAATAAGTTTATTATCTTTAAACTCTGAAAATGAATCGATTAATGCTAAATTTTCCATGCGAATTCTTTAATTAAAATGTTACTGTAACAACTGCCTCTTTAATTTCTGTATAAGGTATTTGTTGCTCTTTTTGAACTGTTTCCTTTCCTTTTCCTACTTTTTTCGGTTCTCTTGCCTTCCAAGACAAAATTATAAAAACATCGTTAGCTTCTAACAATTCTGCCTCTATTTTTTCATTATTTGTAGTAACAATCAGCGTTCTACCTATATTTTTCCTGTATTGCCTTACCATTTTCAGAGGTGTACCCACTCCAACTGATGCTACTTCAAGCGAGAAATCCTGTTCTTCCCGATCCAGGTTACTCTCGATTGCCCGGCTAACATCGATACAATCCTGCAACATCACTCCGTTATCACCGTCTAAACCAACATTAATTTTAAAAGAATCCGAAACAGCCAGATCAACCAAAAAGATTGATGGCTTTTCCAGAAGAGCTTCCGCAATTAATCCGTTTACTTTTTCTTTAAATGTCATAATTTTATAAAAAGAGGGGACACTTAGTCCCCTCATTATTTAGATTTTAATAAATAACGATGCAAATATAGTGTTTTTTTTATAAATCAAATAAATTGATTGCTCTAAAAATATTTCTTACCTTTATATAAGCACTAACCATGCAGATTATTCAAATAATTTAACCCAAAAAATTATGAAACGAATTTTAGTCCCTACTGACTTTTCTGAACATGCAGAAGACGCCTTAAAAGTTGCCGCCCAAATAGCGCGTAAGCACAATTCTGAAATAATCCTGCTTCACATGCTGGAATTACCCAGCCAGATGAATGATGCTATTACAGGAGGAGCAAGTATTCCTGAAACCATTTTATTCATGAAAAAAGCCAACGAAATGCTGAACAAAACCACAGAAAGACCTTACCTCAAGGACCTTTCAGTGACAGAAATTTTAAAAATAGACAAAACCATTCATGGAATTTCACAAGTCAGCAAAGAAAACGACATTGACTTGATTATAATGGGATCGCACGGTTCCTCAGGAGTTCAGGAATTATTAATTGGCTCAAACACTGAAAAAGTTGTTCGAAATTCTGACATTCCTGTTTTGGTTATTAAAAACGACATCACGGATTTTAACGCCACAAAAATTGTTTTTGCTTCAGATTTTACAGAAGAATCCAAAAAACCTTTTGAAAAACTGTTGAAATTTACCAAACTATTTCATTCAAAAATACACCTCGTTACTATTTGTACCCCAAACAGCTTCAAACCGACTCATGTCATCGAAAAAGCTATGAAGGAATTTGTAAGCGAATTTAACCTGACAAATTATTCAACACATATCTATAACGACACTAATATAGAAAAAGGAATAATCAATTTCTCCAACAGTATCAACGCAGATATCATAGGGATGTGTACACACGGCAGAACCGCTTTTGCACACTTTTTCAACGGCAGTATAAGCGAAGGACTAGTGAATCATGCCACTAAACCTGTGATAACCTTTAAAATTTAAACCTCCATAAAAAACAAATCCATCTTAAAATTTTAAGATGGATTTATTTTTATTTAGATTTTCTGGTTGACTCCCTTTCCTTTAATTTGGTTTTAATAACAATGGTTTCATAATCTGAAGTCTCACCTTCTTCTTCTTCCAGCCTTGAAATCAATCGCTTAGCAGCAACCTCACCTATTTCAATCCCGTGCTGACTTACAGTTGTCAAACTTGGAGACAAACGTCTTGATGCCAAAATTCCATCTGCAAATCCTATTATTGAAATATCTTCAGGAACTTTGTATCCTTTTTTCAAACTCACCCTCAAGGCCGCAACCGAATCATTTTCATCCAAAGCAAAAATCCCGTCAATTTCATGATCAAAAATTGAATCAATTTTACTTTTCATATCATCCTCAGAGTCTGTACGAAGAATAATTTTTTCATTCACAGGGATATTATTATCCTTCAAAGCTTTCAGATAGCCGTCAGCTCTTAGTTTCCCAACACTTAAATTATCTACAGAAGAAATTAACGCAATATTTTTACACCCTAGATCAATCAGATGCTGTGTTGAATTTAAAGCAGAGTCAAAATCATCAACTACCACTTTATCACAATCTACTTCATCAGCAATTCTATCAAACATCACAATTGGAGTCCCATCATTAATTATTTCAGAAAAATGATTATAATCCTGAAGTGTTTGCGCTTCTTTAGAAACAGACAAAATAAACCCGTCAATTGTTCCATTACTTAGCATCTCTAAAGTATGAATTTCTTTCTCAATAGATTCATTTGAAATACAGGTAATTACATTATATCCTTTTTTATCGGCTACTTTTTCTATACCGCTAAAAACCTTCGCGAAAAAGGAGTTTAATATATTAGGTATAATTACACCAATCGTTTTGGTCTTTCTATTCTTTAAATTCAGACCAATAACATTTGGCTTATAGTTTTTGAGTTTTGCATACTCTTTAATCTTCACCTTGGTTTGCTCACTAATTTCAGGACTGTCATTCAATGCCTTAGACACAGTAGAAACAGAAACACCAAGTTCCTTTGCGATTTGTTTTAGAGTTGCTTTAGCTTTCATCCATTTGAATTTTTATGTAATTAATACAAATATAGTAGAATTACCTAAAATAAAACAAAAAACACCTGTCAGTATTTAAATTCGTCAAGTCCTATCAAAATAAAATCACGCAACATTACATTTCTCTCAAATCCTGAATACAACATTTCAGCTTCCACATGTTTTTACATATAAAAAAAGAATCTTATTTCAAAAGTCTTTACCCTTTCAATGAAGCACCTTAATATTTAACCGATTTAATTCTAAAACTGACAGCCTGATTTTCAGTATTTAAAATATTCTTTAAGGTATTTGGTTTTAAAATAATTAATTGTACTTTTGCATCCCCTTTATTGGGGATGGAATGTTTAATTAAAATAATATTATGGACGCATTAAGCTACAAGACAATTTCAGCTAGCAAAGCCACTGTAACGAAAGAGTGGATTGTTGTTGACGCTGAAGGTCATAACTTAGGACGTCTTGCTTCTAAGGTTGCGATGATCTTAAGAGGTAAGTACAAACCAAGTTACACACCGCACGTTGACTGTGGAGATAACGTAATTGTTATCAACTCAGAAAAAATTAACCTTACAGGTACAAAATTGAATGACAAAATTTACATGCGTCATACAGGTTACCCAGGAGGACAAAGAACTTTAACTGCTAAAGTATTGCAAGCAAAAAACCCTGCATTATTGGTAGAAAAAGCTGTAAAAGGAATGTTACCTAAAAACAAATTAGGAGCTGAACTTTTTAGAAATCTAAATGTTGTTGTAGGATCTGAGCACAAACACGGAGCTCAAAAACCTAGAACTGTTAACCTAAATGATCTTAAGTAATGGGAGTTATTCACAAAATCGGTAGAAGAAAAACCGCTGTTGCACGTGTATACGTTTCTGAAGGAACTGGAAACATCACTGTAAACAAAAAAGAATTCGCAACTTACTTTCCAACTGCAACTTTACAATACAAAGTTTTACAACCGCTTTCTATGACAGAAAACGCTAGTAACTTTGATGTAAAAGTAAACGTTTACGGAGGTGGTACAACTGGTCAGGCAGAAGCTGTAAGAATGGCATTAGCACGCGTAATGTGTGAAGTTAACGCTGAAAACAGAGCTATCCTTAAACCAGAAGGTTTATTAACAAGAGACCCTAGAATGGTTGAACGTAAGAAATTCGGTCAGAAGAAAGCTCGTAAGAGATTCCAGTTCTCTAAACGTTAATATTACCTGTCTTGTTCAGATGGGACAAGACATTATCAATTATTTATTGAAATTAAAAAACACAGTTATTGTTGCTCTCCTATCGAGGTAGGATATAGTTTAGCATCTAAATGGGTTAAGCGATTAAAAGATTGAAAGATTGAAAAGATTAAAAGATTGAAAAATCTAAAATCTAAAAATCTAAAATCTAAAATCCAAAAAGACACATTGCTAATCAACAGAACGTAAACTAGTACAAAAATGGCAAACAAAATAGAAGTAAAAGAATTACTAGAAGCAGGTGTTCACTTCGGACACATGACTAGAAAATGGGATCCAAACATGGCTCCTTACATTTATATGGAGCGTAATGGTATTCACATTATCAATCTATATAAAACTGCAGCTAAAATTGAAGAAGCTAACGAAGCTTTGAAAAAAATCGCTGCATCAGGTAGAAAAATTTTATTCGTAGCTACCAAAAAACAAGCTAAAGACATCGTTGCTGATAAAGCAAAAGCTGCAAACATGCCTTACATCACTGAAAGATGGCCAGGTGGAATGCTAACTAACTTCGTAACTATCAGAAAGGCAGTTAAAAAAATGTCTTCTATCGATAAAATGAAGAAAGATGGTACTTTCAACACACTTTCTAAAAAAGAGCGTTTACAAGTTGATCGTCTACGTGCTAAATTAGAGAAAAACTTAGGTTCAATCGCTGACATGTCTAGACTACCAGCTGCATTGTTCGTAGTAGATATCAAAGCTGAACACATCGCAATAAAAGAAGCTCAAAAATTAAACATTCCAGTTTTCGCAATGGTTGATACGAATTCTGACCCAAGAGAGGTTGATTACGTGATTCCTGCAAATGATGACGCTTCTAAATCAATTGACAAAATTTTATCTTTAGTAACTACTGCAGTAATCGAAGGTCTTTCTGACAGAGGTGCTGAAAAAGAAGTTGAAGCTGCTGAAGAAGCTCCTGCTGTTGAGGCTGAAGCTGCTGCTCCTGCAACTGAAGAATAAATCAAATTTTAAATTCCAAATTTTAAATTCCAAAATCCAACCAGAATTAAAAACGTTATGTTGATAATTTATTAAAATTGGAGTTTGGGATTTAAAAGCTGGAATTTTTTACTTTTAAACACATTAAAACTTAAAATATTATGGCAACAATTACTGCTGCAGACGTAAATAAATTAAGACAATCTACAGGTGCCGGAATGATGGACTGTAAAAAAGCTTTAGTTGAAGCTGAAGGAGATTTCGATAAAGCTATCCAAATCCTTAGAGAAAAAGGACAAAAAGTTGCTGCTAACCGTTCTGACCGTGAATCTGCTGAAGGAGCTGCTGTTTCTTTTATCAATGCTGACAACACCAAAGGAGCTATCATCACTTTAAACTGTGAAACTGACTTCGTTGGTAAAAATGAAGCTTTCGTTGCTTTAGCTAAAGATTTAGTAGAAAGAGCTATCAACTTCTCTTCTAAAGAAGAATTATTAGCTTCTGATTTCAACGGAATTACAGTTGCTGAGAAATTAATCGAGCAAACTGGAGTTATCGGTGAGAAAATCGAAATCGGTGGTTTCGAAATTTTAGAAGGTGCTTACGTTGGATCTTATGTTCACGTTAACAAAATTGCTGCTTTAACTGCAATTTCTGCTCCAGTTGCAAACGCTGAAGCTTTAACAAAAGACATCTCTATGCAAGTTGCTTCTATGGGAGCTGATACTTTATCTTACAAAGATTTTGATCCTGCTTTCGTTGAATCTGAACTTGCTGCTCGTATTGCTGTAATCGAAAAAGACAATGAAGAAGCAAAACGTTTAGGAAAAACTTTGAAAAATGTTCCTAAATACATCTCTTTCTCTCAATTAACTGAAGAAGTTATCAAACAAGCCGAAGAAGATGCTAAAGCTGAATTAAAAGCTGAAGGTAAACCAGAGCAAATCTGGGATAAAATTCTTCCAGGAAAAGTTCAACGTTTTATCTCTGACAACACTACTTTAGATCAGGAGAAAGCTCTTTTAGATCAAAACTTCATCAAAGATGACAGTAAAAAAGTGGGTGATTACGTAAAAGGATTCAATGTTGAAATTACAGGTTTCAAAAGAGTTACTTTAGGTTAATATATTATTTTTTCAATATTAAAAAGCCCGAATATTTTTTTATTCGGGCTTTTTATTTATTACTAAATCAACGTTGTAGTTTATTTTTTCTTTTCCACAACCGGAAAGTTTCTGGCACGCATCAAAGCTTCTGACTTAGGAGCTCTTCCTCTAAAGTTTTCGTATGCTTTTTCATTATCAATAGTATTTCCAATACTAAAAACATTATCATAGAGTTTTTTAGCTATTTCTTTATCATAAGGGCCTTTCCCTTCCGTAAAAGCTTCCCAGGCATCTGCATTGATAACATCTGCCCATAAATAACTGTAATATCCTGCCGCATATCCATCACTTGAAAAAATATGCCCAAATTGAGGAATACGGTGACGCATGACAATCTCAGAAGGCATATGAAGGGCTTCTAAAGTTTCTTTTTCAAATTTCTTTGGATCAATTTTAGTTGTCGCCAAATGAAGCTTCATATCTACTAAAGAACTGGATATTGTCTCTACTGTAGCGAAGCCTTCTCCAAAATTAGCTGCCCTTTCAATTCTCTCTACCAATGACTGAGGCAACGGCTGATTTGTTTTATAATGCAAAGCAAATTTATTCAACACTTCAGGAGTTGCAAGCCAGTGTTCTAACAATTGTGAAGGAAACTCCACATAATCTCTTGCAACGGCTGTTCCTGCCAAACTTGGATAAGTAACATCTGAACATAATCCGTGAAGTGCGTGTCCAAACTCATGAAATAAAGTCGAGGCATCATCCCAGGAAATTAAAATTGGCTCGTTATCAGCTCCTTTTATAAAATTACAATTGTTAGAAACAATAGTTAGTACATCTCCGTCTAGTTTTTGCTGATCGCGATAAGCATTCATCCAGGCTCCCGAACGTTTTCCTGCTCGGGCATAAGGATCAAAATACCACAATCCAACAACTTTACCAGTCAATTTATTACTCACTTCCCACACACGTACGTCTGGATGATAAACCGGAACGTTTGTAATTTGTCTAAAACTTAAATTGAATAACTCGCCTGCTACCCAAAACATCCCCTCACGCAGTTTTTCTAACTGAAGATATGGTTTAACTTCATTTTGATCTAGGTCATATTTAGCTTTTCTAACTTTTTCAGCATAAAAACGATAATCCCAAGGCTGGATTTTAAATTTACCTCCTTCTGAATCCACTATTTTTTGCATTTCTGCTACGTCTTCATGTACTTTTTCAACTGCAGGTTCCCATACTGAAAGCATTAAATCTAAAGTTTTCTGTGGATCTTTGGCCATTTTGTTAGACAAACTCCAATCGGCAAATGTTGGGTAGTCTAGTAATTTTGCTTTTTTGGTTCGTAATTCTAAAATTGAAACTAAAGTCGTATTATTATCATTTGCGTTTCCATTATCGCCTCGTTTTACAAAAATATCAAACGCTTTTTCCCGTAAATCCCTGCAAGTTGAAAATGTCAAGAATGGCTCAATTGAAGAACGTGTATTTGCAATGGTTCCTAAAATATTTAGTTTTCGTTCTTTCGCATCAGCCATAGCTGCTTTTTTAACTTCTTCCGGCAAACCATCAAAATCACTATCTGTGGTCAAAGCGACATATTGATTATGTTCCTCTGCCAATAAATTTTGACTGAATTTAGTAAAAAGACCAGCTAATTCTTTATTAATTCTTGCTACCTTTTCTTTGTCCTGGTCATTCAGTTTAGAACCTTCACGCACGAAATTAGTATAATACAACCAAATCAGTCGTTGCTGTTCGCTCTTTAGTTTTTTGCTTTCTTTTGAATTATAAAGCGTTTCTATTCTGGTGAATAATTTTTTATTCTGATTGATTTTATCTTTAAGCTCTGAAAATTTCGGAGACATTTCAGTATCAACAGCATTAAACTCGGGGCTACTTAAATTCGATCTGTAAATTCCATAAACTGTAGAAATTCTTGAAATCGTTTCACCCGAACGTTCCAAAGAGGCAATCGTATTTTCAAAAGTAGGCGCTTCAGGGTTATTGGCAATTACATCAATTTCATTTAGTTTTTCCTGAATTGCAAACTGAATTGCCGGTTTAAAATCCGAAACCTTATATGCATCAAATGCAGGAACACCTCCATAAGGACCTGTCCATTTTTTCAGCAACGGATTTTCAGTATTAGTTTGTGCGTTTGACGCAAAAAAGGTTGTACCCATGAGAAAAATTGTGATTATTTTTTTCATTACATTATAGACTTTGTTTGAATATTAAAAAAACGATTATTGTTTCAAAAATAACTAAAACAAACTATATGGATGAAAATTTAACTTTTTAACACCTTTAAAACAAACTTTCCAATTTAAAAACAAACCATTTTAATTTATAAAGAAATAGCTTAAATTTGAAAGATTATTTACAAACATATATGTTTAAAACCAAAAAAGAAATTGTTTTTATAGTTCTTGCAGGAATTTTTATAACCAATGCTGTTGTAGCAGAACTTATTGGAGGAAAATTAATTCAGGTAGGTCCATTTGTAATGAGTATCGGAATTTTGCCCTGGCCAATTGTTTTTCTTACTACTGATTTAATCAATGAATATTTTGGAGAAAAAGGAGTAAAAAAACTCTCTATGATAACAGCTTGTTTAATTGCATATGCGTTTATAATATTATTTATGGCAATCGCCATTCCTGCTGCGAAAGGCATAAGTCCGGTAAATGACAATCAATTTCAGGCAGTTTTTGGACAAAGTATGTGGATTATTATTGGAAGTATTATAGCATTTATGGTTTCGCAACTTATTGATGTTAGCATATTTTGGTTCTTTAAAAATAGAACCGGAGACAAAAAAATATGGCTTAGAACTACAGGATCAACAATTATTTCACAATTATTTGACTCCTTTATAGTCCTTGGAATTGCTTTTTGGTTGCCGGGAAAAATAGATTTTGATACGTTTCTTTCATCAGCGTTGATTGGATATACATTTAAATTATCAATTGCCATTTTATTAACTCCTTTAATTTATGCCGGGCATCATTTGATTAAAAAATATTTAGAAGAAGAACATCCATACAAAGATTAAAAATTTCATCGCTATGAAAAGAATCTCTATAACCATATTATTTTTAATCGCCTGTCTCTTTACAAGCTGTAATACAAACGAAAAAAAACAGCCTAAAAAAGAAATACTTTCACCTGTAAACAAAATAAAACCTGTATCTCAAAAAGTATCAAAAAAAACTACCTTAGATACAGTCGCTGTATTTATGGATTTGAAAAAAAAAACCAGTAATGACCCAAAAAATATTTTTCCTGTCAAAGAGAACATTCATATCATTCCAAAGACTTATAGCCCTCAGGTTGCTTCAGAAAAAAATGCAGTTGATATACGAAAAAAAGCCAATGAAAATTTAATGACCTTTGTTAATTTACGTAAAATCCTTTCTCTTACCAAAGTAGGGCAAACTTTGACGCAAGAAGAATTAACCCAAAATTTCAAAATTCCTGAAGACGCAGTTAAACTGGTAAAAACTGTAACCAAAACAGCAGAAAACGAACTGGCTGTAAAATGGCAATCAACCTGGTTTGTCGAAAAAGTATCAGATGCCGAACTTGAAGACGGCCGGATGAAAGTAACATTTAAGGCCAACAAAATGTACACTTCGGGCAAAGCCATTGGCATTAAATACAATAAAAAAATCTACAACAATCTGGTGATAATTGGCCGTTCTGCTTATATACCCAGTGTCAAAGGATATAGCTGGCAAATTGGTAAGTAAAAAACTACTGACAACAAGTTAGTTACAAATTTTAACAAAATAAAACGTAATAAAAACTTATCGACACTTGTTTTTGTTTAAAAAACATCTAATTTTGTTAACTAATTTTAACAAACAAAATCAAACAAAAATGAAAAAAATTACAATTCTTTTTTTGTCAGTATTGACATTAGGTTTATCAGTATCATCTTGTAGTAATGATGACGACAATGGAGGTTCTGCCTCTATTGAAGGAAAGTGGGAACTTAGTGAAGAAGGAGCAATTGTCGGTGGTAAGGAAGTGTTAGTAGACGCTGAGAATGGATCTTGTTCTAACGACACATATGAATTCACAAATGATGGCAAATTCAAACTAACTGAGTATTATTCTAACGATGGAAAGTGTGAGCCTGAAGCATATAATGGTACATGGACAAAAAATGGAAACACATTGACAATTAAATTTACTGGAGAGACTCAAGGTGAGACTTATCAAACTGAATTATCTGGGAATAAAATTAAATTGAAAGAAACTTTCACAGAAGAAGGACAAACTTATACTTATGTGTATGTATATGTAAAAAAATAATAAAAAAAGCTTTTTTTGGAAACCTCAAACATTACGTTTGAGGTTTTTTTATACCTTTAAAATAAAAATTTTGGAATTAATTCGATGCAGCTGGTGCACTTCCAGCGATTTATATAAAAAATACCATGATGAAGAATGGGGCGTTCCTGTTTATGATGACCCAACTCTATTCGAATTTTTAATTTTGGAAACTTTTCAGGCCGGTCTTAGCTGGATTACTATTTTAAACAAAAGAGATAACTTCAGAAACGCTTTTGACCATTTTGATTATAAAAAAGTAGCTCAATATTCTGAAGAGAAAATCGAAGAATTAATGCAAAACACCGGAATCATCCGCAATAAACTCAAGATAAAAGCAGCTGTTTCAAACGCTCAGGCTTTTATGAAAGTTAAGGAAGATTTTGGAAGTTTCTCTGATTATATCTGGAAATTCACCAATGGAAAACCAATCATAAACCATCCAAAAACCTCAAAAGATGTTCCGTCCACTACTCCACTTTCTGACGAAATCAGTAAAGATTTAAAAAAAAGAGGGTTTAAATTTGTGGGTTCAACAGTTGTTTACGCACACATGCAAGCCACCGGAATGGTCAATGATCACGCCGAAAATTGCTGGACAAGAGCAAAATAAACAGCCTTTATTTTCAGGTTAACAAAAACCTGAAACCTGAAACTTGAAACTTTTTTTAAACTTTCAAACAAAAAAATTACTACATTTGCTTCACACTTTAGGGGTGTCTGCATCACGCAGGCTGAGATTTTACCCTCTGAACCTGATCTAGTTCATACTAGCGTAGGGAAAAGTAAGATGACTTCTTCACGCATTTTTTGTGCGTAATTGTAGCCATTCCTAATGTGTCACTATACACTAAATCAAAAGGAATGGAACTAAAAATCAACCAACAAATCAAACAATTCAATGCTGAATCGCTAAGCATTCAGTCATTGCTCGATCTGGAAATTCCAAACAAACAAAACGGAATCGCCGTTGCCATTAACAATACTGTTGTTCCAAAAATAAACTGGAGCCAGCACTTTGTATCCGAAACTGACGAAATCCTAATCATTTCTGCCACTCAGGGAGGTTAGGAATTAAATTCCAATTAAAAAAATCCAAATTCCGATTTGGGACTAAAAAAGACGCACTTGAGTGCGTCTCTACCATTAACATTTCACATTTTACAATATACAACTTACAGACTATGACAAACGAAGAACAAATATCCAGAACCCCATTTCCAAATTCTAAAAAAGTATATATCGATGGCGAAATTCATCCCATAAAAGTTGCAATGCGCGAAATTCATTTAAGCGACACCAAACTTTCAAATGGCGGAATCGAAAAGAATCCTCCCGTAACCGTTTACGATACATCAGGAGCTTATACTGATCCAAATATCGAAATCAACATCCGAAAAGGTTTGCCACGCTTAAGAGAACAATGGATTTTAGAACGAAATGATGTTGAAATCTTAAACGAAATAACTTCAGATTACGGGCAAACCCGTTTG
This sequence comes from Flavobacterium calami, assembly GCF_038290035.1. Classification (NCBI taxonomy): domain Bacteria; kingdom Pseudomonadati; phylum Bacteroidota; class Flavobacteriia; order Flavobacteriales; family Flavobacteriaceae; genus Flavobacterium; species Flavobacterium calami. Next base: position 193,096 of record NZ_JBBYHS010000005.1, read on the forward strand.
AAAGATGAAAGTCTGGATCATCTTCGTTTTGAATATTTACATCAGCCAAAACGTGCAAAAAAAGGCGCAAACGTAACGCAATTGTATTACGCCAAGCAAGGAATCATCACTCCTGAAATGGAATATATTGCGATTCGGGAAAATCAGCGCATCGAACTTTTAAACGAACAAACTAAAGCCATGCAATGTCAGCACAGCGGACATAGTTTTGGTGCAAATACTCCAAAAAGCAAAATTACACCCGAATTTGTTCGTAGCGAAGTTGCCTGTGGAAGAGCCATCATCCCAAATAATATTAATCACCCAGAAAGTGAACCTATGATTGTGGGCCGTAACTTTTTAGTGAAAATTAATGCTAATATTGGAAACAGTGCTGTGACTTCAAGCATCGAAGAAGAAGTTGAAAAAGCAGTCTGGGCTTGTCGATGGGGAGCTGACACGATAATGGATTTGTCAACAGGGAAAAATATTCACGAAACCAGAGAGTGGATTATACGTAATTCGCCGGTTCCAATTGGTACGGTTCCCATTTATCAGGCTTTGGAAAAAGTAAAAGGAATTGCCGAAGATTTAACCTGGGAAATTTTCAGAGACACTCTGATTGAACAGGCAGAACAAGGCGTTTCATACTTTACGATTCACGCCGGAGTTTTGCTTCGTTATATCCATTTGACTGCCAATCGCGTAACGGGAATCGTTTCCCGAGGCGGATCAATTATGGCAAAATGGTGCTTATTTCATCATAAAGAAAACTTTTTATACACCCATTTTGAAGAAATCTGCGAAATCATGAAACAATATGACGTAGCTTTTTCTCTTGGAGACGGGCTTCGACCGGGTTCGATTGCAGATGCGAATGACGCTGCACAGTTTGCCGAATTAGAAACCTTGGGCGAATTGACAAAAATTGCCTGGAAACACGACGTTCAGGTATTTATTGAAGGTCCGGGACACGTTCCGATGCACATGATTAAAGAAAACATGGACAAGCAATTAGAGCATTGTCATGAAGCTCCATTTTACACTTTAGGTCCATTAACCACAGATATTGCACCGGGTTACGATCATATTACATCTGCAATAGGTGCTGCGATGATTGGCTGGTACGGTTGTGCCATGCTGTGTTATGTAACGCCAAAAGAACACCTTGGTTTACCGAATAAAAAAGACGTAAAAGACGGTGTGATCACCTATAAAATTTCAGCCCACGCTGCTGACCTGGCAAAAGGCCATCCGGGAGCACAGTATCGTGACAATGCGTTGAGTAAAGCACGTTTCGAATTTCGTTGGGAAGATCAGTTCAATTTGGCATTAGATCCTGATACAGCTAGGGAATTCCACGATGAAACACTTCCTGCGGACGGTGCAAAAGTCGCCCATTTCTGTTCGATGTGCGGACCGAAATTCTGTTCCATGAAAATATCCCAGGAAATCAGGGATGTCGCCGCTGCCGAAAAAGGGATGCAGGAGAAATCAGAAGAATTTATTGAACAGGGTAAAGAGATTTATATATAATGTGAGATGATATTTGTAAAATGTGAAAGGTCTTGATTTTCACATTTTACATCTCACAGATAACATTTTACGAAATATGATTGTAATTACAAATCCTTCGCCAATTGCAAATGAAATCAGCATAATTGATTCTTTATTTGAGGAAGGATTGTCTTTGCTTCATATTCGGAAACCGGATTTTTCAGAAGTAGAAACAGCAAAATTCATTCATCAGATAAAACATGAATATCGGGGAAATTTGGTTTTGCATAACCATCATGAAATTGCAGCTGACTTTGGAATCAACAGAATTCATTTTTCAGAAACAGCAAGAAAAATAATTGGTTCCCGTGTAATTTCAAATATGGTTTTATCAACTTCAACGCATTCAATTGAAGATTTCAATGCTTTGGAAAACATTTTTGAATATGCTTTTTTGAGTCCTTTATTTCCTAGTATTTCAAAGGAAAATTACAGTTCACAAACCAATCTTTTTGAAGCAATAAAACAGAGAGAAAATTTTAATACCAAAATGGTTGCTTTAGGCGGAATTTATTCGGGTAATGTTGAAAAGCCTTTACAAAGTGGTTTTGATGATGTTGCGCTTTTAGGTACAATCTGGAATAGTCCCAATCCAATTAAAAATTTTAAACTATGTCAAAAAATCGTCCTTTCGCTCTCAGCCTAGCAGGTTTAGATCCTTCGGGAGGAGCCGGAATTTTAGCCGATACGAAAACTTTTGAACAGCATCAGGTACAAGGATTAGCTATAAGTACTGCAAATACAATTCAAACCGATTGTAAATTCTACGATATAGAATGGACATCGCTAGACTTTGTGTTGCGTTCCATAAAAAAGCTATTCAAAAACTATTCTATAAAATCGGTTAAAATTGGCATTGTTCCCTCCTTTTTTTATTTAAATGAAGTTGTTTTCCTAATTAGAAAATTAAACCCAAACACCATAATAGTTTGGGATACCGTATTGAAATCCTCGACTGAATTTGAGTTTTTAACCATTGAAAACCAAACAGATTTACAAAAAACATTATCCAAAATTGATTTAATAACCCCAAATTATGAGGAAATACTACAGCTTTATCCCAATTTTATTTCTGAAAAACTTTGGGTTAAAAATGAGCTTCCAACCGCTGTTTTATTGAAAGGCGGTCATAACCATACCGCTTTGGGCACTGATTATTTATTTCTAAAAAGCAATCTTATAGAACTCTTGCCTACTAAAATTAATTTCCGCCCAAAACATGGATCAGGCTGTGTTTTGTCGTCAGCTATTGCTGCAAATTTAGCTTTGGGATATGACTTAAAAACCGCTTGTTTAGAAGCTAAAGTATATATCGAAAAGTATTTAAACTCCACCTCATCACTAATTGGCCATCATTATGTTTAACAAATTACAATATATCTCACAAGGCGAAACAGTCGAAAAACAATTGCAAAACATTCATCAGGCTTTGGATGCCGGTTGTAATTGGATACAAATGCGATTCAAGAATCAAACACCTGAAAAAAGATTTGTCCTCGCCGAAGCCGTAAAAACTTTATGCGAAGAATACCTGGCAAATTTCATTGTTAATGATGATGTTTCGCTCGCACAGGAAATTGCTGCTGATGGTGTTCATCTAGGTTTAACCGATATGAGTATATCTGAAGCCCGTGCCATATTAGGAGACAGAAAAATTATTGGCGCAACCGCAAATACTTTTGAAGATATTCTTCTTCAGACAAAAAATGGCTGTGATTATATTGGTTTGGGGCCTTTTCAATTTACTGAAACCAAAGAAAAATTAAGTCCCATTTTAGCAACAGAAGGTTATGTTTCTATACTGAATAAAATGAAATCAGAAAATATTACAACCCCGGTTTATGCCATTGGCGGAATCACTTTAGAAAACATAGAAAGCCTTGTAAAAACCGGTATTCATGGCATTGCAGTTTCCGGAATGATTACAAAAAGCCTTCAAAAAGAACAACTGGTTCAACAACTTAACGACAACTTATATGCAAACGTCATTATTTAATATAGGAGATAAAACCTTTAATTCCCGCTTATTTTTGGGAACAGGTAAATTTGGTTCTAATCTCCAGATGGAAGAAGCCATTTTAGCTTCGGGAAGTGAATTGGTAACGGTTGCCTTAAAACGCATAGATCTCGAAACAGATACTGATGCTATTTTATCACATTTACAGCATCCCAATATTAATTTATTACCCAATACATCAGGCGCCAGAAATGCAAAGGAAGCTGTTTTTGCTTCGCAATTGGCACGTGAAGCCCTCGAAACCAATTGGGTAAAACTGGAGATCCATCCGGATCCAAAATACCTGATGCCTGACCCGATTGAAACTTTAAAAGCTACTGAAGAATTGGCAAAACTTGGTTTTTTTGTTCTGCCGTATATTCATGCTGACCCGGTTTTATGCAAACATCTGGAAAATGCAGGAACTACAGCAATTATGCCTTTGGGTTCACCAATTGGAAGTAATAAAGGCCTAAAAACAATTGATTTTCTAGAAATTATTATTGAACAAAGCACTGTTCCTGTGATTATTGATGCCGGAATTGGTGCTCCTTCCGACGCCGCAAAAGCCATGGAAATTGGTGCTGATGCCGTTTTGGTCAATACTGCAATTGCTGTTGCAGGAAATCCTAAGTTAATGGCTGAAGCTTTTAAGGAAGCTGTAATTGCCGGAAGAAAAGCGTTTGAAGCCAAAGTCGCCAATCAGCAAAATCATGCTATGGCTTCCAGTCCTTTGACTTCTTTTTTATATGAATAAATTGATTTTCTCTCGCAGATCTCGCAGATTTAGCAGATAATTTTCATGTTGGGAACTGTTAAAATTTATCTACTACAACTTTTTTAAAAGAAAGAATTTTCCTTAATTTTGAATTAAAAAAATTATGTCCGAAAATGAAATTTCATATAAAGTTAGAGGCTCAATTTTTAAAGTTTATAATACTCTCGGGCCTGGATTATTAGAGTCTGTTTATGAGAGTGCTCTTTATTATCAATTGAAAAAGGATGGATTAAAAGTGATTAAACAAATTGATCTTCCAGTTAAATATGATGATGTTTATTTAGACATAACTTTCAGACTGGATATTTTAGTGGAAGATAAAGTAATTATAGAATTAAAATCAGTAGAGGAAATAAAGTCTATTCACTTTAAACAATTAAATACTTATTTAAAATTGACAAACAAAAAATTAGGGTTGTTAGTCAATTTTAATTGTGGAAATATTCTCGATAATATTCATCGAGTAGTAAATAAAATATAATCTGCGCGATCTGCAAAATCTGCGAGAGAAACCAAAATAAAATGAAAACATTCAAATCCATTTTTGAGCAATATGATTGGGATTCCATTCAATCAAAAATATACCAAACCACATCAAAAGATGTTGAATATTCTTTGTCCAAAACAAAACGAAATCTCGATGACTTTCTGGTTTTGATTTCACCGGCTGCTCAGCCTTATTTAGAGCAAATGGCACAAAAATGCCATGAAATTACCAAAAAACGTTTTGGTAAAACCATTCAAATGTATGCGCCACTTTATTTAAGTAATGAATGTCAAAATATCTGTACCTATTGCGGTTTTAGTCTGGACAATAAAATCAAAAGAAAAACACTTTCGGACTCAGAGATAAAACTGGAAGTTGAAGCACTGAAAAAAACCGGTTTAGATCATGTTTTATTGGTCACCGGCGAGGCTAATTACACCGTAAATATTAATTATTTTCTAAATGCAATTGATTTAATCAGAGAACAATTTTCAATTATTTCTGTTGAAGTTCAGCCACTTTCAACCGAAGATTACCAACGTTTGCACGAAGCCGGCGTATATTCGGTTTTGGTTTATCAGGAAACCTATCATCAGGAAGTGTACAAAAAATACCATACTAAAGGCAAAAAATCAAATTTTGATTTCAGACTTGAAACTCCAGACCGAATTGGAACTGCCGGAATACATAAAATAGGTTTGGGTGTTTTATTGGGTTTGGAAGACTGGCGCACTGATAGCTTTTTTAATGCTTTGCATTTAGATTATCTTCAAAAGAAATACTGGCAGACCAAATATTCAGTTTCTTTTCCCAGATTACGTCCGGCAGAAGGCATTATTGAGCCCAATTTTATTATGGATGATAAAGACCTTACACAGCTAATCTGTGCTTATCGTTTGTGGAATGAAGATCTGGAAATCTCTATTTCGACCCGTGAAAGCGAAAAATTCCGAAATCATATTATTCCGATTGGGATTACAAGTATGAGTGCGGGTTCTAAAACAAATCCGGGTGGCTATGTCGTTGATCCGCAATCTCTGGAACAATTCGAAATCAGTGATGAACGTTCTGCAGAAGAAATCAAACAAATTATAAAAAAATCAGGCTACGAACCGGTTTTGAAGGACTGGGACAGGAGTTTTAGTCTTAAAGTTGGAAAGTCGAAAGTCATAAAGTCCATTACTTTAGACAATTAGTTTTTTTCACTTTTGACTTTTGACTTTAAAAACTTTAAGACTTACAATTAATGAGCATTATAAAAGAATTTTTACGTTACAGCAGACAAACCATCTTACCGGAAATTGGCGACGAAGGGCAGGAAAAACTCAAAAAGGCAAGAGTTCTGGTTATTGGAGCTGGCGGGTTGGGATGCCCTGTTTTACAATATATTGCTACAGCCGGAGTCGGTTTTATTGGAATAATGGATTTTGATACCATCGAAATCCACAATCTTCACAGGCAGATTTTGTATACTGAAAATGAAATTGGTCAGCAGAAAGCCATTGTCGCCCAAAATATTGTTTCGAAACTAAATCCCTTAATTCAGGCTGAAGCTATTTCTGAAAAATTAACGATTGAAAATGCAGCGCAGATAATTCAGCAATATGATGTTATTGTAGACGGCTCAGATAATTTCACAACCCGTTATCTGGTAAATGACACTTGTGTTATTTTAAACAAACCTCTTGTTTATGGAAGCATTTTAAAATTCGAAGGACAGGTAGCTGTTTTTAACCATAACGGAAGTAAAAATCTGCGTGATTTGTTTCCGGAAATACCTGATCCTAAACACGTTCCAAATTGTAGTATAAACGGAGTTCTTGGGACTTTACCCGGAATTATTGGCACGATGATGGCACATGAAACACTAAAATTAATCCTGGAATTACCTTCTTTAAAAAATGAACTGATTCTTTTTAATACTCTGAATTATAGTTTTACAAAATTGAATTTTTAGAAAACAACGGCATCACCAACCTTAATTATTCCGGGATTCAAACCGACTATATTGGTTCCGAATAAAACAGAATTATTGAAATTCCTGTATTCGCTTAATGTTTTCAGAGGTTCTTTTTTTACAATTCCATTCTGCGGATCATTGTTAACCATAATACATCTTCCGCAGGGTTTTACGTTTTTAAACTGAACTTCTCCGATTTTAAAATGCTCAAAATCATCCTCTTCATGGGGATTTTTGCTACTGATAACAATATTGGGACGAAATCTTCTTATGGTAATTTTTTCTTCTAATTTATCATTCAAAAAATCTAAGCTTTTTGTTCCGATTAATAAATAGGGATACGCATCGGCAAAACTTACATTATAGGTTTCTTTGGATCTTGAACTTTCGTGTTTTCGGTCTCCTGTCTTAATGATTTTTACCAATTTACATTCAAATCCTAAACGATCGCTAAACCATTTAGAAGTTACTTTATTTACTTCGAAAACAAAACTTTTATCATCCCACACTTTAGTATAAATCTGATCCTCTAAGTGCTCACTGATTGAAAATTCATGTTTTTGATTCTGAAAAGTAACCGTGATTTTTCCTTCGGAGATTTGAGGATAAAACTGACTCATTATTGGAAATTCACGCTGTGTGATATGTTGATTATCTGAATCCAGTAACATCCATCGGCGGTCGTTTTCAAAGCCCATTTCTTCAGCAAAAGCCTGCTGACAGCTAATTCCGGCAAGACTTTTTATCGGATAAATATAAATTTCTTTTACAATGTAAACAGCACTCATTTATTTACTTTTTAAAATAGACATAAAATCGTCACGATCAATTTCGCGGCAGCCTAAACTCTCTAAATGCGGATTATAAACCTGGCAATCTAATAGTTTGTAATTTTCTTTTTTCAAATATAACGCTAATGCAATAAAGGCTGTTTTTGAAGCATTAGAAACTTTAGAAAACATGCTTTCTCCACAAAAAACATGTCCTAAATCAATTCCGTACAGCCCTCCGACTAAAGTATCATCCTGCCAGACCTCGACCGATTTAGCAAATCCTTCATCATTTAATTTACAGTAGGCTTCAATCATTTCATCAGATATCCAGGTTCCGTTTTGCCCATCACGCTTAATCTGCTGGCAATTAGAAATCACTTCTCTGAAATTTTTGTTATAAGTGACCTTAAATATTTTCTTGTTCAGAATTTTTCGCATGCTTTTGGATATGACTAATTCATCAAAAAACAATACCATTCTTGGATCTGGTGCCCACCAAAGAATCGGATCTCCCTCATTAAACCATGGAAAAATACCGCTTTTATAAGCCAATTGTAAACGTTCAGAACTCAAATCGCCTCCAATTGCCAAAACACCTTCTTCATCGGCTTCTGTAACTGGCGGAAAAAATAAATCTTTGAATAAATAATACATTTTAAAAAATCAATTTCTATAGCGATTTCAAATTTCTATAATCCTTTTTTGGGAGTTATTTTTGTGATTTCTCCTTTCATTAGAAATGACAAAACTAACCTAAAACTAAAATTCCAAATCCCAAATACACATTAATGATTTGGAATTTGGAATTTCTAATTTTTGGAATTTAAACTTTATTAGAATGGTAAATCGTCCGGTTCGTCTTCGTTTAAATTTGTTGCAGGAGCAAAAGCCTCTGCAGCTGGTACAGGTGGCGTTTGTGCAGGCCCTTCAGGAGCTAATCTCTCGATTCTCCATCCCTGAATACTATTAAAATATCTGGTTTCTCCTTGTGGATTAACCCATTCTCTTCCTCTTAAATTGATAGAAACTTTTACAGCCTCACCTTGTTTGTAGCTACTTAATAAATCGCATTTGTCTTGTGTAAATTCGATTAAAATATGTTGTGGATACTGCTCATCAGTAGTAACAACTAATTCTCTTTTTTTGAATGAAGCACTAACTTGCTGCTCTGGGTTAACTACTTTTACTTTTCCTGTAACTTCCATCTTCTGTCTATATTAATTATTGTTTCTTTCTTATTTCTTCGCCAAAAGTACTTTCCATGCTGATAAAACATCCCCTTCATCAAGGTATTTCTTGGCTTCTAAATGTATTTTCTGCTGATCGTCAGAGCTCAAAACCCCTTTTACCGAAAAATTTTCTTTCACAAATATACTAACTTCTTCTGTTGTGGGCAAGGTTTCTATATTCCCTAATTTCCCAAAATCATTACCGTCAAAAACAGGGCTTTCTTTGATAAAATTTGGAATTGCATCTACTCCAACCCCCAAAGTTGTCAATGGTTTTTCTACTTCAAAAAGTCCCTGATTGGATCTTGAATACCAGTTACTTCCCAATCTTGAAACCAAATCAATTTTATACTGGTCGATTGCTCCGTTTTCATCCAGAATTGAGTCATGAATGTGGATTTTTACCACTTCACAAAGGATCAGATTTCCTGCACCTCCTTCTTCTCCTAAAGGAATAATCTGCGTTACTTTGCACTCAAACTGCACCGGAGATTCTTTTACACGATAAGGTTTTACCAAATCTGAAGGAATCTGTGTTAAACCTGCTTTAATAAATTCGTTTACACCTTCTCCATATTCTGTACTTGCCAGTGAAGTCTGCTGTACCAAATCATAATTCACAACATTAATTACAACTTCACGTGTAGCTTCAGCATTAATCAATGTATGTTTCACAGTATTATCACGCACACGTCTTGAAGGAGAAAAAATCAAGATCGGCGGATTGGCACTAAACACATTAAAGAAACTAAAAGGTGACAAATTAGGAATTCCTTTTGCACTAATTGTACTGGCAAAAGCAATCGGCCTAGGTCCGACAGCGCTTTGCAGATAGCCTTGTAATTTTACCGTTGGTATTTCTTTTGGGTTAATGCTAATCATATCTTTTCTTTTAAACCGGGTATCGTTTCAGCAAATACAAAAGTATAGAAATGCTTTAAGCCAAAGAAATAGTTTCTCGCTTAAAAACAAAAATCTTTGAACACCTGCAAAATATTAAATGTGTATATTTCGTTATATTTATACCTCAAAAATTTAACTTATGTTTTTTTCCGAAAGAAGAAATACAACCCGCTGGATTATCATTTTTATATCCTTTTTAATTATTTCTCTGATACTATGGAATACCTATACTTTTTTTCAAATATTTAAAAACGAGGAAAGGCTAAAGATGAATATTTGGGCCAGTGCACAAAAAGCACTTGTGAATGCTGACGAAAACACCGATCTGGACTTGCCTCTCGAAATTACAAACAATAACACGACAGTACCGGTAATGCTGGTCATGTATGATAAAATTATCAGTACCAAAAATGTCCCTGAACATATCATGAATGACAAAAAAGAATCGATAGCTTTTTTGAATAAGCTGAAAAGTGAAAATGATCCAATTGTCATTGAATATGCACCCGGAAAATATCACCGTATATATTATGGAAACTCGGCTCTGTTAAACAAACTGAAATATTATCCTGTCGCTTTATTACTGATTATCTTTTTGTTTGGTGCTTTGATTTATAATTTTTACAAAAGCACTAAAATGGCCACCCAGAATAAACTTTGGGCAGGGATGGCAAAAGAAACAGCGCATCAAATCGGCACTCCTCTTTCTTCCTTAATAGGCTGGATCGAAATACTCAAAACAGAAAATATTGACCAGACAATCACAACAGAAATAGAAAAAGATGTGGAACGTCTTCAGACAATTACAGATCGTTTTTCTAAAATTGGTTCCATTCCCGTTTTAGAAGAACATGATATCGTTGCCGAAACCTTAAAAACTTATGACTATTTGCAATCCCGCTTTTCTAAACAGGTAACTTTTTCTTATTCAGGCTCAAAAGAACCCATTATTGCATTATTTAATCCAACATTACACAGCTGGACCATCGAAAATCTAGTTAAAAATGCTATTGATGCCATGAGAGGAAAAGGAACCCTGGATCTGCAAATAGAAAAGGATTTGCATCATGTGAAAATAAATGTGAGAGATTCCGGTACCGGAATTCCGAAAAACCAGTTCAAAACTATTTTCGAACCCGGTTTTACCACCAAAAAAAGAGGTTGGGGTCTTGGACTTTCTTTAACCAAAAGAATTGTAGAAGAATACCATAGCGGAAAAATCAGGGTTTTACATTCTGAAATGGGCAAAGGAACTACATTTCAGATCAGGTACAACAAAACTCAACATTCATAAAAACATAAAAAAATCGTTTAAGAAAATAATTCCTTAAACGATTTTTTATCTTTTTTTCTAATCTTAAAGATTTGACTGAATATCTTTTACCAAATTTTCAAATTCGTCTTTAGAAAGCGAAACCTTATTTAAAAAACGCATTTCATCCATTTCATTTAACGGGATTAGATGTACGTGTGCATGAGGAACTTCTAAACCTACAACTGCTATACCTACTCTCTTGCATGTAACGGTTTTTTCTAAAGCAATTGCAATCTTTTTAGAAAATTTCATTAGCCCCAGATACAGTTCATCCTCCAAATCAAAAATCTTATCGGTTTCCTGTTTCGGGATACAAAGTGTATGTCCCTTTGCATTTGGATTTATATCTAAAAAAGCTAAAAAATTATCGTCTTCGGCAATTTTATAGGCCGGAATATCTCCGTTGATTATTTTAGTAAATATTGAACTCATTGTTTATTTGTTTAACTGGTTAGCCAATTAACCGATTAACTACAATATTATTCTCTTGTAATTTCAAGGATTTCGAACTTCAAAACACCGTTTGGCACTGTAATTTCGGCAACTTCGCCAACAGATTTACCAAGCAGCCCTTTTCCGATAGGAGATGTTACCGAGATTTTTCCGGTTTTTAAATCTGCTTCACTTTCAGCTACTAATGTATATTTCATTTCCATTCCGTTGCTTTGGTTTTTGATTTTCACGTTCGAAAGAACCAAAACTTTAGAAACATCCAATTGAGATTCGTCAATTAATCTTGCATTTGCATAAACCTCTTCAAGTTTTGCAATTCTCATTTCTAATAAACCCTGCGCTTCTTTTGCAGCATCATATTCGGCATTTTCAGATAAATCCCCCTTGTCTCTTGCCTCTGCTATATCCTGAGATGCTTTTGGACGCATTACACTCTTTAAATGCTCCAATTCATCTTTTAATTTTTTTAGACCGTCTGCGGTATAATAAGATACTTTACTCATAACTTCATCGTTTATATAAATACAAAAAATCCCATCGGGACGGGATTTTTCGTATTACAAATATAGTATTATTTTTAATAGTACATAATTATATGTTAATCATATAGAATTGAAATGCAAATAAATTATTTTTGTCCTACTAATTCCCTTTGAAACAATGAAAAAAATCTGGCTTTTAATCCTTTTCATTTCGGTACTTTTTTCGTGCAGCGATAATGAGCTAAACAACAAAAATCCTTATATTCCTAATTATACTATGAATTTTACCATAGATATGAATCTTCCGGCTTACTCTAATCTAAAATATGTTAGTAATGGGATTATTATTTCCGGATATGGTGCAAAAGGTGTTATTATTTTTAATGCTGGAAGTGGTTACAATGCGTTTGATGCCGCTTGTCCCAATCAGGCTTTGACTTCCTGTACTGCTATGACTATCCATGGCATTAATGCTGTTTGTTCCTGCGATGATGCCGAATATAGTTTATTTACAGGTTTAGGAGGAAAAGAATATCCCCTAAAACAATATCGTGTTGAAGTAAGCGGAACTGTAATTCATGTTTATAATTAAAAACAAAAGCCTGAAAATTTAAAACTTTCAGGCTCTGCTTTTTTTAATAATCTCGAAATTAGAATTTCAATGTCAGTCCGGCTAAGAAATTTATTCCTGCCTGTGGATAATAATAAGGATAAATATCCCACATGTATCCGTTTGAAACGTATTTTTTATCTAAAATATTATTAACCAATCCTGTAATCATAATTGATTTGAAAATAGATTTTGGCTTAATCTCAAAAGAAACATTCAGATCATTTACAAAATAATCTGCCAGTTTTGCAGACGGCAATTCAATATTGTTCATATACTGCTCTCCTACATATTTTTGCAGTAACGAAATATGCAAATCCTGAATCGGACTATAAACAATTATGTTCCCGGCAATAACAGAAGGCGAATAAGCAATATCAGTTGTGCCGTAGTTTTGACCTTCAACATCCAAATCGACATTTTTATTACTACTTAAGGTGAAGTTTGGTCTAATAATAAATTTATCAGAAAGTTTAATTGTTGCATCGGCTTCAAAACCTAAACGATAACTTTTATCTGTATTTGAGCGAATTGGATTTCCAACATCGTCTAACGTTCCCGTTAAAATCAATTGGTCTTTATACCCCATATAATACAAATTCGTAGTCAGTTGAAATTTCTCCGAATTGAATCTCCAGCCTAATTCAAAGTCATTCAATTTTTCAGGTTTTACATTTCCGCCTTCATAATCGGTTCTGTTTGGTTCACGATTGGCACGGGCGTATGAAAAATACAACGTGCTCTTTTGATCGATTTCAAAGTTTAAACCCGCTTTTGGATTAAAGAAATTAAAAGTATCATCTACCAAACCGGTTTCCCAGCTGTTAGCTTTATATCTTACATTTCGGTATTGCAAATCGCCATAAAAACTTAATTTATCAAATAACTGATAATTGGCTTTTGCAAAAATATTTCCATCCGTTTTTGTCGAAAAATCATCGTAATAATGATCTTCCAATTCTGTCTGATCAGAATATCTTGCCCAGATTATTTTTCCGAAATGATCACCCTCGTATTTATTCCAGCCTCCGCCAAGGATTACATTCAGTTTTTCTGCTGTATATTTTAAAGAAAAAGTAGTTCCGTAAAAATCATTATCCAGCCATTTTTGACGAATTAAATCCGTCCCCGGAACTAAATCACCGTTATCATCTTCGACCATTTTTGTGGACTGAATTCCTTCATAACCTGCAACAGGTTCGTCGTATTTATAATTTTCATAGTAACCAAGCCCTTTAGTATAATGAAAAGCAAGATTTGTACTCCATTTATCAGAAAACGATTCACTCCAGTGCAGCTGATAATGATCCTGATTGTAGTTATCGGTTTCATTGTCATAAAAATGAATATTTCCCTGCGCATCTTTATATTTTCCAGACGAGTTATATCTACGATTCTCGTTTAAAGTTTCGGCATCAATCCCATTCCAGGACTGATATGTTTTTTGAGTCCCTCCAAAAACCAATGCTTTAATCAAAGTGGTTTTGCCAACATAAGTTCCTTGCAAAAAATACGATTTTAAATCAGAACTTCCTCGATCTACATAACCATCAGACTTTATTGTAGACAAACGTCCGGCAAGCTCGAAATGATCGTTTAACAAACCTGTACTGAATTTTACCGTATTTTTATTCGAATTAAAAGTTCCGTAAGAACTTGAGATCTCACCACTCGCTTTTGTAGCATAATTATCTGTCAGCATGTTCAGACTGGCTCCAAAAGCACCAGAACCATTGGTTGATGTTCCAACACCGCGCTGCAATTGCAGACTTTCTACCGAAGAAGCAAAATCAGGCATATTTACCCAAAAAGTTCCCTGACTTTCGGCATCATTATACGGAATTCCGTTTATGGTAACATTTACCCTTGTCGCATCGCTTCCACGTACACGGATTCCTGTATAGCCCATTCCGTTTCCCGCATCAGAAGTAGTTACGACTGATGGCAGATAATTCATTAAAATTGGAATATCCTGACCAAGATTTCTGTACTTGATTTCTTTTTTATCCATATTACTAAAACTCACTGGAGTTTTTGCCGTAACACGAACGGCTGAAACTAATACATTATCCAGCTGATTAACTTTGGTTGAATCCTGCTCTTGTGCAGTAGAGAATAGAGAATAGAATAAAAAAAATAGAATAAAAAAAATAGAATTTTGGTTCCTCTTAGAACCTTTGTAACTTAGCACCTCAGTACCTTTTAAAAAAGTTTTCATCCGTAAAGAATTACGAATAAAAGGGGGAATTATTCTTGGTTAAATTAATAAATGTGTTCCCGACAAAATATAGTTTTAGACTAAAATAGTTGTCGTTTTTTCCCTTAGCAACATTACTCGCTCAGGTTCTTTGGGTATGATCTCAGCTCGTTATTTAGAGCACCCCTTTGAGACAGTGCAAAAGTAGTGCTAAAATATTTAAAACTCCAAAAAGAAATTCCTTTTAAAATTCCAATTTGTGAAATTCCAAATTTTCAAAGGCTTATTGCGATTGTTTTGGAATTTGGAATTTGGAATTTTTAGTTTTAAAATTTATTCTAAATTGGGTTTTCTACGAGATTGTTTCAAATCAGAAATATTCTTTTTGTCCTTAATTCGCCTTTTAATTACTGATTTTGGAATCTTAGTAGCTTTTCGAATCTTCGGAACAAACAATCCTTTTTTAATAATTTCCAAAAAACGTTTTACAACAACCTCCTTATTCTTAATCTGACTTCGGTCTTCGTCACAATTTAAAATCAGAATATTTTCAGAAGTCAAGCGTGATGCAAGATTGGTTTCTAAAAGTAATTTTTCTTCAACAGATAATGCCTGAGAAGCATTCAAATCAAAAGTCAGTACAACTTTTGAGGATACTTTGTTTACATTTTGCCCTCCTGCCCCACTGCTTCGTACTGCTTTGAAATTTAATTCTGATATGATTTTTTCAACATCCATTATTGGGGCTGATGCGCAGGTTTTAGTAAATCGTTTACTGTTTTTACCGGATTAAATGTTATCAAAGGAACCGCAACAAAAATGGTAAGCCAGTTTGACATTCCACCATTCCATAATCCTGGTAATTCGTAGTTTTTTACCACTTTTCCTTCAGCACTTTTTTCTACAATAAAACCTGTATTGTGATCTACAAATTCCGGTAAGTCAAATTTTTCTCCTTTATAATTTTTAGTCCCGCAAACCAAATCTACCGGATTAAAGTGAGTCGAATCTTCTAAGATTGATTTTTGCTTTTTATTGGTTAAATCAACCTGTGAGCTTTCTACAATCTGCAATGAAATATCCCCTTTATCATTTCTGATCCAAAAAGGACCTCCACCAGCTTCACCTTCATTTTTAACCATTCCGCAAACACGGATTGGTCTGTCAAGAAGTTCTTTTATTTTGCTTATTTTATTTTCGAAAGTAAATTTATTAAAGTTACTTGTCATTTCAATATTAAGCTTTTGCATTAAAAACTTAACGATTTCCTCAACGTCCTGTTCTTTAATTTGCTCTTTTTCAATAGCATTTAAATAACCGAAAACTTTTTGTTGAGCTTCTATTAAAATTCCTCCTAAGGCTTTTTTGTATAAAGTAATCTTATCAATATTGTTTTGAATCACATTATCGATATTCTTTATAAAAATAATATCTGCATCAATATTATTTAAATTTTCAATTAAAGCACCGTGGCCACCAGGTCTGAAAATAAACGATCCTTTCTGGCTTCTGAAAACATTGTCTTTTACATCGACTGCAATAGAATCTGTTTGCTTATTTTGATATGAAAAACTAATATTTATTTGTGTTCCCGATGCAGCTTCCACTTTTTCTTTTACTTCTGCAATCGCTTTTTCAAACAATCCCTGATGAGCTTCTGAAACTGTAAAATGCAGATTCGAAGTTTTATTTGTAGCGACATAATGCACACACTCATTCAGGTGCTCCTCTATTGGATTTGCAATATGGGTTTTATACTTGTGAAAAGGCAAAACTGCTTTTGGTTTGTTCGCAAAATCAAAATAATCTGAAGACAGTAAAAATTTTATAAAATAATAATTTTTGTAATCTCTGGGCAGAGTATCAAAGTCAGGATAAACCTCTTTTAGCTTTTCATATACAGCTTCGAAAAAAGGAAATTTATCCATTCCAACAATAAAAATAGACAAGTCATTATCTGTTTTTCTATTGATGTAAGCATTAATCGTTTCTTTTTCGATATCATAACTATTAAAAAAGGCAATTAAAAACTTAAACATTCTGGTGGCTGCACCAGAAGCCGGAATGAATTTACAAATCTTGAAATTTTCTTTATTCTTATCAAAGAAATCGGCTTTTTCTTTAAAATCTTCATCTGAAAGACTTAGAATTCCGTTGTTAATGGTTGCAGGACTTATCAAATTACATTTTGAAATTCCTTTTTTAAAGATTTTAAGTTGTTTCAGTATATTTTCGAAAGGAATACCGTGATTATAAATTTCGACAAAATCTGCTGATGAAAAACCTTTCTTTTTAGCAATCGTCAGATTATCAATAATGGCAATAGCTTTTGCCAAACGGCTTTCTTTGTCTCCTGAAATCGTAATAAACGGTTTTTTATTATCTATTAGAGCTTGTTTAAAACCCGAAAAAACAGTTTCTCTTTTATTCGGACTGTCACGAATATCGTCTTTTTCCCAAGGCACATCGATATCGGTAAGAAAAAACAAATCGTATTCGTGCTGTAAAGCAGCTTCATTTAAAAGCGGATTACAAACCCCGTAATACATTTCAGAAAAAGCCTTGGTCACCATTAAATTGGTGTCACAAAACAAATATTTTTGGGCGTGATACAGTTTTTCGTTTTCTAATGCAACCTGTCCGTATGCAATTGGCATCATGTCCTCTTCAGTACAAACCTGCTGTTTTTCTTCCCATTTTTGCTCCAGGTAATCCCGAGCAAACTCAGGAACCCAATCGGTTTCATAATAATCTGCCAACTGTTTTGCCAATGTGGTTTTCCCTGTACTTTCAGGTCCAAATAAGGCAATTTTTATAATATTTGTTCTTTGCTGTCTAAGATTTTTCTCCATTTTAAATAAGCTGAAATAGCCAAAATTGTAAAAATTAAATACTGAAGTGACAGCATGCCTAAACCACGATATGCGTAAAGCGGTACAACAATAATATCACCTATAATCCAAAGTGTCCAGTTTTCGATTTTTTTCCTTGCCATATACCACATTCCGGAAAAAAATATACCAGATGAAATCATATCAATATAATTGTCTGGATTGATTGTGTAATCAAAATATTTATAAACACCTAAAACTACAAAAATAGTAACAATAAACAATAAAATTCCTGTTATTTTTTCTTTTAAATTTGTTCGTGTAATAGGTAAATTATCTTCTGCCGTTCCTCCTTTTGCCCAAACATACCAACCATAAATACTCATAATCGAAAAATAAGCATTTATTATCATATCTCCTATGTAACCAGCCACATACAAAAGATAAACTGAAATTACTGTTGCAATGAGACCCGTGGGATACACCCATATATTTTCTTTTTTTGCAAACCAGACACTTAATATCCCGCATACAAAAACCAAAAATTCCAAAGCGATGTGCCATAAAGGAGCATTTTTATAACTTTCAAGAAAAAAATCAATCATCTGGTTACGCTTTTTGTTTTTTTAAAGTTCAAAAAAATGGCTGTCATTTTCAAATGCAGTGCCAATAACGACTAAGTCAGCACCTGCTTTGTAAGCTTTTTGAATTCCGTGTAAATCTGTAATTCCACCGCCAACAATTATTGGTATTTCGATATTTTTTGCTATTAACTGAATCATTTTTAGAGGTACTGCATTTTTGGCTCCGCTTCCGGCTTCTAAATACATTAATTTATTTCCTAACATTTCTCCTGCCTGAGCCGTGGCCAGAACCAAATCAAAATTTTCACGATTAAGCGGCTTTGTTTTACTAACACGTGCAACGGCAGTTTCATTACCGCTTTCAATCAAAATATATCCTGTCGAAATCACTTCCAGATTGGTTTTTTTTAAAATTGGCGCAGCCTGAACTTGATATTCAATCAAATAATCCGGATTTCTACCTGACAATAATGACAGAAACAAAATAGCATCGGCATGAGGTGAAATCTGTGACGGATCACCCGGAAATATAACAACGGGCAAGTTTGTTTTTTGTTTTAACTGAGCAATTAATTCTTCCAAAATGGTGGCCTTGACAATGCTTCCTCCCACAAAAATATGGGTTGCAGGAGACTGATTAATTTTTTGGATTAAACTATCCAGATTTCCTAATACGATTTTATCAGGGTCTAAAAGTATAGCCAGCAGCTTCTGTCCTTGCCTTTTGGCTTCTAGAATCTGTTGGTGTATATTAAGTAATTTTTGCTCCATAATGGATGTAAAAGTAAAAGTTTTTTAAAGCCGAAGAACTATTTTGAATAAATTATATTTGTATAACTGCTTTTAACAACCAAAGAAACAACCCTATGATTACCCCTGAATTATTAGAAAAACATGGTGCTTTGAAAAAATCTTTCGACAAAAATCAAGTTATTTTTGAAGAAGGGATTTTTCCTTCAAACTACTTTCAGATTTTTTTGGGTGAAGTAAAAATGAGTAATTATAATGATGACGGACGGGAGTTTATTCAGGGAATATTTTATAAAAACCAGTCGTTTGGTGAACCTCCTTTATTTTTAAATCAAAAATATCCCGCCAATGCTATTGCAGTTGAAGACACTGAAATTTTTGTTCTTCCAAAAGCAAACTTCATGAAACTGCTGGAAGAAAACCCAAAAATCAGCATTAAAATAATCGAAAATTTAGCCCAGAGATTATACTATAAATCAGTTATGGCAGCCGAGATTTCGACACAGGAGCCAGAACATCGCGTTTTAAAATTAATCGATCACGGAATTGTGTATTTTAATTTTAAAAAAGATAAAAATGGCTATCTCATCAATTTCACCAGACAACAAATTGGAGACCTGACTGGATTACGTGTCGAAACGGTAATCAGAACAATAAAAAATTTAGAGAAAAAAGGCGAATTGAAGATTATAAACCGAAAAGTATACCGATAAAAAAGTTCCTGTTTTATGATTTAAGTCATAAAATGGAGCGGTATTGTGCATGTACCTTTGTTGATATAAAAAACTCAATATCATGACACTATATCAAACCACTTTCGAGATTTTCAATAAAAACTATATGGGTTCTGCTGCTATGGCAGTAATTGCTCAAAGCTGTTTAGGAGGTGCTGCAGCAATGTATGTACTTGCAAACGGAACTTCAATACCGCAAATGATTCAGTTGGCTATTATTGTTCTGGCTTGTGTTTTTGCAAACACCTCTATTTTGGCACAAATGAAACACAAAGTTATCTTTAATTTTATTCTTGCGAGCACTTTTATTAGTGTTTTATTTATCTTTTTAAATAGTTTTGTATTGTGAAAAAACGAATAGAAACCAGAGCTGATATTTCTTTATTAGTACATCAGTTCTACACTAAAATAAGAGCCGATAAGGAAATCGGCTTTTATTTTAATGAAATTATTTCTGATTGGAATGCACATCTCGAAAAACTAACTGATTTCTGGGAGATGAACTTATTTGGGGTAAAAAAATACAATGGAAATCCTCTTGTTGTTCATAATGAAATTGATGCTCATTTTGAGGGCAAAATTACTTCAAATGAATTCGGAATCTGGCTAAACCACTGGTTTCAGACTATTGATGAATATTTTGAAGGCGAAAATGCCGATACGCTGAAAAGACGCGCCAGAAAAATGAGTACTTTTTTATATATGAGTATGTTTCAGCATCGTCAAAAAGAAAGTGAAATTTAAAAACTGAAAACTGTCACTGCGACTGCGACCAATAAACTACTTCTCAAAAGCATAAACCAAAGTAAACTTACCCTCAAAATTATCTGACTCAATTTCCTGATAATGCACATTAAAATCTTTTGTCAGATCATCAAAATGAAGACTTGCCTGGGTTTGGGATTCCTTTAGAGAAAAATTGTTTACATTAATATGATCTTTAAAACTGATTCCTTTTTCGTTTCTGATTTTAAAGATGGCTTCTTTGGCTCCCCAGATTACGGTAAGTTTTTTAATATACTCTTCAGTAAATTGAGGTTTTAAATAATTGCATTCAAAATCGGTAAATTTATCTGCAATTCTCTGAATTTTTTCGCGCTGCAATTCCATATCAATCCCTACAGTTTCGTGGCTTATAATTATGGCCGCAAAATGATACGAATGCGTTATTGAAATATAGTTATGACAATCAAAATAAGGTTTTCCGAATTCGTCATAATGTAAATCTTTATCTGTAAAACCCATTTCCTGAATCAGCATTCGAACACTCAAAAAAGCACGCTGATGCATTTCAGACTTCATTCCGTCCAGCCTGGCTTGTGTTTTTTCTTTTAAAACCACTTTACTCCTTAGTTCATCAAAAGATTCTGTTATTTCCCAGATTAAAATTTTGGTAGATTCATTGCATTGTATGGTCTGAAATAAAGGCATTTCTTTTAATTATAAATTATGAATGATAAATTGTAAATTATTTCTTTTTGAAAATAACTTATCCATTGAACTCTGGTCTAGCCCTGATGGGAGCGGCATCCTTTTATGGTGGGGTTCACCATAAAAGATACAGCGGACAGCAGGATTGGCTTCTAACTTCGATTATCCAAATATGACAAATACAGCCCGGAACTAACATTCTAAAGATTAAGAAATTAAACATTTCACAAATCTTACAGAAAGTTGTAAAAAATAAAAAGCTATTATGTAAATTTGCAAAAATTTTACACCCGAGCCCGAAAGGCGAACGGACGAAGTAATACAAATATACTATAAAAAATGAGTACAACGACTACGCCATATGTGGCTTTCAAAGTAAAAGACATTTCTCTGGCTGCCTGGGGAAGAAAAGAAATTGAATTGGCTGAGGCTGAAATGCCAGGTTTAATGGCGCTTCGTGCTGAATATAAAGATGAACAACCTCTTAAAGGTGCTCGTATTGCCGGATGTTTGCACATGACGATCCAAACTGCAGTTTTAATCGAGACTTTAATTGCTCTTGGTGCTGAAGTTACCTGGTCTTCTTGTAACATTTTCTCTACTCAGGATCAGGCTGCTGCTGCAATTGCTGCTGCCGGAATCTCTGTTTATGCATGGAAAGGTCTTAATGAAGAAGAATTTGACTGGTGTATTGAGCAGACTTTATTCTTTGGTGAAGACAGAAAACCATTGAACATGATTCTTGATGATGGTGGAGATTTAACTAACATGGTTATCGATCGTTACCCGGAATTGGTTCCTGGAATTAAAGGTCTTTCTGAAGAAACTACAACTGGTGTTCACAGACTGTACGAAAGAGTAAAAGCAGGAACATTACCAATGCCTGCTATCAACATTAACGACTCTGTTACTAAATCTAAATTTGATAACAAATACGGATGTAAAGAATCTGCTGTAGATGCTGTTCGTCGTGCAACTGACTTAATGTTGGCTGGAAAAAGAGTAATCGTTTGTGGATATGGTGATGTTGGAAAAGGAACTGCTGCTTCTTTTAGAGGTGCGGGATCTATTGTAACTGTTACTGAAATTGATCCAATTTGTGCTTTACAAGCTGCAATGGACGGTTATGAAGTTAAAAAATTAGATACTGTAATTGCTAATGCTGATATCATCATTACTACTACAGGAAATAAAGATATCGTACTTGGACGTCATTTCGAGCAAATGAAAGACAAAACTGTTGTTTGTAACATCGGTCACTTTGATAACGAAATTGATATGGCTTGGTTGAACAAAAACCACGGTGCATCAAAAATCGAAATCAAACCTCAGGTTGACAAATATAACATCAACGGCAAAGATATCATCATCCTGGCTGAAGGTCGTTTAGTAAACCTTGGCTGTGCTACTGGTCACCCAAGTTTTGTAATGAGTAACTCATTTACAAACCAGACTTTGGCTCAAATCGAATTATGGAACAACAGTGCAGCTTACAAAAACGAAGTGTACATGTTACCAAAACATTTAGATGAAAAAGTGGCTGCTTTGCACTTAGCTAAATTAGGCGTTGAACTTGAAGTTCTAAGAGAAGATCAGGCTGCTTATATTGGTGTTGAAGTTCACGGTCCGTTTAAACCAGAATATTACAGATATTAGATTTTAGATATCTTTGATTACATATTTCAAACCCGACAGGTTTTAAAAAATCTGTCGGGTTTTCTGTTTTTATATTTCAGCCAAAACATTTTTATCAAAAAATTGCACTTTTATAAATATCTGCTTACTTTTAATACCCAGAATAAGAATCTATTTATCAAATACTTAAATAGTAAAAACTTGAAAAAAATATCTTGTTTACTCGTCTTCTTATTTTTATTATGTCTTCCGCACATTCTTTTTTCTCAGGAAAAAAAACCTAAGGTCGTTTTGGTATTAAGCGGCGGTGGAGCAAAAGGAATTGCCCATATTCCGCTTTTGCAAAAACTGGATTCTCTGCACATTGTTCCCGATCTTATTGTTGGAAACAGTATGGGTAGCATAATTGGCGGTTTGTACGCCATGGGATATTCAGGTGACAGCATCGAAAAAATTACCAAAAATATTTATTGGGACAAGCTTCTTGGCGGAGGTCAATCGCTGCAATCTGTAAGTGCTGAAGAAAAAAGAGAATTTCAAAAATATTTAGTCGGAATAGGTGTTAAAGATGGAAAACTCAACAGTGTTGGCTCTCTTTTAAATGATCAAAACCTTAGGGAATATCTTTCTGAATTAACTTTTCCGGTCTATAATATTAGGGATTTCGATAGCCTTCCGATCCCTTTTAGAGCTATGGCTACCGACTTGGTAGAAGGTAAAGAAGTTGTTTTAAGTAAAGGCAGTTTAGCGTATGCCATGCGTGCCAGTATGTCTTTGCCTGCTGTATTTAAGCCCATGCCTTACGAAAAAACAGTATTAGTTGACGGAGGAGTGTTAAATAATTTCCCCACTGACATTGCCCAAAAAATGGGTGCCGACATTATTATTGGAAGTGATGTGGGTGGAGGAATGGAACCTATGGACAAATTAAACAATTTGATGACCGTATTAATGCAAACCAGTATGTTTCCGAGCAATATCAAAAATCCTGCAAATCGGGATCTTTGTACAATATTGGTTGACCATTTACCCCATTTACGCTTCTCAACTGCTGATTTTGCGGATAGCAATGAAATCTACAAAGACGGAAAAATTGCAACAAATCAGAATCTTGCGGCGTTGATCGCTTTGTCTGAAAAACTAAAAGGTTTTCCGCAACGAACACACAAATTACCAGATATGCCCAAAGAATTTATTCTGGATACTATAGTTTATAAAAAAATAAGTCCGGAAAATATGCCTTTGGTAGTTGGAAGAGCCAATCTTAAAACACATGTAAAATACACCACAAAAGATTTAATAGCTGGTATTAACAGAGCGATGGGCACCAATCTTTTTGAAGAGATTACATACAGTTATTTTACAACAGATGAAAACAAACTCGGAATTACCTTGTTTGGATTTGAGCGTGCAAAAAATCAGTTAAACACATCAATACATTTTGACACTTACAGAGGTGTTGGGATCATTTTTAATTACACTGCAAGAAACGTTCTCGCAGATGCATCACGTCTTCTTTTGACTTTAGATATTGCAGAACAGCCAAAAGCAAGAATCAATTATCAAAAAAATTTCGGAGGACACAGAGAATGGTGGTGGGGATCTGAAGCTTATGGAGCTTTTTTAAGACAAGAAATTTTCATTAACGGCAATGCCTCAGACAATATATTGTACAACTCCTTTGAATTTAACAATGAAATAAACAGAAATTTAAATTCGTTGAAAAGCTATTTTGGTTTTGGCTTAAACTACCACTACACTCATTTAAAACCAAAATATGACCGCGAATACAATCCTAACACTATTTCAATAAACAATTACAGTTTTAATAATATCGAATTCAATATACATTATTCTTATAATGATATGGATAAAGTTTTCTTTGCCACAAACGGTACCCTTATAAAATCGAATGTAGCACGATCATTCCTGACTTATGTTGACGCCTCTTTTTCGGATCCAGATTTAACACAAGTTTCCGGCAAAACAAATGGTTACACAAAATTTGGGCTAAGTTTCGAAAAAAGAATAGCTTTAAAAAAGAAAATTACAGGAATTGTCGGCTTTGATTCTTATTTTATTTTTCAGGATAAATTAAAAGAAAATCAAATTTCATTTTCAGAATTTGGTTACGCTTCAAAATATTTTTTAGGCGGTATTATTCCAAGCTCGGGCAGTAATCGTCTTCAGTTTCCTGGTCTGCATGAAGACGAACTAAATGTTACACAATATATGGGAATCAAACTTGGTTCTCAAATAAATATAATCGGAAAAATTTATCTTACCCCTCATTTTAATATTGCAAGTGTAGGCTTTGGCACTTTTGATGACTATATCGATCATGCATTTAATCCAAAAGGAAATTGGGATGATAACACCCAACCTAGCATGGTAATATCCGGAGGAGCATCTATTTCCTATCAGTCAATTTTAGGCCCAATCCATTTTGACGCATCCTGGATTAACAATGTCGACAAAGTAAGATTGTTTTTTAGTGTTGGGCTATCATTCAATCCGTAAACTCAACATCCTAAAGCCGGGATATCCGCTTTACTTTTTAGCCTGCTCTTTATCTGTTTCCTTCATGTATTCAGGAAATTAATACCTAAATTGTAGAATATTTCCCTTTCAAAAGCGTTGTATATATTTTATTACAAATAATTTTCATGAAAAAGATTCTCATTCTTTATGCATTCTCGTTTTTCAGCCATTTGACATTTGCTCAAAGTGATGATCCCTGGATCGCATTTTTCAATAAAGACACAACATTAACCGGATTTAAAGACAAAAACGGAGTAATCAAAATAGAACCCAAATTTACTGGTTTTACAACTGCTCGTAAATTCGAAAATATTATAGCAGTCTCTGAAGAAGAAAATGGAAAATGGAAAAATTATTATTTAACGAAACAGGCAAAGGTTATTGGAAGGGATAGTTTATATGTTTTTGATAATGCCCCCGATTGTGAAAACGAAGCTTCTATCAGATTTCATGATTCTAAAACCGATAAAATGGGAATCTTTAATGGGGAAGGAAAGATCATAATTCCTGCAGTATATAGTTCTTTAAGTAAAGTTAGAAACGGAATGGCTTATGCCTTGAAAGATGCTGAAAAGAAAAAAGATGGAGAATATTTTTTCTGGACTGGCGGGGACGACTTCTTAATTGATATTCAGAATAATATCCTAATTGAAAATTTTCCTTATAATGATGATTTGAATTTTTATTCTTTAGAAAAATCAAAACAACCAAGTAAAGACGAAACAAGAGATAGTTTTCTTAGCGTTGATGGATTCTATTATTCGTTTATCAATTATGAGAAAGAATTTAAACATTGGTTAAAAAACATATTGCTTTCTGATTTATCCAAAGCCAATCTGGAAAAACACTCTTTTGATAAAATATCCTATTGGAGAGAATCCGATGGATGGCTAAACGAATCAAAAACGAAATTTATAGATCAAAATCACGCTTACTTAAAATTAAAGCTTCAGGAACTCAAAAATCCCAAAACAGATTATTTTGTTTCAACCAACGGATTAAACCCATTTATTTTTGAATCGAAAGAATATGAAAGGTATTTTAACAATTGTAATGAATCGAAAGACTGGAAATATCCGGTTAAAAACGTCGTAATCAACCCAAAAAACAAAACCTATCTTAAGCAGGATCATTTGGAGTTTTTAAGAACCGAAAATGGATATAAACTGATCAGTGTATCAACTGCTAACGATGTTCTAAAATAATCAATTAAAAAACATAAAAAATTAAAATGATTTTCAGGAGCGCTACAATTTCAGATTTAAATGAAATGCAGAAACTGTATGTCGAAACGATTCAGTCAGTTTGTAAAAACGATTACAATACAGCGCAAATTGAAGTCTGGATTCATGGCGTACAAAATATGGATCGTTGGATAGATGTCATCAATACACAATTTGTTGTATTAGCCCTTATCAAAAATAAAATTGCAGGCTATGGAACTTTGAAAGACGGAAATTATATTGATTTCTTTTACATTCATAAAGATTTTCAGAGACAGGGAATTGCTGATAAAATCCTAAAAAAATTAGAACTCGAAGCCAGAAAACAGAATTCAAAAATTATAACTTCAGATATTAGTATTACAGCAAAACCTTATTTTGAAAAGAAAGGCTTTATTGTAAAAGCTCAACAAAAAAACATCCGACTGAATGTTGAACTCATCAATTATAAAATGGAAAAGGAATTATAAATATTTGTTTCACGTTTCAGGTTTCACGTTCCAATACAACCTGAAACAAAACAAACAAAAAATTGCGCAAGTTTCGGATTTTACACCTTTAAAAACCAATCGATATTTGTATTATAAAATGGAAAGAAGATGAACACACAGGAAACCATCAATTATAACCGTATCGCCGAAGCTATAGAGTATATCAAAGCTAATTTTAAAGAACAACCCAATCTAGACAAAGTTGCCCAAAAAGTACATTTGAGTCCGTTTCACTTTCAGCGTCTTTTTAGTGATTGGGCAGGCACAAGTCCGAAAAAGTTTTTGCAATATATAAGCATTGAACATGCTAAAAAATTGCTTAAAGAAAATCAGGCAACCATTTCTGAAACGGCCTATGAAACCGGACTTTCCGGAACAAGCCGCTTACATGATTTATTCGTAAATATTGAAGGAATGACTCCGGCAGAATATAAAAACGGTGGTAAAAATCTGGAAATAAATTATAGTTTTGCTGAAAGCCCTTTCGGGAATATTATTGTGGCTTCAACTTCTAAAGGAGTTTGTCTTATGGCTTTTGCAGAAGATGAAATGAGCGGATTCATCACTCTAAAAGATAAATTTCCGAATGCACAATTTTCTAAAAAGTTAGATTTTGCACAACAAAATGCTCTTTTTATTTTTCAGAATGACTGGAGTAAACTATCTGAAATAAAACTACATTTGAAAGGAACCGATTTTCAGTTGAAAGTTTGGGAAGCTTTATTAAGAATTCCGTTAGGACAGCTTTCTACTTACGCTTCTATTGCACAACAAATACAAAAACCAAATGCCTCACGTGCGGTTGGAACAGCAATTGGCAGTAATCCGGTAGCCTTTTTAATTCCGTGTCACCGTGTGATTCAGTCTTCAGGAACATTTGGAGGCTATATGTGGGGGAATACCCGAAAAACAGCCATTATCGGTTGGGAAAGCGCACAAACAAATCCTTAAAACAATTTTAGTCATCAATTGATTATTGATTAAAATATTTCTACAGAAATAAGGGTAGAGACGCAATTCATTGCGTCTCTACAAAATTGTCGACAAAGATTCTTTGTGGAAATACAGGATGTTAGACGCAATAAATTGCGTCTCTACGATGAAAATTGGAACACAAATTAATTTAATTTTATGCAAAATATACAACAAAAAATTGCTTCTCAAGATTGGGAAAGGATCACCGAATCTATGCACGAAAATGGCTTTGCTATTATTTCAAATATTCTAACAAATGAAGAGTCGGAAGCTTTAAAAGCTGAGTATATGAATGAAATTTTATATCGAAAAACAGTTGTCATGGAACGTTATCGATTTGGTTTAGGCGAGTACAAATATTTCGATTATCCTTTGCCGGATTTAATTCAGAATATCCGGACTTCAATTTATCCAAAGCTGGTTCCAATTGCCAATTCCTGGATGAAAGCTTTAAGTATCAATACGATTTACCCTCAAACACACGAAGAATTATTACAGCAGTGTCATGATAAAAATCAGTTTAAAGCAACGGTTTTAATCTTAAAATATGGCAAAGGCGGTTTCAACACCTTACATCAGGATTTGTACGGAGACGTGTATTTCCCAATTCAGATTGTTCTTTTTCTTAATGAAGCTGATAAAGATTTTACGGGAGGTGAATTTGTTTTGACACAACAAACTCCTAGAGCACAATCAAAAGCCATTGTTTTAAAACCTAAAAAGGGTGACATTTTGGTTTTCACAACTAATTTCCGACCTGAAAAAGGTACAAAAGGTTATTATCGCGTGAATATGAAACATGGTGTAAGTGAAATTCATTCTGGTGAACGTTACACGCTCGGAATTATATTCCATGATGCGTTGTCTTAGTTTTAATCTTGCAAAGTCACAAAGTCTTTTTCTCATTTTATGTCATTTGAAATGACAAACTGCATGGAAACTTTGTCAAAAAAACTTTACACCTTCACAACTTTGCGAGAGATTCACCATATGATAGACCCACTGCTGTATGTCTCTACGATAAAAATACCCATAAGATAAAATGATAAAGCATATTGAAATATCCGGTTCAGATCTTCGTATTAAAATTAAAAATGCAGAAATTTGTTTTGGTGGAAACCAAAAACTAAAAATCTACGGGAAACTAAAATGTTCGTCGGGAAAAAGAATGAAACGTGAAAACAGGGTTTTCTTTTTATCTGAAAATGATGCTAAAGAAAATGGTTTCAGACCTTGCGGGCATTGTATGAAAAATGAATATCAAAACTGGAAAAATGGACTTATTTAATCCTGAAACAAACGAAAACACTAATTTACTTCCTCAAGATGGAACTGTAAATTATTACGGAAAATTATTTTCAAGAGAAGATGCTGATTTCTACAGAGATATTTTATTGAATACAATTGAATGGAAAAATGACGAAGCAATTATCTTCGGAAAATTAATTTTAACCAAAAGAAAAGTGGCTTGGTATGGCGAAAAAGAATTTGAATATACGTATTCCAATACAACAAAAAAGGCACTTCCCTGGACACCTGAACTATTAAAACTAAAAGCTATTATTGAAGAAAAAACGGGAGAAACTTTCAATTCTTGTCTGCTGAATTTGTATCATTCTGGAGAAGAAGGAATGGCATGGCACAGTGATGCTGAAAAAGATTTAAAAAAGAATGGCGCAATTGGCTCTGTAAGTTTTGGAGCCGAACGTAAGTTTGCTTTTAAACATAAAGAAACGAAAGAAACAGTTTCATTAATCTTAGAACATGGCAGTTTATTGGTTATGAAAGATGAAACTCAAACACATTGGCTACATCGTCTTCCTCCAACAAAAACTACTTCAAAGCCCAGAGTAAATTTGACATTTAGAACTATTGTGAGATAAATTTATTGTTTCTTTTTGGGAACAACGTTTTGATATGAAAGTTTTAAAGCATCTTCAAACATATCTGCCCTGACTTTTGAAAGTTCAACAATTGTCCAGCCTTGTTTTCCCCATTTATTCGGTATCGGATAAAAAATCATTTCGCTTGAAGCACAAAAAACCGATTGCTCAATTTCGCTTAATTTTAAGACAGCCCGATTATTCTTTTCATCAAAAGTTGCGAAAATTTTTTTATTGATGCGAAAAGATGTTTTCTCAAAATGAGGTTCTTCAACTGCATTAGGCAAAGACAACGCTAATTCTCTAAATGTTTCGATTAAGACCATAAAATATACATTTAAATTGTGATTTAAGGCCTTAATCCAAATCATTTAAAGGCCTGTTTAAAGAAAATCCAAAGTTCTTTCCAATGCCATACCGCGTGAGCCTTTAATCAATATACTACTTGGAGAAGTGAATTTATTATTTTTCAAAAATTCGGAAAAATCCTCAAAGGTTTTAAAAAAATGAAGGTTTTCATTAGAAATACGGTTTTCGTAAAACGATTTTCCAATTAGATAACAAACAGATTTATTCTGTTTGTTTAAAGTATCAACAATAATTTTATGCTCTTGCTGACTTTCGGCACCAAGCTCAAACATATCCCCTAAAATCATTACCTTATTTTGATTGTCTAATTGCAAAAAATTAGTTATTGCCACAGCCATACTGCTCGGATTAGCATTATAAGCATCCAGAATAATTTCAAATGATTCTTTTTTTAATAACTGGGATCGATTATTTATTGGAACATAATTTTCAATTGCGGTTTTGATATCGTTGTTATCAACCTTAAAAAGGCTTCCAATTGCGACGGCAGCATTAATATTGTTGGCATTATAAAGTCCGATCAGATTAGATTTTACAAAAAAATCATTAAAATTAATGACAACAAAAGGATTTGCTTCTACAGACTGAACATTAATATCAGCATGACTATTCTGTAATCCAAATGTAAATGATTTTATTTTTTCAGATTTTTCAACCTGAATGGCATCATCTAAATTAACAAAAGCTAATTTATCGTTTTCAAGTAAGTATTTGTACATCTCACTTTTTCCTTCAATCACTCCTTCAACACCACCAAAACCTTCTAAATGAGCTTTCCCAAAATTAGTTATATAACCATAATCCGGCTGCGCTATTGAACATAAAAACTCAATTTCTTTTTTATGATTGGCTCCCATTTCAACTATTCCAATTTCTGTCTCACTGGTAAAAGACAGTAATGTCAACGGAACTCCAATATGGTTATTCAAATTTCCTGTAGTCGCTTTTGTGTTGTATTTTTGCGCCAAAACAACATTTATGAGTTCTTTTGTCGTTGTTTTGCCATTACTACCTGTCAATGCGACAATAGGAATTTTTAAATATTGTCGATGAAATTTTGCTAATTCCTGTAATGTCTGTAACGTATTTTGTACCAAAATAGTCCTTTCATCAATCAGGTAAGAGGGATTATCCATTACAACAAATAAAGCCCCACGTTCCAAGGCTTCGTGCGCAAAGGTATTAGCATCAAAATTTTCTCCCTTAATAGCAAAAAACATGGAGTCTTTTTCAATTTTACGTGTATCAATTGAAAGGGATCTACATTTTAAAAACAAGTCATGAATTTGTTCAATATTCATTTTGTAAACATTTATTTGATTATAAAAATAGAAAAAAACAATAAAAAAATTCCAAATTCCTTACTGAAGTCAGCTTTGGAATTTGGAATTTTTTTATTTGGAATTTTTAAAATTTAATTCCTTGGTGATTTTCTTCTTTCAGTTTTAGCACCTACTCTAGACATTGCACATCTAAATCCGATGTAGTCAGTAGCCATATCCTGAGGGAAGTATCTTCTTTGTGCAGGATCCAACCAGTAAGCTCTGTCTCTCCATGAACCTCCTTTATAAACTCTTGCATTATCGTTTATTAAAGTAGTTCTTTTGCTTGAGTTGTCATATTTTCTTACCATGTTACCTAAACTATCTGTAGTAACATTATGAACCGGAGAGTTGTACATTGCTTCTTTTTTAGCATCTTCAGCTGATTCTGCATCTCCAAAATCATAATATCTTGAAGATTGTTTGTCTCCATCTCTGTAGTTAATATTATCACTTTTACTGAAATTTTGTCTCAGGTATGTTTCATTTTCATCAACAGGAACCTGAGCTATTTCTCCTGGTAAGTTTGTAGCCACTACTTTACCATTACTTAAAGTCGTGTATTTGATATTATCTTTTGTGATAATTTCTAATTTACCGTCTTTTCCAATTTTATTTTTAGCATATTGATTACCTCTGAAATAGTTGAAATCATTTGCTTCATTATCAATTATAGGTCTGTAAACATCGGCTACCCATTCTGCAACGTTTCCGGCCATATCATATAATCCGAAATCATTTGCAGGATAACTTTTTACATTGTTTGTAATATCAGCTCCGTCATCTGACCAGCCTGCAATTCCACCGTAATCACCGTTTCCTTGTTTAAAGTTAGCCAATTGATCACCTCTGTTTTTACGTTTTGCAGAACGAGTATAATCTCCAGACCAAGGATATTTCTTTTGTCCTTTGTAAATATTGTATTCTCTTTGTCCAACATCTGCTGCCGCTGCATATTCCCATTCTGCTTCGGTAGGAAGTCTGTACTCAGGTAAAATAACACCTGAAGAACGCTGAGCATAAACATTTTTCTGTTCTTCTACAGCACCATCTTTTCCTTTTCTTGGTCTTCTTCCGTTAGGACTTTTCTTTAATACTATTTCTTCATTACCTCCATAAGAAGTAGAAGGAGAAGCTACATAACCTTCTGTAGTAAACAAACTTTCTGCACTAACGTCATTTGTTTTAGCTCCTTTTTTGATATATCCGCTTTTTTCTAAAACTGCTTCATTTACACGGTCTGTTCTCCATTTACTGAATTCAACTGCCTGAATCCAGTTAACACCAACTACAGGATAGTTAGCATAAGCAGGGTGTCTTAAATAATTGTTTGTCATCGTTTCGTTATATCCTAAACGATTTCTCCATACTAAGGTATCAGGTGATGCCCCGGCATAAATATTTTTATAACTTTCTTCTGTCGGAGGGAAAACTTTTTTCAGCCATTCCAGATATTCCAGATACATACCATTGGTAACCTCTGTTTCATCCATGTAAAACGACTGAACGTGTTGTTGAGTTGGTGTGTTATTCCAATCGTGCATAACATCATCCTGTACTTTACCCATTGTAAATGTACCTCCTTCAACAAAAACTAAACCAGGTCCTGCCTGTTGTTTTTTTCCTGCATTTCTAGCAGCCGTTCCGTTTTGACTGTCAACATCCCAACCAGTTGCTCTTGAAGCGTGGCTTGAACTTGATTTTTTGCTACAACTAGCCGTGCCTAACATCAAAACTATTGACATCATTACTTGCAAGGCTACAATTTTGTTTACTTTCATACTCATTCTTAGGTGATAAATTTAGGTGCTGCAATATAATAATTAACATTTAATTGGCAACATGTGTTCTAATAATTTTATTTAGCTGTTTTTACCAGAAAATAACCTATAGTTTCGAACGCAAAAATATACTTTTTATTATTACTATTGCATTAAATAATATATTTTTACTTACTAAAATATTTTAAGATTAATTTCGTTTTCTTTAACTATGAAACAAGCCTTATTTTTATATTTCTTTTTACTTCCATTTTTCTTGTTTTCTCAGAAAAAAGGGGTGATCACAATAGACTGGCACAGCAAAAAAGAAATGAATTTTGGCGAATTCAAAACGAATATACCTTACTTTTCAGGTAATTATTTCCGGTACGATATTACTAAAAAAACCATAAGTTTACTTTTCAAAACCGATTATTCGGATTACTCAGGCGCCAGCAACGTAGAAATTTCGAACATAATTTACGAATCTGTTTCTGCATCGGATTTGGGTGATTTATCGCTAACCAACATCCCTAAACAGCCAAACGAAACACTTAAAGTTGCAACTTCAAGAGATCAGAAAGAAGGTTTTATTTCACTATCTCCAATCATCTCAGAAGGAAATGGCTTCAAGAGAATCAAATCTTTTTCTTATTCAATTACAGGCAATGCTTCGGCTAACAACAGTAATGTTTCTACATCAAAATCAAATATTATCTCAAATTCTGTATTATCCTCTGGCGAATGGTATCGTTTTTATGTAGAAAAATCTGGCGTCTACAGGATTTCAAAATCTTTTTTACAAAGCCTTGGTTTTGATGCAGGCAAAAGCGACCCCAGAAAAATTAAAATTTATGGAAATGGAGGGCGAATGCTTCCTTTAGCCAACAATATATATTATCCGGAAGACTTAACTGAAAATGCCATTCAGGTTATCGGCGAAAACGACGGTGTTTTTAATAATGATGATTATATCCTTTTTTATGCTGAAGGAATCAACAACTGGAACTCCGAAAGCCAAACCAATTTGAACTTATATGACACCAAGTCATACTATTATATTACCGCATCGGGAAGTGACGGAAAAAGAATTTCTAATTTAACCCAGCCTTCAGGAAACACTACCTTAGAATTAAACACTTTTGACGATCACCAGTTCCATGAAACCGACCTTATTAATATTGTACACACCGGCCGTCAATGGTTTGGAGAATCTTTTGAAATCAATAACGAGCAGGAATTCGAATTTAACTTTCCAAATCTGGAAGTTGCAACTCCAATAAAAATCGAAACTCTAACTGCATCTGCTGCTTTTACAAATACTTCATTTGCAATTTCTGCTAATGGTCAAAATATTGGAAACATATCCTTCAGTTCGCTAGTGAGCGGTTCCGAAACAAAATTTTACACCGGAAATCTTCCTGCCGGAACAAGTTTTACAGGTTCTGAAACCGTAAAAATAAAACTCACCTATAACAATAACGGAGTACCCGGATCAAAAGGGTATCTGGATTACATTAATCTAATTGCTAAAAGAAAACTAAAAGGAACAGGAAAACAATTTCTATTCCAGTATGATCTTGCCGGTTCTACAAACGGAATTGTAAATTATACTATTTCTGACGCTTCAGCAATTTCCCAAATCTGGGACATTACAGACCTATATAATGTATCCAATATTGAGAATAGCAATCTAAACACTATTAGCTTCAAAGCTTCTTTAGGCGAAATCCGAAAATACATTGCAATAGATCCGAGAGATTATTATACTCCTTTAAAAGAAGGACAATCTAAAATCGCCAATCAAAACCTAAAAGGAACTCTTTTAAGAAATACTCAAAACACCTTTCAGGATATAGATTACTTAATTATATCTCCTAAAAATTTACTTTCTCAGGCAGAAAAACTAGCTGCTTTTCACAGAAATTATTCAAAACTAAATGTAAAAGTTATTACACTTGAAAATATCTATCAGGAATTTTCTTCGGGAAAACAAGATATTGCTGCAATCAGAAACTGTGTAAAATATGTTTATAAAAACGCTTCGTCACCTGACAAAAGAGTAAAATACCTGAATCTCTTTGGTGATGCCTCTTTTGATTATAAAAACCGAATTTCCAACAATACGAACATCGTACCTATTTATCATTCGTTAAATAGCAGCACTACCGGAGAATCTTCCTTTTCATCTGACGATTTCTTTGGCCTGATGGATGACAACGAAGGAAATGTAACCTCTTTTTTTGGCGGAATCGATATTACAACAGGAAGAATGCTGGTTTCCGACAATGTTCAGGCAGAGGAAATGGTAAATAAAGTTTTAGAATATCACAATAGCAAATCTTATGGAAACTGGCGAAATAATTTTGTTTTAATCAGCGATGATTCAGACAAACTTTCCGATGCTACATTACAATCCCGTCAAAATACTTTAGCCGACAAAATCACTACTGAAAAACCATTTCTAAATATCGACAAAATCCTTATGGACTCTTATACACAAGAAGCATCAGCAGGAGGTTCAAGATATCCGAAAGCCAGAACAGACCTATTTAATGCCTTCGAAAAAGGAGCTTTGGTCTTTAACTATTTAGGTCACGGCGGTGAAGATGGTCTAGCAACTGAACGTATTTGGGAAAAAGCTGACGGACAAAACCTAAACAATCAATACAGATATCCATTATTTATAACCATAACCTGTGAGTTTTCACGATTTGACGATCCTACGCATCCAACTGCGGGAGAATACACTTTCTGGAATCCAAAAGGAGGAGCTATTGCAATGCTTAGTACAATTCGTTCTATAGGACAGTATAATGCTGAAAATTTCAATGACATCTTGGCAAAAAATCTTTTGTCTTATGGATCAAACCAATACACAACTATTGCCGAAGCTTTGCGTATTTCAAAAAACGAAAACCCAAGTTCCTCCAGTAATGTTGTTTTTTATTTAGGAGACCCTGCCATAATGCTGGCTATTCCAAAACCCAGAATTAATTTAACAAAAGTAAACGACATACCGGTTTCCCGAACCATTGAAGATTTCAAATCTTTAGCAAAAATTAAGATTTCAGGAGAAATTACAGATGAAAACAACAACCTTTTAAGCACTTACAACGGAGAACTTTCAACCGCTATTTTTGACAAACTAATTACCAGCACAACTCTTAACAATGATGGTTATAGTCCGGCAATGCAGTTTAAAACTTTAGGGGAAACCATTTTTAGAGGAAACGCTTCTGTAACAAATGGTCAGTTCGAGTTTAGTTTTGTTGTTCCAAGAGACATTCGGATCCCTGTAAACAATGGCAGAATTAGCTTTTATTCGAAAAAAAATGACATTTTAGAAAACCAGTCGGGTTATAATGATATCATAAAAATTGGAGGAATTAACGAAAGTGCCCCTCAGGACAATATTAATCCAAAAGTGAAGTTATATATGAACGATGAAACATTCGTTTCGGGAGGAATTACAAACACTTCTCCGTTTCTTTTAGCATTTCTTGAAGATGAAAACGGAATTAATACAGCAAGCGGAATCGGCCATGACATCATTGCTGTTCTAGATGGAGACGTTAGTAACCCTTACATTCTGAATGATTATTATCAGACAAAATTAGATGATTATTCCAATGGAAATCTACGATTCCCATTAAGAAATCTAACCGCCGGAATGCACACTATTACTTTTACAGCCTGGGATGTTTACAACAATCCGGTGACAAGCGAAATACAATTTGTAGTTGTTGGTGATGAATCACTTGAACTGACCCATGTTCTTAATTACCCCAATCCATTTTCTACCTATACCCAGTTTTGGTTTTCCCACAACAAACCTTACGAACCTTTAGATGTTCAGGTACAGGTTATGACGATAACAGGAAAAGTAGTCTGGACAAAAAATCAAATTATTACAACCGAAGGTTTTTTATCAAGAGAAATTACCTGGGACGGCAAAGATGATTTTGGAGACAGAATAGGAAAAGGGGTTTATATTTACAAACTCACCGTAAAATCAAATGTAACAAATAAAAAAGCAGAAAAGTATGAAAAACTTGTTATTCTATAATATATATTTGCACAACTAACACAAAAACTAACACTTACTTAATTATAATGAAAAAAATATCTCTCTTATTGTTTTATTTTATCATATCGTTTGCGAAAGCACAAGACAGACCTATCACAACAGGGGTTCCCTTCCTGCAAGTAGCGGCTGACGCAAGAGCTGCCGGTATGGGTGACCAGGGTGTTGCAACATCGGCAGACGTATTCTCTCAACAATGGAATCCCGCAAAATATGCTTTTTCAATTGACAAACAAGGTTTCTCTGTAAGTTATACCCCTTATCTGACTGATTTAGTAAATGACATCTCATTAAGTCAGCTAACCTATTACAACAAAATTAACGAACGAAGTGCTTTTGCCGGAAGTGTACGTTATTTTAGTATCGGGGACATCGAACTTAGGGACAATCCTACTGATGTAGCCAATACAGTTAAACCATCAGAATACGCAATAGACGGATCTTATTCACTAAAATTAAGCGAAATGTTCTCAATGGCCGTAGGCGCAAGATTCATTAGTTCAAATTTAGGAATCACAACAGGAGGACAGAGTTTATCTGCAGCAAGATCATTTGCTTTTGATGTTGCCGGATTTTATCAGTCTGAAGAAATTGCCTACAATGATTTTAACGGTAGATGGAGAGCCGGATTTAATTTTCAAAATATGGGTCCAAAGATTAATTATGACTTAAGTGATTCTGATAATGGATCAAACTTTCTTCCTGCAAACTTAAGATTGGGAGGTGGTTTTGATTTCATATTAGATGACTACAACAAAGTATCTGTAGGCCTTGAATTTACAAAATTACTTGTTCCTACTCCGCAAATCCCTGTTCCTACATCCACAGATTTAAATGGCGATGGCGACACAACTGACCCAGGAGAAACCACCGATGGTGTTCAGGAAGCTAATAATAAATACAATTCAATCGGTTGGGTAGAAGGAATGTTCCAGTCTTTTCATGACGCCCCGGACGGATTTAGTGAAGAGTTAAAAGAAATCACCTACAGCCTTTCAGGAGAATACACCTATCAGGATTCATTTTCTATGCGAGCAGGATATTTTCACCAAAGCCCTGAGAAAGGTGCCGTTCAGTTTTTCTCATTAGGAGCAGGATTCAAATACAACATTGTAAAAGTTGACGTTTCGTATCTGTTCTCTGCATCAAAAGTAAAAAACCCTTTAGAAAACACACTTCGATTCTCATTGACATTTAACTTTGGAGATAAATACGAAGAGTATTAACACGTAAATAAAATTAAAATATTATCAATCCAAATTCCTGTTTAGGAATTTGGATTTTTTTTCCCATAAAAAGAATGAAAGAAATTAATATAACAACATCATTTTTGGTTTTCGATACCTTTCAGGAATTGCCAAATGATATCCAGGATTTAATGAATCAGGCTGTAGAAATTCGTAAAATAGCATACGCCCCTTATTCTAAGTTCAGGGTAGGCGCTGCATTACTACTCGATAACGGAAAAATTGTTTTAGGCTCAAATCAGGAAAATGCGGCATACCCATCGGGATTGTGTGCAGAACGCGTGGCAATTTTTCACGCCGGAAGCATTTATCCTGAGGCTAAAATTTTAAAAATGGCAATTACAGCCGCATCAGACACAAATCAAACTCAGGCACCAATTCCCCCTTGTGGTTCATGCAGACAATCTATTGCAGAATATGAAATCAAACAGGACACCCCTATAGAAATCTATTTTATGGGAGAAACAGGGGTAATTTACCAGTCAGCATCCCTTAAAAATCTACTGCCTTTCATGTTTGATAAAAAGTTCTTGTAAAAAAAGCCAAAAAGTAGCTTTTAAATTTTAGTTCTTAAATGTAATGTCTTATTTTTGCATCCCGACCCTTCGGGCGCAAATTTGTGGGAGGAAACTATTTTGCGTTATAGGTAATAATTGATAACACAAAAAAACAACTTTAGCAAAAGAAAGAATTCAGATGAAAGAAGTTACAAAAGAGGTTTACTTAAAGTGGTATGAAGACATGCTGCTTTGGAGAAAGTTTGAAGACAAACTTGCAGCGTTATACATCCAACAAAAAGTCAGAGGATTTCTTCACCTCTACAATGGTCAGGAAGCTGTATTGGCAGGCGCTTTGCACGCTATGGATTTGACCAAAGATAAAATGATTACTGCTTACAGAAACCACGTACAGCCAATCGGCATGGGAGTTGATCCCAGAAACGTTATGGCTGAACTTTTAGGAAAAGCAACAGGAACTTCTAAAGGTATGGGAGGTTCTATGCACATTTTCTCTAAAGAACACCGTTTTTATGGAGGACACGGGATTGTAGGTGGACAAAT
This sequence comes from Flavobacterium calami, assembly GCF_038290035.1. NCBI lineage: Bacteria > Pseudomonadati > Bacteroidota > Flavobacteriia > Flavobacteriales > Flavobacteriaceae > Flavobacterium > Flavobacterium calami. The sequence continues at coordinate 232,739 of NZ_JBBYHS010000005.1, forward strand.
TCCTGTAGGGGCTGGCTTAGCTTTTGCTGATAAATATTTTAATACAGGCGGTGTTACCTTAACTTATTTTGGTGATGGAGCTGCCAGACAAGGTTCTTTGCACGAGGCTTTCAACATGGCTATGTTATGGAAACTTCCAGTTGTATTTATCGTTGAAAACAATGGTTATGCAATGGGTACTTCTGTAGAAAGAACTGCAAACCATACTGATATCTGGAAATTAGGTTTAGGTTACGAAATGCCTTGTGGACCTGTTGACGGAATGAACCCGGTAAAAGTTGCCGAAGCAATGCACGAAGCTATGGAAAGAGCACGTCGCGGAGACGGACCAACTTTCCTTGAAATGAAAACGTATCGTTACAGAGGACACTCTATGTCTGATGCACAATTATACCGTTCTAAAGAAGAGGTCGAAGAGTACAAAAAAATCGATCCGATCACTCAGGTTCTTGATGTAATTATGGATCAGAAATATGCTACTGCGGAAGAAATTGAAGTAATCGACCAAAGAGTTAAAGACTTAGTTGAAGAATGTCAGAAATTCGCTGAAGAATCTCCATACCCAGACTTACAACAATTATACGATGTAGTATACGCACAAGAAGACTATCCATTTACACCTCATAAATTATAAAAAATTATGGCAATTAAAGTAACCATGCCTCGTTTGAGCGATACTATGACGGAAGGAACGGTAGCGACTTGGCTTAAAAAAGTAGGCGACAAAGTTAGTGAAGGAGATATCCTTGCTGAAATTGAAACAGATAAAGCAACAATGGAGTTCGAATCTTTTAACGAAGGAACTCTTTTACATATCGGGATTCAGGCTGGAGAAACTGCTCCTGTTGATTCATTATTAGCCATCATTGGTAAAGAAGGAGAAGATATTTCAGCTCTTTTAGCCGGTGGTGACGCTCCTGCAGCTGAGACTCCAAAAGCGGATGCTCCTGCTGCTGAAGCAAAAACAGAAACTGCCGCTCCTGCAAAAGCAGCAACTGAATTACCAAAAGGAGTTGTAGTTGTAACTATGCCTCGTTTGAGTGATACAATGACTGAAGGCACTGTAGCGACATGGCTGAAAAAAGTGGGCGATGCTGTATCAGAAGGTGATATTTTAGCCGAAATTGAAACTGACAAAGCTACTATGGAGTTTGAGTCTTTCAATGCCGGAACATTATTATACATCGGAATTCAGGAAGGAAGCACTGCTCCTGTTGACAGCTTATTAGCGATCATCGGACCTGCAGGAACTGACATCTCCGGAATTGCGGATAACTTTACTGCCGGAGGTACTGCAACCGCAAGCGCTCCTGCTGCTGAAGAGACAAAAGCTGCTCCTGCTGCTGAGAAAGCGCCTCAGGCAGCTGAAACAACTTCAAATGGAAGAATTTTAGCTTCTCCATTAGCTAAGAAAATTGCTTCCGATAAAGGAATTCAATTATCTCAAGTTAAAGGTTCCGGAGAAAACGGACGTATCGTAAAAAGCGATATCGAGAACTTTACTCCATCAAATCAGACGCAAACTGCCGCTTCTGCACCAGCTGCTAAACAAGAAGCTTCTGCACCAGCTGCTCCAAAAGTATTTGTTCCTGCCGGAGAAGTTTACACAGAAGAGATCAAAAATTCTCAAATGCGTAAAATCATTGCAAAACGTCTTTCTGAATCTTTATTCACCGCACCTCACTACAACTTAGTGATCGAAGTTAGTATGGATGAAGCAATGCAGGCAAGAGCTGCTATCAACAGCGTTCCGGACACAAAAGTATCTTTCAACGATATGGTAATCAAAGCCTGTGCTTTAGCATTGAAAAAACACCCAAAAATCAACTCTACCTGGAAAGAAGATGCTATTATCATCAACCACCACGTAAATATTGGTGTTGCTGTAGCTGTTGAAGACGGATTAGTTGTTCCTGTATTAAAATTTACAGACGCTATGAGCTTATCTCAAATTGGCGGTTCAGTAAGAGATCTTGCCGGAAGAGCTAAAAACAAAAAATTAGGACCACAAGAAATGGAAGGAAGTACTTTTACAGTATCTAACCTTGGTATGTTTGGTATTACTGAATTTAATTCAATTATCAACCAACCAAACTCTGCCATCCTTTCTGTAGGTGCAATTGTGGAGAAACCAGTAGTTAAAAACGGTCAAATCGTAGTTGGAAACACAATGATGTTATCATTAGCATGTGACCACAGAACAATTGACGGAGCAACCGGAGCTCAGTTCTTACAAACATTAAAACAATACATCGAAAGTCCAGTTACTATGTTGGCGTAATTAGTTGTAAAATTTATATTAAATCCCGTTTTGTTTTATTCAAAACGGGATTTTCTTTTTAAATCACTCTTCTTTAATACACTTTATTGAAAAACCATATTGCCTAAAAACACTATCTCTTCTTACATCAGCAAAAACCTGAAACATTCTGTGACTCCAATTGTAGAATTCAAAACTTCCATTAACAGTCCAATAATACCCATTAGATTTAAGCATATAAAAACCTCCCTCCTCATCCCGATAACCTCCCGGCAAAGCTTTAAAACCAGTTGCATTATTTCCCACTGCATCGGATGCCAACCAATGTTGATTTCCTTTTTCTTTCAAAAAAAATCCTATTGAATCTGAATTTATAAACGACTCCAGCTGTCTTAAATCTTCTTCAGTTGGAATCCTCCAGCCCTCCGGAGCAATTCCTCTCTTATCTTGCAGACAGTTGTAATTATACAAAAAACCATAATCTTTCACAAAATCAACATCATTATTATAAAAAGAATATCCAGCCTGATTTACCTTTTTCCAATCCTTACTGCTCTTAAGCTTTTCAATTGAATCCCCATTTTTAAACCGGCTAACCCTAAGATTTTCTACCATCCAGGTTTGCTTTCCTATTCTCGTTGTATGATATTCGTTACCATCTACATCTTCGACTATTTCTTCATTTTTACAAGAAAATAAAGAAATGAAAACAAGAAAAAAAGCTATTTTATAAATATCAAATTGTTTCATCAAATCAATTATTCTAAAGCATTTTAAACGTTTTTATTTGCCCATTGGTTTCATAAAATATAAAACAATCCTGCTCCAAATTTCTTAAAAGAAATCCGTTTTTCTTTATTACAAGAGATTCCGGTACTTTTTTCACAACATCTGTTCTTCCTGCAGGTTTTACCGATACACAAAAATTCACTCCTTCTGAATTTATATTCTCAATTGAAAAGGGAGAAATCCAATGTAAATATTTTTTATCTGAAGAAAAAATGATTCCTAATTTTAACTCATTACCATTCTTTAACAATACAGCATAATCAAGTATCTGGTCATTGTTAATATCAGTATAACATTCGTTTGGAGTACTATTTTGGTCGTAAAAATCCCAAAATAAATTAGAATAATCTTCTTTTTTTATCATTTCAAAAGTTGGAACTTTTTGGAGAAAATCATCTTTTATTTTTTTAGGAATTGTAAAAACATTGTTTTTCTCCGAAACCACTTTTTTAAATTTAATAATATCTTTTTTTGAAGAATCTTTACATCCGTAAAAAAATAACAAAACAAAGAAAACAAGCGATTTTATTAGTCTATTCATAATAACAATAAAAAGCGGTGCATTACACACCGCTTTGTTTCAATTGATATAATATTTTACCAGCTACCGTTTACAGCAGTATACGTTTGACCGTTTACTTTAGTACTACAGCTTGTTGAGTTTACATGCTGCACATTCGGATGACCATTGCTAACTGTACCAGCTAACACTTTTGTATTAGAAGCATCCTGCAATAATATACCCTGAATGGCTGTATTTGAAATATCTACAGTATTTATCGTACAACCGTTGCTTCCGGTAACACTAAAGAAACCGCGTCCGCTGCCACGTGAATATACTTTAGAACAAACTATATTTGGTCCATTGTTATTGGCGCAGCGAAAAGTAGCATAACCTTTAGTCGAACCTGTTGTACTATTATTAGTTCCTGTAACAGTTCCAACAGTACCATTTTTAGATTGATTCAATAGCACTCCACAAGCAGCATTATTACTTGAAGTCACGTTGCCAATAGAAAATCCGTCGACACCATAAGTTTCGATAGAATTGTCACCACCAGTAATATTAATAGTTCCGCTGATTGTCAATTTACTGGTCGCTGCAGTACTATTATCTACCCTGATTCCTAATCCTAAATCAGCCTGAGGAACTCCAATATTCATTGTAATATTACTAATATTCATAACGGTACAACCTTTAAACCAAATACCGTAGCGGGGTTTTCCGGTAACTTTCAGGTTTTTTACTTCAATATTGGTTTTTCTGTCTGCCCAAACAGGAATAACCAAAGCATCACCACTATTCGCGTTAAAAGTATTGTTTGCAAAATCTAAACCGGTATAGCTGGCCATATTTACATATTTCAGACTACCGCCAGTTGAACCAGATGCACCTGAAACACGAACAGTTACCCATTCTTTTGTGTCCCTTCCTGCAGTAAGGTTGTTAATCGCAGCCTGAATCGCAGCCACATAATCAGAACCTGTGTATTTGGTTACGCCGTTTACTTTAGCAACATAGGCACCTGTTGTACCCGTTACTTCTCCAGATAAATCACCTCCTTTTGCAGTTGAAACCTGATAAGTTTCATTTTGTACCGCAGCTTCCGCTTCACTATTTGCTTCTTCCCCATCGCTTGTACAGCCGGCAAAAAAACTTAAACAAACGAATAACATTGAGACAAACAATTGCCTCTTAAACATTTCTTTTTTCATAATTAATTTTGGTTTGATAGTTAATAAGGTCAGTAAATTATTACTATTTACATCTAAAACTATCCTGTACAATCTTGGTTATGAAAATACAAATATTTAAAAATCAATACCATAAACACCAGCATAAAACCAAACGGCAAAATTTACTGATTTAAAATACCTTAAAAACTAATCCTTTTTATTCTTAGCTTCAATCCATTTTGCCATGTATTTGGTACTTTTTAGCGTATGATACTGTAGCAGGCTTCCCATAAAATTATGCAGACGATGGCTTTCTGAATCTGTCAATAATGAATTGACTGCACCAATTAATTTATCTGAAAATTTAATTTTTTGATAGCACTCGTTAATAATTATAACACCATTTTTTTGTGATTGTTTCCATGTATTTTCATCCTGATACAATAAAACGGCTTGCTTTGCAAACGGCTCAATATCATTTTCTATAAAACCACTCCAGGGCAAACCGGCATGCATTGCCTCCGCTCCAATAGGCGTTGTAACACTAGGAGTTCCGCATTGCATTGCTTCTAATAATTTACCTTTTAAACCAGCACCAAAACGAATCGGCGCCAAAACCACTCTGGCTTTTTTTACTACTTCATTAGCATCTGCTGCTCTACCCATGATTAAAAAACCATCTTTAGGCTGATGCAATTGGAGGACTTTTTGCGACGGATAAGCTCCATACACTTCTAAAACAGCCTCCGGAAATTGTTTTTTCACAGAAGGCCAGATTACTTCTTTTAAATATAAAACCGTATTCCAGTTCGGTTCATGAAGAAAATTTCCGATGAAAACAAAATGCTTCCGGTCTTCAAAGGAAGGCAATTCCAAAAGATCTTTTTCAGTCATTTTATTCACTAAAAAAGGAAGGTAAAACAATAATTTTGAATCTATTTTGAAAACATCATTCAAAACTTCCATTTCAAATTCCGAAATCATTAAAGACAAATCACATCTCAAAATACTGGCAATTTCGCGCTTTGCCACTTCTTCAGACAACAAATCATGCAATTCAAAAGTTCTGTTTTCTTTAAATGCTTTTTGGCGCGCAGTCCTTAAACAATGTAAATCCTCTGTATCCAACAATCTGATCGCTTTCGGGCAGTTTTCCGAAACTCTCCACCCAAATTGTTCTTCAATCATAAAACGATCAAACAAAACTACATCCGGATTAAGCTCCAGAATAAAATCATCAAAACTGGTAGAATTAAGTTCAATACTTTTTTTTGCAACTCCAAACTCATCCAAGTCTACCATGAAATCACTGTCTAAAGCGGGACTTGCAAATGTAATTTCGTATCCATTTTCTTTAAAAATAGAAATCAATTGCATCATTCTTCCTCCTGCCGCAGATGAATTGGGTTCCGGCCAGACAAAACCAATAATTAAAAACTTTTTTATCTGATTCATTTTAATTTGTTTCTTATTGCAAAATAATGATTTTTCTATGTATTTACATGATATTTCCTGATATTCAGTTGTAAAAAAACACTAATTTTGTAATATCTAAATTCCGAAAATTATGTTAGGATTAAAATTAGCGACAGACCCTCGCTGGGTGAATATAGTCGAATCAAATATAGAAGAAATTTTGACCGATCACGCCTGGTGCGAACAAAAAGCTGCTTCAAACGCTATTAGCATCGTAACTTACAACTCTGAATTAGAAGAACTTGTCACAGAAATGCTTGTAATTGCAAGAGAAGAATTAGAGCATTTACAGATGGTTCACGAAGTAATAAAAAAACGCGGGCTTACGTTAGGCCGAGAAAGAAAAGATCATTATGTAAATGAACTTTTCAAATTCATGAAAAAAGACGGAAGCCGCAGAGATGCTCTTTGCGACCGGTTATTATTTTCGGCTATGATTGAAGCCAGAAGCTGTGAGCGTTTTAAAGTTCTTTCAGAAAATATAAAAGATCAGGAATTGGCCAAATTTTATCGTGACCTGATGATTTCTGAAGCCGGACACTATACTACTTTTTTAGGTTTCGCCAGAAAGTATCAGGACAATATTGATATTGACAAACGCTGGAAGGAATGGATTGAATACGAAGGTTCGATTATTACTAATTATGGTAAAAGCGAAACAGTTCACGGATAACCAAAAAATATTTAAAAATATTTAACCAAAAAAAATAATCATGTCTGAAAGTAAAAAGAAATCCATTTTATTAAAAACAGCTAAATATCTTGGAATAACTTTCGTGGTTATTATAGGATTGCTTTTTTTGACACCTATTATTTTCGCAGATAAAATAAAGGAACAGATTAAAAAAACCGCAAATGAAAAACTTAGCGCAGAGTTAAATTATTCTGATGTTTCGCTTTCGTTTTTTCATCATTTCCCTTCGCTGACTTTAACCCTAAATGATTTAAATCTAAATGGGTCTGCACCTTATGCAAAGGAAAAATTTATTACCGCAAAAGAAGTTTCTTTCGGAATCAATGTTGTCAGTCTGATATTTAGCAAAACAGTCGAAATCGATCAGATTTATTTATCTGATTCATTTATCAACGTAAAAGTAAACGCTATAGGGGAGGCAAATTACAATATTTACAAATCTTCATCAAAACAGGAGAAATCTAAAGACAGTACCGAAACAGCCTTAAAATTAGAAAGAATTGAAATCATCAACAGTAAAATAATTTATGATGACCAATCTACTAAAGTTCATTTTAATGCTTTAGGCTTTAATTATCTTGGAAAAGGAGATCTAAACAAAGCCATTTTCGATTTACACTCAAATGCAAAAATTGACAAACTGAATATTGTTTATGAAGATGAACCTTATTTGATGAATAAAAAAGTTGATGCAGAATTAATTACCAAAGTAAATGTAAACTCATTATCGTTTTTCTTTGAGCAAAACAACCTAAAAATCAATCAGCTTATTGTTGATTTTAAAGGTAAATTTGACTTTCTGAAAGATGGCTACAGAATGGATTTTGTTATCAAATCCGACAATAGCGATCTGCATGATGTCTTCACAGCTCTACCTCCAAAATATATTACATGGCTTTCTAAAACTGAATTAAAAGGAAATACTAATTTGCTTTTTACTTTAAAAGGAGATTACATTGCTTCACAAAACATAGCTCCAGACCTGAATCTTGATGTAAAAATAGCCGACGGGTTTGTAAACTATAACAAAAATGCTTTTCCGGTTTCAAACTTAAATCTGGAAGTCAAAACAAAAGTCCCTTCTTTGAATCCTGACATCGCAATTGTTGATGCCAAAAATTTGTCTTTAAATATTAATCAGGATTATTTAAAATCTAAATTTTTCGTAAAAGGCATTAATACTACTGAAATCAATGGTGAATTTAAAGCAAAAATTGACCTTGAAAAACTAACGAAAGCCCTGGGGATTCCGGATATTGAACTAAAAGGAATTTTAACCGGAGATATAAAAACCAACGGGAAATTTGATCAAAAAAACAGACTTTTCCCAGCTACAAAAGGTTTTATCGATTTAAACAACGGATATATTAAAACCAAATATTACCCAAATCCGATTACGCATATCATTGTAAAATCTAATATCGACAATCAAAAAGGAACTTTTGATGATTTGAAAGTAAAACTAAAACCGGCACAATTTACCTTTGAAGGCAAACCGGTTTTTGTATCGGCTGATTTAAGTAATTTTGACGATTTAAATTATGATGTAAAAGCCAAAGGAGAACTTGATGTGAGCAAAATCTATAAAGTTTTCTCTCAAAAAGGGCTTGATCTGGATGGTTTTATAAAAGCAGATCTGGTTTTAAAAGGAAAACAAAGCGATGCCGCAAAAGGCAATTACAACAAACTTCAGAACAAAGGAACGCTCGAATTAAGAAACATCGGAATCGCATCTGAATACCTTCCTAAAAAATTTATCATTAAAGAAGGTATTTTCAAAATCAATCAGGACAAAATGTCTTTCAATAATTTCCTGGCAGCTTATGGGCAGTCAGATTTTAAAATGAATGGATATTTGCAAAATGTTTTTAATTATGCGACAACCAACACAGGGATCCTGAAAGGCTCTTTTACGGTTACCTCGAGATATATTAACGTAGATGAATTTATGTCTGCTACAGAAACCAGTATTCCTGCAACAAAAAATCCTGAATCCCAATCAGAGAAAACAAATACAACGAGCCAAACGGGAGTAATCATAATTCCGACCAATTTGAATCTGCAGTTGATGGCAAATGCTCAAAAAGTATATTTTGACAAGCTTAATCTTCAAAATGCAAAAGGAAATTTAAGCATGAAAAATGGCAAACTAACCATGCAAAATACCGGATTCAATTTAATTGGCTGCAATGTGAGTATGAATGGTAATTATCAGGCAACTACATCTCAAAAAGCGATTTTTGACTACAACATAAAAGCTTCGGATTTTAGTATCAAAAGAGCTTATAACGAAATTGAAGTCTTCAGAAAAATGGCGAGCGCAGCCGAAAAAGCCCGGGGAATTGTCTCTTTAGATTATAAACTAAAAGGACGCTTAAACGGAAATATGGAACCTGTTTATCCTTCTTTAACCGGAGGAGGAACACTTTCGGTAAAAGATGTAAAAGTTAGAGGATTGAAAATGTTCAGCGCAGTAAGCAAGGAAACAAATTCAGAATCCATGAAAAATCCTGACGTTTCTAAAGTCGATATTAAAACTACAATCAAAAACAACATCATGACTGTTGAACGTTTTAAATTTAAATTTGCCGGCTTCAGACCAAGAATCGAAGGCACAACAAGTCTGGACGGAAAACTTAATTTAAAAATGCGTTTAGGACTGCCTCCGTTAGGCATATTCGGAATCCCACTGACTGTTACCGGAACACAGAATAACCCAAAAGTAAAAGTAGGTCGAAATACTGAAGATCTTGAAGAAACACAGGATACTGAGTAAATTTCAATGACCATTTCAATGGCAATGACAAAATGCAATTGAAAAAAAGAATACTAAAATATAAATTTCAATTTTAACAATACTTCAACTTAAAAACATACAACCATTTTCAAAGCTCAAAACTTTGAAAATGGTTTTTCTTATTTAGATAGTTAAGTCATTGCGAGGAACGAAGCAATCACACTAAAACAAGAACTAATAGATCTTGCAAGTGAGATTGATTCGTTCCTCGCAACAAAAAGAGGCTGTCCGATAAGGGCAGCCTTTTTTTATGCAGCAAATTTTAGGGATTGATTTTGCATTGGTTGTTTTATGAAAAAATATTCTGTTGCGGTTTTAAAAAGGTAAATTTCGACTTCTACAACTCTATTTCGAACTCGCATAGAAAATTTTATATGAGTATTATGCTTTTTATTGTTATTTG